>JBKPFU010000028.1:0-12150 GCA_046728975.1 Actinomycetota bacterium | reverse complement strand
TCCGGCCTCGGTGGCGATCGCCTGCCGAACGGTGATCCTGCTCCCGGTGCGCACCGGCACGAGCGCGGCAGCGAGAGGGAGGGCGACGCCGGCGCCGATCTCGAGGGCGAGCGCGCTGGGCGGCAGCATGAACCCGGGCGGGTCGAGGTTGATCAGCCCGGCCGAGTAGGCGACGAGTGCCAGCGCGGCGGCGGCCGCGGCCGGAATCGCGACGATCAGCGCTAGGGCGCCGAACACGAGGGCGGAGGTGAGATAAAGGCCCGCAGTCGCCGCTTCGCTTGCACCGATCGCCTTCATCACGCCGATCTGCCGCCGCTGCTGCGTGACGAGCGCCGAGACGATGTTGACGACGAGGAAGCCGCTCATGAGCAGGCACACCACGCCGAGCACGGTCAGCAGCAGGACCATCGAGTTCACCGCGTCGTTCGCCCAGAACGTTCCCGGCTTCGGCACTGCCACCGAGCGGACGGCGACGCCGCTGCGCTCGAGCTCCCGGCGAACGGCGGTCGCGGCGGCGAGCGCCCGATCCCGGTCGCCCTCCACCGAGATGTCGAGTTCGTTCGGCCGGCCGTGGTCACCGAGCCGGCGAAGGGTGGCCGCGTCGGCATAGCCGTAGAGGACGCCCGACGTCCGCGTGGAGGGCGAGGCGAGGTCGTGCGCCGTGCCGGCGATTCGGATCGTGCGGGCCGGGCCGCCCGGCAGCCTGAGGCGGAGCGACTGGCCCTGGCGGACGCCAAGCTTCGAGACCGAGGCGCGCTCCACCGACAACGTCCCTGTGGGCGGCGGCCATGCGCCGTCCTCGCCCGAGACGCGCGCGATCCGCATTCGAGTGAAGTCGTCGACGGCCAGCAGCCGGAGGTCGCGCCCGTCCGCGAGCCGCGGTGTCACGATCCGCTTCGCCTCCGCGTCGCGAATTGCGGGAATCGAACGCACGCGACGGACGACGCCGGCGCCGAAGCCGTCGGTGAGAAACGTCGCGCTCGCGAAATGAGCCTGGGCGCGGCTGCGGTGGAGGCTCTCGAGCATCATCGCGCGTGCGCCCGCGACCATCCCGATGGCGATCACTCCGACTGCGATCGACAGCCCGACCAGCGCGGTCCGCGGCTTGCTGGCGCGCAGGTCGCCGAGGACCTTGCGCAGCCGCGCCGCCGGGAGCCTCATCCGGCCGCGCGCAGCCCCTCGAGCCGCTCGGCCATCACGCGATCGAACTCCCGCCGAGCCTGGTCGGACTCGTCGATCAGCTGCACGAACGTCTCGCGGTCGAGCGCCATCACCTCGACCGCGCTCTCGCGGCCTGCGCGGACGGTCGCGCGTCGCATTCCGCCCTGCAGCAGCGCCATCTCCCCGAAGTAGGCGCCCCTGCCGAGCGTGTTGACGGGGATCTCCTGTCCGCTCGGATACTCGAGTACGACGTCGACCTCGCCTTCGGTGACGATGTAGAAGGTATCGGCCTCCTCCCCTTGCTTGACGACAACCGATCCCGGCTCGTACTTCTCGTGGCGAAGCCGCGCCGACGCGACGCCGAGCGCGTCGATGTCTAGCGGCGCGAGCGCCTGACGCACGTACTCGTTCACGACCTCGCCGTCGAGCACGACAACCGTCCGGGTTGCGCGCACCGCGAGGTCGTTGTCGTGCGTGACGATGATTACCGTCTTTCCGGCCTCGACGAGCTCGTCGAAGAGCTCGAACGTGTGCTCCGCCGTCTTCGAGTCGAGGTTTCCGGTCGGCTCGTCGGCGACGATCAGCGGCGGGTCGGTCGCGAGTGAGCGCGCGATTGCCACCCGCTGCTGCTGTCCGCCCGAGAGCGCCGACGGGAGCTTGTCGGCCTGCTGCGCGAGGCCGACCCGCCCCAGCAGGCGAGCTGCTCGCTCGCGCCGCTCCTGGGCCGAGTAGAGCCCCGCGAACTCCATCGGGAGGATCACGTTGTCGAGCAGCGAGATCGTCGGCAGCAGTTGGAAGAACTGGAAGACGACCCCTACGCTGCGACCCCGCCACTTGGCCGTCTGGCCCTCCGTCAACTCATGGACGGCGGTGCCGTCGACCCACACCTCACCGGAGGTGGGCCGGTCGATGCCCGTGATCATGTTCACGAGCGTCGACTTGCCGCTGCCGGATTTCCCGACCACTGCCACGAACTCGCCGCCGCCGACCTCGAGGCTGACGCCGTTCAGCGCCGGGAAGCTTCCGGCCGGCGTGTCGTACGTCTTGACGACATCGGCGAGCTGGATCAGCCCCTCCGTCCCCATGGATCGAGGATAAGACCGTAAACGGAGCTGGACTAGCCCTAGCGGACCGCAGCCCAGATCACGATCGCGATGACGATCGCGATGACGATGAAGGCGAGCGGTAAGACGCGGAACGCACGCCGGTCGCCGGCGCGCGGCCCAGGCTCCGGCGTGTACGGGTCGAGCGGCGGCGCCGGCTGCCTCGGAACGTCGTCCTCGCCCGCGAGGAGCGGAGGTCGGTCTTCTGCCATGCCGTCGGCTTACCCACGTTGGCTTAGCATCACGCGCGCATGAAGGGCGTCATCCTCGCCGGCGGGAAGGGCACACGGCTCAACCCGCTGACCCGCATCACCAACAAGCACCTGCTACCGATCTACGACCGGCCGATGGTCACGTACGCGATCGAAGCGCTCGTCGCGGCCGGCATCAAGGAGATCATGCTCGTCACCGGTGGGACGCACGCCGGCGAGTTCTTCCGGCTACTCGGAAACGGGCACGAGCACGGAATCGATCGGCTCTTCTACGCCTACCAGGAGCAGGAGGGCGGGATCGCCGAGGCGCTCGGGCTGGCGGAGCGGTTCGGGCGCGGCGATCGGATCGTGGTGATGCTCGCCGACAATGTGTTCGAGCGCTCCATCCGCTCGGCGATCGAGAACTTCGAAAGCCAGGAGGAGGGCGGCCGGATCGTGCTTGCGCGGCTCGGTGAGCCCGAGCACCTGCGGCATCTCGGCGTTGCCGAGCTGGACGGCGACCGCGTCGTGCGAATCGTGGAGAAGCCGGAGAGCCCGCCGAGCGAGTTCGCGGTCACGGGCGTGTATTTCTACGACGAGTCCGTCTGGGACGTGATCCCGATGCTGAACCCCTCGGGCCGCGGCGAGCTCGAGATCACCGACGTGAACAACTGGTACGTCGAGCAGGGCACGATGCAGTACGACGTGCTCGAGGGGTTCTGGGGCGATGCGGGCGAGTCGATCGACGCGTACTACGAGGTCAACGACTTCGTCCGCGCCAACGGCGCGAACAAGTGAGGGGCATCCGCCAGATCCCGCTGCGGCGGCGCGAGGACGAGCGAGGCTGGTTCCTCGAGCTGCGCCGCGAGAGCTGGCTGGAGAAGCCGTCCCGGCAGACGAACCTCTCTTTTTCGAAGCAGGGCGTGATCCGCGGCCTGCACTACCACGAGCGCGGCCAGGACGATCTCTTCGCCTGTCTCCAAGGGACAGCCCGCGTCGTCGTCCTCGACCGCGAGACGGGCGAGACCTTCACGGCCGACATCGGCGACGACAATCCGATCGCGGTCTACATCCCGGGCCACTACGCGCACGGCTTCGAGGCGCTGACCGATCTCCTCTTCTGTTACCACGTCAGCGAGGAGTACGACCCCGAAGACCCGGACGAAAACGAGATTCCGTGGGACGACCCGCGGGTCAAGCAGCTCTGGAGCACGCAATCGCCGATCCTGTCGGCACGGGACGCAACAGCGTCTTAGTCACGGGCGCCGGCGGCCAGCTCGGCCGGGCGCTGCAGGAGGTCTTTCCCCACGCGGATGCGCGCGACCGCGCGACGTTCGACGTCACGTCGGGCGAGCTGGCTTACACGCCCGGGCTCGTCCTGCACGCTGCGGCCTGGACGGACGTCGACGGCGCCGAGCGGGAGCCGGAAGCCGTCCGCGAGGTGAATGTCGAGGGGACGGCGAACGTCGTCGCCCTCGGCGCGCCCGTCGTCTACTACTCGACCGACTACGTGTTCGACGGCACGAAGCGCGAGCCGTACGTCGAGTCCGATGAGCCTGGTCCGGTGTCGGTCTACGGCCGATCGAAGCTCGACGGCGAGCGTGAGATTCGCGACGGATGGATCGTGCGCAGCTCGTGGCTCTTTGGCTGGACGGGCAAGAACTTCGTCCGCACGATGCTCGAGCTCGGCCACAGGCAGGCCGAGGTGTCGGTCGTCGACGACCAGATCGGGTCTCCCACGTACGTCGCGCACCTCGCGGCGGCGACGCGCGACGTGCTCGAGCTGCCGCAGGGCCTGTGGCACGTCGCTGCCGAGGGCGAATGCAGCTGGGCCGAGTTCGCGCGTGCGATCTTCGAGGAGGCGGCGCTCGACTGCCGCGTGACGCCGATCACCAGCGTGCAACTGGCCCGGCCGGCTGCGAGGCCGGCCTACTCGGTTCTTCGCAGCGAGCGCGCCGACGCGCCACGCCTCCCGCACTGGCGAGAAGGGCTGCGGGCCTGCTTGGAGCGGCTGCTGCACTAGGGCACTAGGCTTCCGCCAAATGCGCCTGCTCGTCACCGGCGGAGCCGGATTCATCGGCTCCAACTTCGTCCGCCACTGGCTCGAGCGCCACCCGGACGACACCGTCGTCGTCTACGACCTTCTGACGTACGCAGGCGACCGGCGCAGCCTCGAGGACCTCGAGGACCGGATCGTCTTCGTCCACGGCGACATCTGCGACCCGGAGCTGGCTCTGGCGACGCTTCGCGACGAGCGGATCGAGACCGTCGTCAACTTCGCCGCGGAGTCGCACAACAGCCTGGCGGTGGTCGATCCCGTTCGGTTCTTCCGGACGAACGTGCTGGGTACCCAGACGCTCCTGGACGCCGCCCGACATACGGGCGTCGACCGGTTCCACCATGTCTCGACTTGCGAGGTCTACGGCGACCTGGCGCTTGATTCGGACGAGGCGTTTACGGAGGAGACGCCCTACCGGCCGCGGACGCCGTACAACGCCTCGAAGGCGGCCGCAGATCACGCGGTGCGCGCGTATTCCGAGACGTTCGGCCTCCCGGTGACGATCACCAACTGCTCGAACAACTACGGCCCCTACCAGTTCCCCGAGAAGGTCATCCCGCTCTTCGTCACGAACGCGATCGACGATCAGTCGTTGCCGATGTATGCGTCCACGCAGAACCGGCGCGAATGGTTGCACGTGCTCGACCACTGCGCTGCGATCGAGCTCGTGCTCGAGAGAGGGCGCGAGGGTGAGACATACAACGTCGGCTCGGGCGTCGAGAAGTCGATCGAGGAGATCGCCGACGCCGTGCTCGCCATCCTCGAGAAGCCGCAGGACCTGAAGACGATCGTGCCCGACCGGCCGGGCCACGACCGCCGCTACCTGCTCGACTCCCGCAAGATCAGGCAGGAGCTCGGGTGGGTCCCCGAGCGGGAGTTCGAGGGCGGGCTCGAGGAGACGATTCGCTGGTACGAGGCACACCGCGAGTGGTGGGAGCCCCTGCGTGAAAGAGCACCTGTCGAAGAGACGGCCTGGCGCTGACCCATTCGGCTCGACCCGTCAGTTCAGACGGACGCACCGGCGGAGCCGGCACGGCCTGAAAACGGCACCGCAAGCCGTGCCTCGGGCCTGGCGCTAGACGTTTACTGCGCGGGGCAAGCCTTGCCCGCGTCCTTGCGCAGGCGGTCGATCTCCTTCCGCCGGCCCTGCACCGCCTCCGAGCGGTCGAGCAGCGCCAGCACGCCGTCGCAGCGGCCTAGCCGGAAGCGCGTGTAGGCGAGGTTGTAGCTGGCGTAGGCCTCGTTGATTTCTCCGCTCCCGCGCAGCTTCGCCACGGCCTGCTCCAGCGGCGGCAACGCGCCCGCGTAGTCGCCCTGTCGCATGAGCGCAAAGCCGCGGTCGTTGAGCTGCGCGCCGCTCTGGCCACCGGCCGGGGGCGGAGGCGACGGAGGCGGCAGCGGAACCGTCGTCTCCGGAGGCTGCTGCGTTGTCGTAACCGTCTGGCTCTGGGTGACCGTTCGCGTCGGGCTCGTCCGCACCACGACGCGTGTCCGAACCTGCGGCGCGGCCGACTCGTCGCCTTGCGTCAGCAGGAAGGCGGCGATCGCTCCGCCGATCCCGGCGGCCGCGAGCAGCGCCACGACCGCGATCGCCGCCGGCGGGAGCCGCCTTCCCGCGGCACCCCCGGCCGGCGGAGCCAACGGGATCTCGCGCGTCGTACCTGCCGCCTGCGCCAGGGCGTCGCGCAGCGCCGCAACGAACTCGGCGCCCGTGGGATAGCGCTCGTCCGGATCCTTGGCGAGCGCCTTGCGGAAGACGGGGTCGAGATGCCCCGGTAGGTCGTCGCAGAACTCGTAGACCGAAGGGACCGCCGCGTGCAAATGGGCCGCGGCCTCGGCTGTGGCGGATTCGCGTTCGAACGGACGCCGTCCGGTGAGCAGCTCGAACGTGACGACGCCGAGCGCGTAGCGGTCGCTCGCCGGCGTCGCGCGCTCGCCGTTCGCCTGCTCGGGCGCAAGGTAGCCGGCGGTGCCGAGGACTGTGCCCGTCATCGTCAGCGAGTCGAGGTCGGCCGCGCTCGCGATCCCGAAGTCGGCGACGTGAACGTTGCCGACGTCGTCGAGCAGCAGATTCGCGGGCTTGACGTCGCGATGCACGATCCCGCGCCGGTGGGCCGCGTCGAGCGCGCTCGCCGTCTGCTCGAGCCACGGCAGCGCCCGCCCTGGCGGCTGGGCTCCCTCCTCGCGGAGCTTGTCCTCGAGCGAGCCGCCCCCGAGATACTCCATGACGATGAACGGGCGGCCGTGGTGCTCGCCGACGTCGAAGATCGTGACGATGCTCTGGTCACCCGACAATCGCGCCGCGGCCAGTGCCTCCCGCGTGAACCTCCGGCGGATGTCCTCGTTGTGCGCGTAGCGATCGGCCAGGACCTTGACGGCCACCTGGCGGCCAAGCACCTCGTCGGTCGCTCGATAGATGTCGCCCATCCCGCCGCGCCCGACGCGCTGCGGAGAGCGATAACGCGCAGGAAGGATGTCGGTGTCGACCGCCATGTGCGAGACGACGGCCAGGAAGCCGCTCGCGCAACGGAATTTCCCCCCGCCGGAGCCGCTAAAACCCAAGCGCTGAGGACTTGAACAGGCTGTAAAGAAACGAGAATCGGACAGGCAGATGCGCTAGCCTCATCCAGGTCCTCCTGCGGTTCCTCGGGTTGGGAGCCGATAAACAACTCGGGTCTCGGCGATGCTCGTTCCTACGCTCGTCACAGCCGTCTCGCTCGCGCTCGGGCTCAGCGGTGCGCCGACGCAATCGGCGACGCATGCACGCGTGTCGACCGAGCCCAGCTTCTTCATCACCGGCCGAGGCTGGGGCCACGGGATCGGGCTCAGCCAGTACGGCGCCTACGGCTACGCGCTGCGCGGCTTCAAGTGGGACCGCATCGTCACGCATTACTACAAGGGCACGACCATCGCGCAGGCGCCGGTCCGGCGCGTCCGAGTCCTCCTTGCCCGCGGCCGCGCCAAGGCGACGATCTCATCGAAGCAGCCGTTCGCGGTCACCGACGGCGAGGGCAATCGGTTCCCACTGGAGGCGGGGACGTACTCGTTCGGGCCGGGCTTCAAGCTCAAAGTCGACCCCTATCAGCCCGCACAGGCGCTACCCGGCCCGCTCCTGTTCGACCCCGGAGCGGCTCCGCTCGCGTTCGGCGGAAGGGGCTACCGAGGCTCGCTGCGCGTGATCAAGGAGGGCAGCCGGCTTCAGATCGTCAACGTCGTCGGGCTCGAGCCGTACCTGTGGGGCGTCGTGCCCTCGGAGATGCCGAAGACCTGGGCCGCGGAAGCGCTCAAGGCGCAGGCCGTCGTTGCCCGTTCCTATGCCGTCTCGCGCATCCGCCGCCGAGGGACCTTCGATCTGTTCCCCGACACCCGCAGCCAGGTTTACCTCGGCATCCCGCACGAGGCTCCCGGCACGACCGCGGCGGTCAACGCGACCGCCGGCAAGGTCGTCGTCTACGGCGGTCAGGTCGCGGACACGCTCTTCTTCTCGACCTCGGGCGGTCGCACGGCCGCGATTCAGGACGTCTGGCCGCGTGCACAGCCGATCCCGTATCTCGTCTCCGTCGCCGACCCCTTCGACGGTATCTCGCCGTATCACCTCTGGAAGCCGTTTCGCGTTTCGCCGGCCGGGCTCGCCCGCCGGCTGAAGGTTCCCGGTCGCGTCGTCGACGTCCAGACGGCCGCTGCGCCGTCGGGCCGGGTGCGCACGCTGACCGTGAAAGGCACCCGCGGGCAGGTCAGCTTGAGCGGTTACGACGTGCGGCAGACGCTCGGCCTCCGCTCGAGCTGGTTCCGGATCGCCATGCTGTCCCTCAGCGCGCCTGCTGCGCCGGTTGTTTACGGCACGCGTACCTCGCTACCCGGGGTGGCCAAGGGAGCTGCGCGTGTGCAACTTCAGGCGCTGTCGTATCGAGAGACGAGCTGGCGGACGGTGGGCCCGCTGACCCCCCGCGGCGGCCGCGTCGCACCGGTTGTGAGGCCGCGGATCGCGACCTCGTACCGGCTGGTCGCCGACGGCATCACGAGCGCCGCGATCACGGTCGCCGTGGCGCCTCGCCTTCGCCTGCGTGCGCGCGCGGACCGTACGGGGTTCGTGGGGACCGTTGTCCCGGCCGGCGGGGCGGTCGTGCAGATCCAACGTCAGGCCGGCTCCGCTTGGCGGACGGTGACGACGGCCGAGCAGAATCAGCAGGGCGGGTTCAACGCCGTGTACGCGCTCGTCCCCGGCACCTACCGCGCCGTCGTCCCGGCGAGTAGCGGCTTCGCCGCCGCCGTGTCGCCGCTCGTCCAGGTCACCGCGTGATGAGGAGGCGGACCTTGCTCGTCGGCGCTGTCGCCGTCGCGCTCGCCGTGCCCGCAGTGGCCGCAGCGTTCCGCCCCAACGACCCGCTGCAGCCGAAGCAGTGGTACTTGACCGACGTCCGCGCCTTCGATGCGTGGTCGCAGCGGCCCTCGCTGCCGCTCGTCCGGGTCGCGGTGATCGATTCGGGCATCGACGCGAGCCACCCGGAGTTCGCCGGCCGCATCGCGCTGAAGAAGAGCTTCGTCGGCGGCTCGCCGGGCGTCGACCTCGAAGGGCACGGCACGTTCGTTGCCGGCGAGATCGCGGCCGCGACCGACAACGGGCAGGGGATCTCCGGTCTGGCTTTCTCGGCTCGCCTGCTGGTGGCGAAAGTCGTGCGCGACGACGGCACGATCCCGGACCGCGCCGAGGCGCGGGCGATCCGCTGGGCCGCCGACCACCGGGCCCGGGTGATCAACCTGAGCTTCGGAGGCTCCCGGGACCCTCTCAGCCCTCGCCAGGACCGGTTCTCGCCGAGCGAGCAGCGCGCGATCGAGTACGCCGTCGCGCGCGGGGCGCTGGTCGTCGCATCGGTCGGAAACGGCAACGATTCGCCCGGCATGCCCTGGGACTTCGCGAGCTACCCGGCAGCGCTGCCGCACGTGCTCGGGGTAAGCGCTTACGGCCCCGACGGGTCCGTGCCGGCCTTTTCGAACCGAGATCGGGTCTACAACGATCTCGCGGCTCCCGGAGCGGCGATGTTCTCGACTTTCCCTCGCGGGTTGACGGCGCGCACCGCCGGCTGCGGCGAGCAGGGCTACTCCAGCTGCGCGCCAAAGCCGTACCGCCGCGCCCACGGCACCTCCTTTGCCGCACCGCAGGTGGCCGCCGCGGCGGCGCTCCTGTTCAGCCTTCGGCCGAAGTTGACCGCCGACCAGGTCAGCTATCTGCTCGAGCGGACCGCGTCGGACGCGACTGCGGCCGACGGCTGTGTCGAGTGCATGTCCGGCCGCGACGCGCTCACCGGGTGGGGGCGCCTCGACGTTGCGGCCGCAGTGAAGGCGGTTCAGAACTACTTGCCGCCGCGCGATCGGCTGGAGCCGAACGACGATGCCGGCCGCCATGCCACGACGATCCTGCGCCGAAGGCTGACGATTCGAGCCACGATCGACTTCTGGGACGACGCGCGCGACGTCTACCGCGTCCATCTGTCTCGGGGCCAGCGGTTCCTGGCGACGCTCCGCGGCCGTCCGGGCACGAACCCGAACCTGATCCTCTGGCGGCCGGGTACGCGCGACATCGACGCCACGCCGCGCTCACACCGCGTCGCCTCTTCGTTTCACCCCGACGCGATCGAGCGGATCGCCTACCGGGCGTCGAGGACCGGGTGGTATTACCTAGAGATCGGCCTGCGGGGGCGCAAGAACACGTCGTACCGGCTCAAGCTGCGCTACTGATTCTCGAGCAGCTCCTCGTCGGCGACCTCGCGAAGCCGACGAGCCGGGTTTCCGACCATGACCGCCCGCGCCGGCACGTCGCCGAGGACGACCGCTCCCGCGCCGACGAAAGCCTCCTCTCCGATCTCGATCCCCGGTAGCAGTACGGCGGCGCCGCCGATCCGCGCGCCGCGCCGAATCGTCGGTCCCTTCCGGAGCGCGTGCCGCCGTTCCGTCCGTCCCATGAAGTTGTCGTTGGTTGTGACGACGCAGGGCGCGACGAAGACGTTGTCTTCGAGCGTGGAGTAGGCAGTGACATACGCGTTCGCCTGGATCTTGGTCAGCTGCCCGATCGAGGTGTCGTTCTCGACGAGGGACCCACGCCCGATCACGACGTCGTCGCCGATCCGGCAGCGCTCGCGGACACACGCCTGGTCGCCGATGACCACACGGGCGCCGACCGTCGTTCCGGCGAACACGACGGCCCCGGCGGCCACCACCGTCTCTGTGCCCAGCTCGAGCGGCGGCAGCTCTTCCTGCCGCGCGGTCGACCGGGGCGAGAGCGACGGTTGCTTGCCGAGGACGACGTTGTCGCCGATCTTGCAGCCGTCCCCGATCACGGTGCCGGGATAGATGACGACGTTCTGACCGGCTTCGTAGCTCACGTTCCTGGGGTGTCGCTGGTAAAGGAGGCAAGCGAGCGGCGCCAGCCGCCGTCGGAGCGGGGCTTCGCCGCGCAGGAGCTGGGGGCGTGCAGGAGCGTGAGGCTCAAGCGGGTGTCGGCTCCAGCGAAGCCTGGAGCTGCTCGAGTGCCCGGACGACCGCCACCCCGTCCCGTGCCGCGGCGAGCGGATCGCCGTTCCCGTCGACAAGCCTCAGGAATGCTTGGCACTCGAGGCGGAGCGGCTCGTCGTTCGGGATCTTCGGGGAGTAGGTGTCGCCGGTCCGCGTCCGCCACTCGCCGTACGTCTCGCCCGGCGGCTCGAACGCCTTGTCGAACACCGTCACCTTGCGCTCCAGCTCCATGTCGTCGAACACGGCCATCTTCTCCTTTCCGACCACCGTCATCCGGCGGATCTTGTGCGGGTCGAGCCAGGAGAGGTGCATGTGCGCGGCCTTGCCCGAGGGAAACCGCAGGTAGCAGAAGACGACGTCCTCGACCTCTCCGACGAGCGTCTCTCCGCGCGCCCAGACCTCGCTCGGCTCCTCGCCGAGCAAGTGGAGGATGACGGAGAGATCGTGCGCGCCGAGCGACCAGAGCGCGTTCTCGTGCGTGCGGAGCTGTCCCAGGTTCTGGCGGTTGCCGTACAGGTAGAGGATCTCTCCGAGCTCGCCCGAGTCGACCAGCTCTTTCAGCTTCTGAACGCCCGGGTGGTGGAGGAGGAGATATCCGGGCATAAGGGCGCGTCGGCGCTCCGCGGCTATGGAGACGAGCTCTTCGGCGTCGGCGGCCGAGAGGGCGGGGGGTTTCTCGACGAAGACGTGCTTGTCCGCCTCGAGCGCGCGTTTCGCAAGGTCGTAATGCGTCACCACGGGCGTCGCGATCACCACTGCGTCGAGCTCGGGGTCGTCCAGCATCTCGTCGAACTCGCCCGTCAGGCGCGCCGACGGGTAGCGATCGGCGAGCCGCGCGCGCTGCTCGTCGGCCGCGTCGCAGAGCCAGGTCAGCTCGGCCAGTTCGTCGAACTGGCGCGCGAGATTCGGCCCCCAGAAGCCGAGGCCGGCGACGCCGATCTTCATGAATTCAGCCTAATCGCGGACCGACCGGCGATCGTCGGCGGCCTCTGGCGCGCGATTAGCTGCGCCATGCTTCGTCCTCGGTCGCAGCCTACGGCTCCTAGGATGACGGCGCTCCCTGCGTCCTCGCCTGGCTTGCTCCTCGCACACCAGAATTCCACCACGATCACCGGTCGGCCCGCAG
>JBKPFU010000027.1:0-9450 GCA_046728975.1 Actinomycetota bacterium | reverse complement strand
ATCCCGGCTGGGCCTGGAGGCTGCTCGCGTGGCGTGCCGCCCCCGCCGCCGGCCGCGGCGCGCGCCCGGCGACACCGCGGCCGGTCCCGGCCTGGTTCTGGCGCTGGTCGGCCTGGCGGCTGAACCCGTACCGGATCGGCTGAACCGGAACGCCCGCGCGCGGCGCCGCCGGAGCAGGGAGAGCCCCTCCATGAGCGGTTTCGGCGACGCGTTTGTCGGGGCTAGGGGTACGCACGATGAGAGTCGCGCTCGTCAAAGACGGGCCGCTCATGGTCATCTTGTGACCCCGTAACCTCTACTGAGGTCCCCGCCGTTCACTTGTCGGGGCAGTACGTCAATCAAGCTTGGTTAAGCGGGAATCAGCTTGATTAAGCGGGCGGAGCCGGAGCGTAGCTCCCGTTCCTCTGCGGCCCGGAACGGTCGCTCCTCGACGGAGGGCAACGAGGAATCGAGGTGCTCCGGCTCCATAGCGCCGCAGATCTGAGCTCTTTCATCGCTGTACAGCAGACGGTCACTGTGCAACTCGATAGACGCCTCACGACCATCCGCCTTGCGTTTAGCCGCCGCGACCCGTTCGATCGTCTCGCGCGAGATAGCGGGCTCAGGAAACGCTCGCCGCTCCGGCCCTTTGCGCTGCTGGCCGTGGGTGTATCCGTCGAATCTCATCTCCCCTCCATTCTGCGGTTCACCTGAGACCCGCCCGATGAGGATCGAGCGGCGCGAACGACGAGCCTGTCACCATCGTTCTGCCGTAAACATATGTCTTTTACCTATACTCAGAAGCGATGCGACATCGACACCCGCGACCGAGACGATCCCGTAGCCGGCGCATGGTTCGGCCTGGGCATTGGGCCGTCCGCGCCCGGGTCGAGCGCTTCGTCGAGCCCTCGCTCCTGCTGCTGCTGCGCGAGCGCCCGTTTCACGGATACGAGCTGATCGACCGGCTTCCCGAGCTCGCCGGCGAAGGAAGGGTGGATGTCGGCAACCTCTACCGGCTGCTGCGCCGGCTGGAGGAGGAGGGAATCGTCCGCTCGGAGTGGAGCGCCGACCTGCCGGGGCCGGCCAAGCGCACGTATGAGCTCACGCCCGCCGGCCGCCGCCTCCTCGACCACTGGGCCGAGGCGCTTCGCGACGCGCAGGGCCGCATCGAAGACTTCTTGAAGCGATACGACGAGGGAGGGAGGAGGTGAACGGATGCACGGACACCGCCATCGCGGCCGTGGCCGGTGCGGCCCCTTCGGCCACCGGCGCGTGCCGAGCCCGGACGAGCTGCTGCGACGGCTCGAGGACTACCAGCGCGATCTCGAGCAGGAGGTCGCAGACGTCGCCGAGCTGATCCGCCGGCTCAAGGACGAGCAGGCGCAGACCGCCAGCGTCTAGGGGAACGCCCCGCACAAACGCGGGGCGTTCGCTCGAATGGGCGTTCGCCTCACGATTGCTATCCTGCCGAGACCACATTTCACCGTTTGGCGAAATGGGCGCGGGGGCGCCCATTTTTTATGAGATCCGGTGCCCGACTCAGCCGGGCTCCGGGGAACGAATCCAGGAGGGCCAGGAGTGACGGACGTCAGGACAAAAGAGCGGGAGCTCGAGCGCGAGATCTCGCGCCAGGTCGCGGACAACGTGCCGGGCGTCGAGGTGGTTGCAGTCGAGCTCAGCGGCCCGGAGCGGTTCACGGTCTACATCGACCGCGCCGAAGGCAAGGTCGACCACGAACTCTGCGAGCGCGTCACCCACGTGCTCTGGGATTACCTGCGCGACTACTCCGTCGACGTCTCCTCGCCGGGAATCGAGCGGCCGCTCCGCAAGCCCGAGCACTTCCAGCGCGTCGTAGGCCGTCACGTGAAGCTGAAGACGGCAGCCCGCTCGAAGGTCCGCGGCGAGGTCAAGCGGGCCGACGAGAGCGCAGTTACCGTCGGTGTCGACGGCGACGAGGTGGCCATCCCGTACGGCGAGATCGTGCGGGGGAATCTGATCGACGAGGGAAAGTGAGATGAGCCGAGAGATCATCGAGCTCGTTCACGAGCTCGAACGAGACAAGGGAATCGAGGGGGACACGCTGATCACGGCGCTCGAGGACGCCCTGCTCGCCGCGTACAAGAAGACGCCGGGCGCGTCTCGCCACGCCGTGGTCGAGCTCGACCGCCAGGAAGGCGATTTCCGCGTCTTCTCCATCGAGCTCCCGGTCGACATCGAGGAACGGCTGATCGAGGAGGCCCGGGAGCGCGTGTTGACCGAGCTCGAGGAGGCGGAGGCCGAGAACGGCGAGAAGTCGCACGTCCTGATCAACGACGACGACCTCGACATCGACTGGTCGGACGTGCCCGATGATCAGGTCAAACGCGCCGACGTCACGCCCGAGAACTTCGGCCGCATCGCTGCGCAGACGGCGAAGCAGGTGATCACCCAGCGCATCCGCGAGGCGGAGCGTCAGATGATGTACGAGGAGTACATCGACCGTGTGAGCGAGGTCGTCACGGGCATCGTCCAGCAGGCCGGCGACCGCAACAACGTGCTCGTCGACCTCGGCAAGGTCGAGGCGCTGCTCCCGCGGTCCGAGCAGGTCGACGGCGAGCGCTACGAGCAGGGCTCGCGCATCAAGGCCGTCATCACCGAGGTCCGCTCGGGCACGAAGGGGCCCCAGGTGATCCTCTCTCGCCGCGATCCCGAGCTGATCAGAACGCTGTTCGAGCTCGAGGTGCCGGAGATCGCCGACGGGCTGGTCGAGATCCGCGCGGTCGCACGTGAGCCCGGGTACCGCTCGAAGATCGCAGTCGAGTCGCACGCCCAGGGTGTCGACCCGGTCGGCGCCTGCGTCGGCCCGCGCGGCTCGCGCGTCCGCATGGTCGTCTCGGAGCTCCGCGGCGAGAAGATCGACATCATCCCGTGGAACCCCGAGCCTGCGCGCTTCGTGGCGAAGGCGCTGTCGCCCGCGCGCGTGCGCGAGGTCTACCTCGACGACGAGGCGAAGGAGGCGACGGTGATCACACCCGACGACCAGCTCGCGCTCGCGATCGGGAAGGAAGGAATGAACGCGCGGCTGGCGGCGCGGCTGACCGGGTGGAAGATCGACATCCAGTCGGACAGCGAGTTCGCGCAGGCCGAGGCCGAGGCTGCCTTTGCCGGCGACACCGAGGACGAGGAGTTCACCGGGCGCTGCGCTGCGATCCTCGCGAACGGCAAGCGCTGCCCGAACGCGGCCCTGCCGGGGTCGCGGTACTGCGGCGTGCCCGCGCATCAGGAGCTCGCGAAGCGAGCGCCTGAGGACGAGGAGCCCGTCGTCACCGAGCCCGAGCCCGAGCTGGAGGCACTCGCGGACCAGCTTCCGCCCGACGCAGAGGCGGTGGGCCCGGCGATTCCCGAGGGCGGCGACGGAGAGCCGCTCGACTCCGAGGCGCCCGCCGACGTCGCCGCGACACACGGTCCGAGCGCGACGGCCGTCGCCGCGGCCGAAGACGAGGTCGATCTCGACGTCTCGCACCCCGAGGTTGCGCCGCCGGACGAGGTGCCGGCGGGGATTCCGGTCGAGCAGGCGCCGCCGGTCGAGGAGGCCGCAGCCGAGACTCCGGTCGACGTCAGCGGCGGCGTGGGCGTCGAGGAGACGCTCGAGGGGCACGAGACGACGGTCGGCGAGCCTCCGGCACCGGGGCCCGAGGCGGCGAAGGAGGAGGACGAGCCGGCTGCGTGACGGTTCCCGTCAGGACCTGTGTGGGCTGCGGTCGCAAGGCGCCGCAGGCCGAGTTGATCCGCTTCGTGGCGCAGAACGGTGTCCTGGTCGGGAGCGCGACGGCGCCCGGCAGGGGGGCCTACACGTGCCGACGTCTCGCGTGCTTCGAGCGCGCCGCGTCGCGGCGCGGCTTCAATCGAACCCTTCGACAGACCGTGCGCGTGGAACCCACGCTTGCACGGTTCTACACTGACGCCGATGGCTGACAAGAGCGGCAGACCAAATCGTCCGGTTCGCCCCCGCCAGCCGATGACGGGCCGGCGGAAGCGCCGTGTCGTCATCGACCAGGGGGGGCAGCGGCCACGCGATCAAGCCCGCCAGGCCCGCGAGCGGCCCACCGACGGCCGCGCGCCGAAACCTGCCCCGGCGCCGCCCACCGGCCCCGTCACCGTCGAGTCGGGTGTAACCGTCAAGGACCTTTCGCAGGCGCTCGGGGTCTCGATGCCGCAGATCATCAAGATCCTGATGGGGCTCGGCGCGCCGAAGACGGCGACGCAATCGCTGTCGGACGAAGAGGTCGAGCTGATCGCGGCCGAGCTCAAGCGCGAAGTGGAGATCAAGCACGCCGCCGACGAGGAGCTCGAGGTCGAGGAGTACGAGGACGCCGAGGAGGACCTCGCGCCCAGGCCTCCGGTGGTGACGATCATGGGCCACGTCGACCACGGCAAGACGACGCTGCTGGACGCGATTCGCGAGACCGCGGTCGTCGAGACCGAGGCGGGCGGCATCACGCAGCACATCGGCGCGTACCAGGTCGACCACGACGGGCGCAAGATCACCTTCCTCGACACGCCCGGCCACGAGGCCTTCACGGCCATGCGCGCCAGAGGCGCCAAGGTGACCGATATCGCGGTTCTGGTCGTGGCGGCGGACGACGGCGTGATGCCGCAGACGCGCGAATCGATCGCGCACGCGCGCGCGGCCGAAGTTCCAATCGTCGTGGCCGTGAACAAGATCGATCTCCCGGACGCCGATCCCAACCGCGTCCGCGGCGACCTCGCCGGCGAGGGGCTGCAGCCAGAGGACTGGGGCGGGGCGACGCAGTACTCGGACGTTTCCGCAAAGGCGAAGCAGAACCTGGACGACCTGCTCGAGAAGGTTCTCCTCGTCGCCGACGCAGAGCTCGACCTGAAGGCGAATCCGAAGGCCGAAGCCTCGGGGCCGATCATCGAGTCGCGTCTCGACGTCGGTCGCGGCCCGGTGGCGACGATGCTCATCCACCGCGGGACGTTGCGCGTCGGCGACGCAGTGGTTGCAGGAGACGCGTGGGGGAAGGTTCGGGCCCTGCATAACTTCCGGGGTGAGCGGCTCGACGCGGCGCACCCGGGCGAGCCGGTCGAGATCATCGGGTTCGACAAGCCGCCGCCGGCCGGCGAGCACGGTCGCGTGGTCGAGAACGAGCGCCAGGCGCGCCACCTTGCGCAGCTTCGCGGCGAGCGTCTCCGGCGGGAGCAGCTGGCGAGCCAAGCGAAGCCCGGCGTCACGCTCGAGACGCTCTTCACCGAGATGCAGGCGGGCGACGTCCAAGAGCTCAACCTGATCCTCAAAGGCGACGTCGTCGGCTCCGTGGAGGCCGCCGTCGGCGAGCTGCAGAAGATCCAGCACCCGGAGGTACGAGTCAACGTCGTCCATCAGGGTGTCGGCGGGATCACGGAGAACGACGTCAACCTCGCCGTCGCCTCGAACGCGATGGTGGTGGGCTTCAACGTCCGCCCAAGCGCAGAGGCGCGTGCCTTGGCCGAGCGCGAGGGCGTCGAGGTCCGCACCTACCGGGTGATCTACCAGCTGACCGAGGACATCGAGCAGGCGCTGGTCGGCATGCTCCGGCCGGTCACGACCGAGGAGACGATCGGCGAGGCGGAGGTGCGGCAGCTGTTTCGAGTCTCGCGGCTCGGAACGATCGCCGGCTCCTACGTCACCCAGGGCAACGTCCGCCGCGGGGCACGGGTGCGCGTGGTGCGCGACGGCACCGTCATCCACGAGACCCGGATCGCGCAGCTCAAGCGCTTCAAGGACGACGTCCGCGAGGTGGCGGAGGGGTTCGAGTGCGGGATCCTGCTCGACGGCTTCAACGACGTGAAGGAAGGCGACGTCCTCGAGGTCTACGAGACCCGCGAGGTCGAGCGCACCGACCTCGAGACGCCGGCGCCGCCGCCGCCGGCTCCCGCTTCCGCGCCTAGCGAGTCCTGAAGACCGAGAGGCCGCCCACCATGTCGGAAGCCAGCAGGTACCGGCCGAGCGGGTAGACGCCCCACGTCAGCGAGCAAGATGCGTCCGGGCAAAAGCTCCGCTCGGGGTCATGAGTGGCCCGCGGCATGAACTGCCCGAGGAATCGAGGACGGCGTGGGTTCGAGAGATCGGCCGCGAGCACGCCGAGCGAGTACCACGAGAAGTACGCCTTCCGGCCGACGAGCTTCGGGTCGTGGACGCTGTCGCTATAGGCGAGGTTCCGCTTCCGGGCCGCTTGGAGCAGGCGCTTGGGCGCCTTGAACACGCTCAGGCGCACAGGGTTTCGAGGATTGCGGATGTCGAAGATCGAGACTCGGCCGCCGGGCCGCTCGTGCGTCTCGAGGAGCAGGGCGCCGTCGGGCGAGACTGCGGCCGAGTGCGCGGAGCCCTGGTCGTCGTGCGTCCGCCCGAGATATCGCGGCTGCGCGGGGTTGCGGATGTCGAGGATGACGGTGCCGAGATTCCAGTACGAGAGGTAGGCGCGTGTCGCGCGCGCGTTGGTGATCACCGAGTGGACGAAGTTGCCGGCGCGGGCGCCGCACGTTCCCGGCCGGATGCCGAGCGCCTTCCATGCGCCCCATTCGCCGGCCTGTCTCGGCGCCTTCGGGTTCGAGACGTCGAAGATCCGAAAGCCCGGCCTGCCGGGGGTATCGCAGTTCGGCGCGGACTCGCTCTCGGAATAGAGGATCGCCGTGTACACGTAAACACGGCGCCCGGCCGCCTGGAGCCAGATCTCGTGGGAGCCGCGCGGAGAGAGCGGGACGAGTGCGAGCTTGCGTGGCCGGCTCGGTCGGGTCACGTCGTAGAGGCCGAATCCCTCGAACGAGCTTGGCACGTCCTTGCAATGCTGGAAGCTCGTGACAGCGAGCTCGCCGCTGAACGCCGCGCTGCGGACGTGCTTGACGATCGTCTTCTCCGTCCATGTGCCCTGAACGACAGGGTCGGACCCGACGTTCGCGAAGGTCGCTACCCGCCTCGGCCGCGTGGGGCGGCGGACGTCGTACACCCGGACACCCCGTGCGGGGCAGTCCTTTCCGCGCCAGCTCGACAGGTACGCGAAGCCGCGGTGCGCGTAGACGTCCCCGCTGTAGCCGCCGCCGGCGCCCGCGTGAGCGACGGGGCGCGTGTGCGGCCGCGCGAAGGCTGCGAACACAACGACAACCGCTACGGCGGCCGCGCCGGCGAGCACGAAGAAGCGGCGCACGTCTAGTTAGACGTCCGTTTCGGAAGAATGGAGGCCATGAGCGCGGGCTATGTCGGGATCCTCTCCGCCGAGCTGCATTTTCCCGGAAACGGATCGTTGAAGGGAAAGCGGAAGGAGCTCCTGTCGGTCAAGGCGCAGCTCCAGCGGCGCTTTGGCGCGTCGGTGGCGGAGGTCGACCACCACGATCTCTGGCAGCGTTCGCTGCTGCTGATCTCGTGCTCAGCGCGTGGCCACAGCGAGGTCGAACAGCTGCTCGACGGAGCGGAGCGCTACCTGGTCGGCCAGTCCTTCGAGCTTTCGCGGCACGAGCGGCGGGTGGTGACGCTCGATGACTGAGCGAATGCGCAGGGTGAACGAGGCGATCCGGGAGGTGCTCGCCGCGTCGGTGCTGGAGCTCAAGGACCCCCGCATCGGCTTCGTCACCGTAACCGGCGTCAAGACGTCGCCCGACCTTCGTCACGCGCGGGTGTTCGTAAGCGTCCTCGGCTCGGAGAGCAAGCGCGAGCGCAGCCTCGAAGGCCTCGCTGCCGCCCACGGTGTCCTCCAGGCAAGGCTCGCGCGCGAGCTCAGGCTGAAGAGAACGCCGCAGCTCGCGTTTGAATACGATCCGTCCGTCGAGCGCGGCGTGCGAATGACGCAGCTGATCGATGAGCTCGCCCCCCACGAAGACTGACCTGCAGGCGGTCGCCGAGGCGATCCGCGCGCGCGACCGCTTCTTGCTCGTCACCCACGAGAACCCCGATGGCGACGCGCTTGGATCCTTGCTCGCGATGAAGGTGGCGCTCGACGAGCTCGGCAAGGACAGTGTGATGTACCTCTACGGCGACTCGCCGCTGCCGAGCGAATACATGTTCATGCCCCTCGCCCAGCTGAAGCGGCGGCTTCCGGAGGACTGGACCGAAAGGGTGCTGATCGCGCTCGACTGCGCCAACGAGAGCCGGATCGGGCCGGAGCAGGACCTCCTCTCCCGGCCTCCGCTCGTGATCAACATCGACCACCATCACGACAACACCGGTTTTGGAGCACTGAACCTGATCGTTCCGACGGCGTCCTCGACGGGCGAGATCCTGCGCGACCTGATCGCCGAGCTCGGGATCGATCTGACGCCCGATCTGGCCGAGGCCCTCTACATCGCGCTCGTCACCGACACGGGGCGGTTCCAGTACACGAACACGACGCCGCGGGCGCTCCGGCTGGCCGCCGAGCTCGTGGAGGCGGGGGCGAACGTCCACCGCGTGTTCCAGGGTGTTTACGAAAGCGTGCAATTCGCGAAGCTGAAGCTGCTTGCCCGCGCGCTCGACCGAGCGCAGATCTACGACGGCGGACGCTTCGTCGTCTCCTATCTGACGCGCCAGGACTTCACCGATATCGGCGCTGCCGAGGCGTACGCCGAGGGGATTATCGATTACCTGCGCGCCGTCGAGGGCGCCGACATGGCGGCGCTGATCCGCGAGCCGCCGCGATCGGACGGGCCGTCCCGACGGATTTCGCTGCGAGCGAGCACGGACGAGCTCGATGTCTCGGCGATTGCACGTCAGGCTGGCGGCGGCGGCCATCGCCAGGCCGCCGGGTTCTCGAGCAACGAATCGGTCGAGGAGATCACAGAGTTTCTGCGTCGCGAGTTCGCCGCGAATGCCGCCTCGCGCGCTTAAGCCGGAGGGGCTGATCCTGGTCGACAAGCCGGCCGGCCCGTCGTCGTTCGCCGTCGTCGCCGAGATCCGCAGGCGCACGGGTGCCCGCACCGGACACGCGGGAACGCTGGATCCGTTCGCGACGGGATTGCTGCTCGTGTTGTCAGGCGCGGCAACTAAGCTCGCGTCATGCTTCGTGGGCCTCGACAAGCGATACGTCACGGACGTCGACCTGACGGCCCGGACGGCGACGGGCGATCCGGAGGGCGACGTCGTGGAGGAGGCGGAGCCGCCGTCGGCCGAGGAGCTCGACCGGCGGCTCGGAGCCCTCCGCGGGGAGGTGGAGCTGCCGATTCCGGCCGCGTCTGCGGTCAAGATCGGCGGCGAGCGCGCATACCGCCTGCACCGGCGCGGCGTGGCGGTGGACATGCCGGTGCGGCGCTCGCGGATCGAGGCGCTCGACGTCATTTCGTATCGGGACGGCCTTGCACGGCTCGACCTTCTGGTCGGCTCGGGGACATACGTCCGGTCGGTCGCCGACGCGCTCGGTGGGCACTGCCGCACGCTGCGCCGAATAGAGGTCGGGCCGTTCAGCGTCGACGAGGCCGAGCCGCAGCGGATCATCCCTCCCGACGAGGCGCTGCGTCGGATCGGGCGAC
>JBKPFU010000026.1:0-5858 GCA_046728975.1 Actinomycetota bacterium | reverse complement strand
AGATGCCGGTGCTGGCCGCGATCCGTCAGCGCTTCGAGAACGAGCAGCCGCTCGCGGGTTACCGGATCTCGGCCTGTCTGCACGTGACGAGCGAGACCGCCAACCTGATGCGGACGCTGAAGGCGGGCGGCGCCGACATCGTGCTGTGCGCGTCGAATCCGCTGTCCACGCAGGACGAGGTCGCGGCCGCTCTCGTGGAGGAGTTCGAGGTCTCGGTCTTCGCGATCAAGGGCGAGGACAACGACACCTACTACCAGCACATCGAGGCGGCCGTCGACCACAAGCCGCAGCTGACGATGGACGACGGCGCCGACGTGATCGGCGTTCTGCACTCCCACCGCCGCGAGCAGCTCGGCGACATCCTCGGCGGGATGGAGGAGACGACGACCGGCGTGATCCGCCTCAAGGCGCTCGAGCGGGACGGCAAGCTCGGGTTCCCCGTGATCGCGGTCAACGACGCCCGGACGAAGCACCTGTTCGACAACCGCTACGGGACGGGCCAGTCGACGATCGACGGGATCATCCGCGCGACGAACAAGCTCCTGGCCGGCTCGACCTTCGTCGTGGCGGGATACGGCTGGTGCGGCCGCGGCGTCGCTTCGCGCGCGAAGGGTCTGGGTGCGCACGTGATCATCACGGAGGTCAGCCCCGAACGCGCGCTCGAGGCCGCGATGGACGGCTTCCAGGTGATGCCGATGGCGCGCGCGGCCGAGGTCGGCGACATCTTCGTCACGGCGACGGGTGACAAGTCCGTCATCCGCCGCGAGCACATGGAGCGGATGAAGGACGGCGCGATCCTCGCGAACACCGGCCACTTCAACGTCGAGATCGAGATCCCGGCGCTGCGGTCGCTGGCCGCCGAGTCACGGACCGCGCGCGAGCTCGTCGAGGAGTTCGAGCTCGATGACGGGCGGCGGCTGTATCTCATCGCCGACGGGCGCCTGGTCAATCTCGCTGCCGCGGAGGGGCATCCGGCGGCAGTGATGGACATGTCCTTCGCGAACCAGGCCCTCTCCTGCGAGTACGTTGTCGACAACGCGGCCGACCTGGAGCGGCGCGTGTACCCGGTCCCTGCGGAGATCGATGAGATGATCGCCCGCCTGAAGCTCGAGACGATGGGCATCTCGATCGACACCCTTAGCGAGGAGCAGGCCAAGTACCTCGCCTCCTGGGACGAAGGGACATAAAAGGGATCGTTCTCGCGGCGGGCTACGCCACTCGGCTCTACCCGCTCACGCTCGACACGCCGAAGCCGCTCCTGGAGGTCGGGGGGCGCCCAATAATCGATCACCTGCTGGAGCGGCTGGAGCCGATCGGCCTCGAGCGCACATATGTCGTGACGAACGCGAAGTTCGCGCCGCAGTTCCGCGAGTGGGCAGCGGGAAAACCGCGCCTCGAGGTCGTCGACGACGGCACCACCTCGGACGAGACCAAGCTCGGCGCGATCGGCGATCTGCACCTACTGCTCGAGCGGGGGCTCGACGACGACATCCTCGTTGCGGCGGGCGATTCGCTATTCGGCGAAAGCCTCGGCGGCTTCGGGGAGGCGGCGCGAGAGCGGCAGGCGCCGCTGATCGCCGTCTACGACGTCGGCGATCCGGACGCGATTAAGCGCTACAGCTCCGTCGTCCTCGACGATGACGCGCGAGTCATCGCCTTCGAGGAGAAGCCGGAACGGCCCCGGTCGACGCTCAACGGCGTGGCCCTTTACTTCTACCCGCGCCACGTCCTGCCGCTCATCTATCGGTACATGGCCGAGGGCAACGAGCGAGACCAGCCCGGGCGGCTCGTGCAGTGGATGCACACGCGGACCCCCTTCTACGGGTGGCGCATTCCGGGCACGTGGTTCGACATCGGCTCGCCCGAGACGCTGGAACAGGCTCGGCGCGAATTCGACGCAAACGCGTAGCGCGTCGGCACCTAACCTCGGCGCATGCTCGACCTGCTGCTGCCGCAGCGCTGCGTGGTCTGCTCCGAGCCCGGCGAGCAGCTTTGCGCCGGCTGCATCGGCGCCTTTGTTCGTCTGCGCTCGCCGCTCTGCGACTGCTGCGGCGCGCCGACGGCGTGGCCCGTCGCCCGCTGCCGCGAATGCGCCGGCCGCCGGCTCTCGTTCGTTCGAGCACGCGCGGCGATCGAGTACGACCGCGGGGCGACCGCGTTCGCCTGGGCCTGGAAGGAGCGGGGGCTGCGCAGGCTCGCGGCGCTCGCCGCGAGCCTCGTGGTCGAGGTGGTTCCTTGCCCCAAAGCCGACGCCGTGACGTTCGTCCCACCCGATCGCGACCGGCTTCTCAAGCGCGGCCATCATCCGGCCGCGGCGCTGGCCCGCGAGCTCGCGGAGAGGTGGGAGATTCCCCGCCTGGCGCTGCTAGAGCGCACGCGCCCGATCCGCCGGCAGCGTGGGCTGCCGCTCGGCGATCGGCGCCGAAACGTGAAAGGTGCCTTCCGGGCGGCCGCCGACGTGCCGAAGCGGGTGGCCGTCGTCGACGACATCTATACGAGCGGCGCGACGGCCGCGGCAGCGGCGTCGGCGCTGCGAACGGGCGGAGCCGGCCGGGTCGAGGTCGTGGCTTTCGCTCGGGCCGTCCGTTAGATTGGGACCGATGCAGCTGCAGGTGAAGGGGCGCGGTCTCGAGATCAGCGAGCAGATCCGTGCCTACGCCCAGCAGAAGCTCGGGAAGCTGGAGCGGCAGCTGCCGGATCCCCGGATCGAGCTCGAGCTCGTGGTCGAGCGGAACCCTTCGATCAAGGGGAATCACATCGCCGAGGCGACCGTCTGGACAAAGGGCCCGGTGATCCGAGCCCGCGAGAGCTCGTCAGACATGAAGGCTTCGATCGACCAGCTGGTCGACAAGCTCGAACGGCAGGTGACGCGCTACAAGGAGAAGCGGCGGCGGCGCCAACGCGGGAACGGGGCGGCCGGGGAGTCGATCCCCGTCGTTCCGAACCAGGAAGAGCCGCGGATCGTGAAAACGAAGCAGTTCGGCGTCAAGCCCATGACGCCTGAGGAGGCAGTACTGCAGCTCGAGTTGATCGGCCACGATTTCTTTGTCTTCCGAAACGCGGAAACGGAGCAGATCAACGTCGTCTACCGCCGTCGCGACGGCTCGTACGGACTGATCGAGCCGGAATAGCCATGGGTCTCTTCAAGCGCAAGCCGCTGCACGAGCGGCTGGCGCAGCAGGGAGGGCTGGAGGCGGACGCGCTCGACCCTGACCCGGTCGACCCGGGCCCGCATTGGGGCGCAGCCGGGATCCACGGTGTGCCTCGGCCGCGGCGCTGGGACGCGGTCGCAAGCGCCGAGGCGCCGCACCTGAGAGGGGACGACGTGCGCTTCGTCGCGCTCGAGGACGGCACGTTGGTCGTGGACGAGGACGTGCCCGAGGGTGCTCTCGAGCCGCTGGCCGAGGCGGTCGAGCAGTCACTCGAGGCGCCATATCGAGCCGAGGGGATTCGTCGCGAAGGCGACGTCTGGGCCGTGGCGGCGCGGCGGACGGAGGTTGTCGAGGTCCCCGAGGACGTGGAGGGTGATGAGATCGACATCGCCGTCCAGGGCGAGAACCACACGGTCGTGGTTGACGGCGTCCAGATCTTCGGCTCCATCCCGCATCTGGAGCGCCTCGGGCACGAACGGCACGACGCCTTCGTCATTCATGCCGAGCGCCTCGACGACCGATTATTCGAGGTCAGGGTCGCGCCTCTCTAAGCCGCTACCCTAGGACGTTCATGTCGCAAAACCTCGGCAGCTTCGAGAAAGTCCTCCGCGTCGGCGAAGGCCGGCGGCTGAAGCGCCTGCGCGGGCAGGCCGACTACATCCGCTCGCTCGAGCCCGACTACGAGAAGCTCTCCGACGCCGAGCTCGAGGCGAAGACTGCGGAGTTCAAGCAGCGGCTCGAGAACGGCGAGTCGCTCGAGGACATCCTGTTCGAGGCGTACGCCGCTGTCCGCGAGGCGGGCAAGCGCGCTCTTGGCCAGAACATCTTCGACGTCCAGGCAATGGGCGGAATCGTCCTCCACGAGGGCGACATCGCTGAGATGAAAACAGGTGAAGGTAAGACGCTCGTCGCGACGCAGCCGCTCTATCTCAACGCGCTGACGGGAAGCGGCGTCCACCTGGTGACGGTCAACGACTACCTCGCGAAGCGCGACACCGAATGGATGGGCCCGGTATACGAAAAGCTCGGCATGCGCGCCGCCTATATCGAGAACATGATGCCCTTCGACGAGCGGCGCCGCGCCTACGAGGCCGACATCACCTACGGCACGAACTCCGAGTTCGGCTTCGACTACCTGCGCGACAACATGGCCGTCTCGCTCGAAGGGGTCGTCCAGCGCGGCCACCAATACGCGATCGTGGACGAGGTCGACTCGATCCTGATCGACGAGGCGCGGACGCCGCTGATCATCTCCGGCGAACCGGAAACCTCCTCCGAGATCTACTACCAGTTCGCGCGCGTCGCGAAGCAGCTGAGCTCCGTGCCGAGCGACCCGCTCCGCAAAGGCCCTGCGCCGGGGGCGGATTTCGAGTACGACGAGAAGCACAAGACCGTCTCTCCGACCGAGGACGGGATCGAGAAGTTCGAGCGCGCTCTGCGGATCGACAACCTCTACGACCCACGGAACGTCCAGCTCGTCAACCACCTGATCCAGGCGCTGAAGGCGCAGTCGCTCTACCACCGCGACCGCGACTACGTGATCCAGGACGGCGAGGTGAAGATCGTCGATGAGTTCACGGGCCGGATCATGGAAGGCCGCCGCTGGTCAGAGGGTCTCCACCAGGCGGTCGAGGCGAAGGAGGGGGTAAAGATCCAGGAGGAGCACGTCACGCTCGCGACGATCACTCTCCAGAACTACTTCCGCCTCTACGAGAAGCTGGCCGGCATGACCGGTACCGCGAAGACCGAGGAGAAGGAGTTCGTGGAGATCTACGGCCTGCACGTCGTCGAGATCCCCACCAACGAGCCGGTCAACCGCGACGACAACAACGACTACATCTTCAAGACGAAGGACGCGAAGTTCAATGCCGTGATCGACGACATCACCGACCGCCACGAGGCAGGCCAGCCGGTGCTGGTCGGCACGATCGCCGTCGAGACCTCGGAGTACCTCTCGCAGATGCTTCAGCGCCGCGGGATCCCGCACAACGTGCTGAACGCGAAGGAGCACGAGCGCGAGGGCGAGATCATCAAGGACGCGGGCCAGCCCGGCGCCGTCACGATCGCGACGAACATGGCCGGCCGTGGCGTCGACATCAAGCTCGGCGACGGCGTCGTCGAGGCAGGCGGCCTCTACGTGCTCGGCACCGAGCGGCACGAGGCGCGCCGGATCGACAACCAGCTTCGCGGCCGCTCAGGCCGCCAGGGTGACCCCGGCGAGTCGCGCTTCTACCTCTCGGGCCAGGACGACCTCGTGCGCCTGTTCGCGGGCGACCGGATCTACAACATCATGGAGCGCTTCAAGGTGCCTGAGGACCAGCCCATGGAGGCGAAGATTCTCTCGAACCAGATCGAGAACGCGCAGAAGAAGGTCGAGGAGCAGAACTTCGTCATGCGCAAGAACGTCCTCAAGTACGACGACGTTCTGAACAAGCAGCGCACCGTGATCTACGAGCAGCGCCGGCGGGTGCTCGAGGGCCAGGACCTGTCCGAGGAGGTCAAGTCCTGGATCGACGACGTGGTCGAGCGGACGGCCCGCCAGTACACGGGGAGCGAGTTCGAGGAGGAGTGGGATCTCGACGGCCTCGTCAAGGCGATGTTCCTCCTGTACGGCAGCGAGACGACGGCGGAGGAGATCCGCGAGGATTTCGCGCAGCTCGACGCGCAGACGCTCGTCGACGACTTCCAGGAGGACGCGCGCGAGCG
>JBKPFU010000025.1:0-5988 GCA_046728975.1 Actinomycetota bacterium | reverse complement strand
GTGCTGCCGGTGATCCAGGCCACGGTCTCGCCGTGGCGTGGATAGACGGCGAACACGATCGCGGCGATCCAGGCGATTCGCGGGTCGGCGAGTAGGCGGGCGAGCAGCCAGACCTCGAGCGCGACGATCGCGAACAGGAGCAGATTCACGGCGTGGAGTGCGACCGCGCTGTCTCCGAAGACGTCGTGCAGCAGCGCGTTCCAGCTCACCCACAGCGGCCGGTAGAAGAAGCCCCCGCCGGCCTCGCCGAAGGTGTTCGTCGAGAACGCCCAGTCGACGCCCTTGAAGCGCTTGTCCAGCTCCAGCAGGTCGAAGTCGTCGGCGACGAAGCCAGACCAGAGGGACGGCAGGTACGCGCAGAACGCGATCGCGGCGAGAGCCGCGAGCCCGAGGCCCGTGCGCCGGTGCGTCAAGCCGCCGCGCGGGCGACGGAGTCCCACGTTAGCCTGAGCCCCTCCTCGAGCGAGTGCTGTGCGCGCCAGCCGAATTCGCGTTCGGCCAAGCTTGGATCGACGAAGCTGCGCTGGAGCTCGCCCGGCCGCGGCGGAGCGAACGCGGGCTCGGCGTCCAGGCCGGCGACGCGGGCCGCGAGCGCGTGCAAGTCGACGACGGAGGTCTCGACGCCGGTGCCGACGTTGAACACGCCTTGCCTGCCGGCCGCGGCGAGCATCGCGGCGGCGACGTCCCCGGCGTAGACGAAGTCGCGCGTCTGGCGGCCGTCGCCGAAGATCTGCGTTGGCTCGCCGGCGTTGAGCCGGTTGAGGAAGAT
Source organism: Actinomycetota bacterium (assembly GCA_046728975.1). GTDB lineage: Bacteria > Actinomycetota > Thermoleophilia > Gaiellales > Gaiellaceae > JBKPFU01. The sequence continues at coordinate 5,219 of JBKPFU010000025.1, read as the reverse complement.
CGCGATGACGCCTCCCTCGAGGCTCGGCAGCTGCCTCGGGCCGTAGACGTTGCCGAGGCGTAACGACACGTTCCGCATTCCGTACAGCCGCGCCCACGTCGCCAGGTAGGCCTCGCCGGCCAACTTCGCGGTGCCGTAAGGCGAGAGCGGCCGGAGCTCGTCGTCCTCCTTCGCCGGGCGCTCGCACTCGCCGTAGATGGCTCCACCGGTCGAGCTGAAGACGACGGAGGTGTCGTGGCGACGTGCCGCTTCCACCACGCGCACAGTCCCGAGCACGTTCACCTCCGCGTCGTAGTCGGGCCGCTCCACCGATGTGACGACATCGGCTTGCGCGGCGAGGTGGAAGCAGACCTCGGGCTGCGCCTCGTCGAAGACCACTCCAAGCGACTCGCGGATGTCGGCGACCTCGAGCCGCGCGCTCTCCGCCACGTTCTCGGGCTTGCCGGTCGACAGGTTGTCCACGACCAGCACCTCGTCGCCACGGGCGATGAGCGCGTCGACCACGTGCGAGCCGATGAAGCCCGCACCCCCTGTCACGATCGCCCGCAAGGGTTCATATCCTAGGCCGTGGCTTTGTTCATCACATTCGAGGGGATCGACGGCTCGGGTAAGACGACCCAAGCGAAGCTGCTCGGCCAGGCGCTGCAGAGGGACGGGCTCGACGTCATCGTCACCCGTGAGCCGGGCGGCACCGAGCTCGGCGAGGGGATCCGCGAGCTCTTGCTCGGCGGCGCCGACGTTTCCTCATGGGCAGAGGCGGCGCTGTTCGCAGCCGCGCGGGCGGAGCTGGTGGAGGAGGTGATCCAGCCGGCGCTCGAGCGCGGAGCGCACGTCGTCTGCGACCGCTATCTCGACTCCTCGCTCGCCTACCAGGGAATCGCGCGCGACCTCGGCGTCAGCGAGGTGCTCGAGCTCAACCTGAAGGCGATCCGCGGGCACCTGCCGGACAAGACGTTCCTGCTGCTCGTCGATCCCGACGAGTCGGTGAGGCGCGTGGGCAAGAACACCGACCGGATCGAGCGCGAGAATGCCCACTTCCGCGCACGTGTCGACCACGCCTATCGCGAGCTCGCGGCGACCTTTCCGCAACGCATCGAGGCCGTGGACGGAACCCGCCCGCCGGCCGAGATTGCGAAAGAGATCTATGAGCGGCTTCGAGAAAGTCTCCGAGCAGCCTGAGGCGAAGCGGCTGCTCTCTGCCGCGCTCGCCGAAGGACCGGCCCACGCGTACCTGTTCCACGGGCCCGCCGGGGTCGGGAAACGGCAGGCCGCGCTTGCCTTTGCGGCCGAGCTCCTGGGCGACGAGCCGCGCGTCGAGCGGCGCTCGCATCCCGACCTGTACGTGCTCGAGCCATTGGGCGACCAGATCCGGATCGACGCGATCCGCACGCTCCGGCGCGACCTCCACATGCGCCCGTTCGAAGCGGACCGCCGCGTCTACCTGATCTTCTCGGCGCACCTGATGAACGAGGAGGCCGCCGACGCCCTGCTCAAGGACCTGGAGGAGCCGCCGGGCTACGCCGTCCTCGTGCTCGTCGCGGACGAGCTCGGCCCGCTGCCCGAGACGATCCGCTCCCGGTGTCAGCTCGTGCCGTTCCGGCGGCTGAGCGAGCGGGCGGTGCGCGAGGCGATCGCGGCGCGCGCCCCCGACCTCGAGCCCGAGCGGGCGACGGCGATTGCCCGGGTCGCGGCAGGGCGGCTCGATCGCGCCGAGAGGCTTCTCGACGACGCGGCAGCGGCGAGGCGCGAGGCCCTGCTCGACGTCGCGCGGCGCGTGTATCGGGATCCGGACTTCGATCCTTCGAAGGCGGCCGGCGCCGTCATCGATGCTTCGCGCGCGCGCGCGCGTGAAGCTAAGGAGCAGGCCGAGGTCGAGCTCGCGGAGCTCGAGCTCCCCGAGCGGGAGGCCGAGCAGCGCGTGCGGCGCGCCGCCCGCGGGGCCGAGCGCGAGGAGATTCTCGCCTCGCTGGAGGAGCTGTCGGCCTGGTATCGGGACCTCGTTGCCGTCGCGGCGGGAGCGGACGGCTCAATCGCGCACTTCGACCGGGCGGGGGAGCTTGCCGAGGACGCCTCGATCGAACGGTTGGAGGGCGCCGCCCGGGCGGCGGAGCTCGTCCGCGAATCGTGGCGCACGTTCGAGGAGTTCAACGTGAACCCACCGCTGGCGCTGGAGGCGCTGTTCATCCAGCTGCGGCGCGCACTGGCTCCGGCCGGTACCCCCGTTTGAGGGATGCCCGGCGGCACCGTCGTCGGACACGATTTGCATGTCGGGACTGCGGCCGGTACTCGACCGCCCGTCCGCACGCCGGGTGCGACCCGGCCGCAGCCTCCGGCCTCCCTAAGGCCGCAGCCCCGAGTCCTCGAGCACTGCTTCGACAAGCGGCTCGTACCGCTCATTCGCGAGGTCGCCGATCGGATCTGACGTGTGGCGAAGTAGCGTCTCGTACGGGAGCCCGAACGCGGCGCGCATCGCGATCAGCCGGCGGCGCTCGGGATCATCGCGCTCGTCGAGCACCTGCGACGCCGTCCTAAGCCGTCGCACCTGCGCGATTCTCCCGGGCAGGTAGAGGCTCAGGACGCCGGCCGCGGGGAGTACGAACACGATCAGCCCGAGCAGGTCGGCGAGCTGGTGCGTCCGGTCGACGCCGCTCTGGCCGAGGTCCTCGACTTCTCCGCCGGAGCCCTCGCCCGCTCCCTCGAGCGCGTCCGCGAGGTCGCCGCCGACGAGCGGGACGCCGTCGACCGCGTCGGCTGCGTCCTTGAAGCCGGACTGCACGGCGCTGCCCGTTTCGCGCACGCCCTCGGGGACGACGACGAGCCGGTTGACCGAATCGCGCACTTTGAGGCCGATCAGCGCGAGCACGATGATGACGACGACGATCAGAAAGTCGGCGACGGCTCGGTTCGCACGTCGGTGCGGAATGTCTGGGTAGAAGCGCATGCCGCGCTCTTACCCCGGCGGCGGTCCGCGTAGCCGCGCTTTGCGGAGCAAGCGGCTAATCTAGGCGCTCTGCCGACGTAGCTCACCGCCCCTGCTGCGTTCAACAGGTGGAATCCCGCGTGGTTACGCCGATTCCAGGCGTCCCTGCAGTAGCGGTTCTCCGCTCAAGTCCGCTCAAACCCTCTTAGCGCGGCGCTTACTCGCTGTTCCGCCCCCTCTCTACGGCTCACGCTCGCCCCTCGCCTCGAGGGACGTCGGCAGGGTCGGGGCGCCGGCGATCAGATCGGAGAACCATCGCTCGAAGCGGCCGAGCCGGCCGCGCTCGAAGCGCTCGATCGAGCGCTGGAGCTTTCGCTCGCGCGTCGCCCGCCTCCGCTTGCTCCTTCGCTCAGGGTCGTAGAACCAGTGGGCCCACGGCGAGCCGGGCTTCGCGAGCCGGATGCTCGAGACGATTCCGACGAGCACGACGAAGATCGCGATCGTGCCGAGGAAGGGTTTCTTCTTGAGGAACACGATCACCGCGAAGAACCCGTTGAACGCGGTCAGGGCAGCGAGGGCGGCAAGGCCGGCGCCGCCGTTGTCGTTCTCGTTCGCGTTGAACGGGGTAAATCCGACGAGCAGCAGGCCCAGCAGAGCGAGCCCCATCAGCATCGCGTCCACCGAGGTACGGCCTTCGTCCGTCCAGTACACGTCGCGGACGTAGAAGATCATCGCGAACTCGTCGAGCGTGAGCGCGACTCCGACGCCAAACAGGAGTGCCAGGACGCTCCAGGCGGCGTTGGAGTCGCTAAGCGCGGAGAAGGAGAAGATCCCGGCTACCGACATCAGGATCACGCCCGGAACCATGTGGTGAATGTGCACGCCCCCCGCCGACGCGCTTCCCCAGCCGCGCCGGCGGGCGATGCGCGTGTACAGGCGCGTGAAGAGGAAGGTGAGGAGGAACGCAACGAACAGCAGGAAGATCGGCTCTTTACCTGGGTCGTAGATCGCGTGCGTGTAGCCGGGGACGAGGCGGAAGACGTTCACCGCGCCGCCCTCGCAGGAACGGCGCCTCCAGCGCGCCACGCACGGAACCGGCGGCGCCACGCGCCCAACAGCCCCTCTCGCTGCTCTCGCGGGTCGATGTACATCAGCGTCAACGTAGTGGTCATGTACGGCAGGGCGAGCCCGAAGATCACCAAGCCCGTGAGATTGACCGTCCAGAGCGGCGCGTCCGTGAAGATGATCAGCAGCGCCCCGACCAGCGGCCCCAGCACCGCCCCGACGAGGAAGATGGCGAGGTCGACCCCCGCGACACCCCACCACCGTCCGCGGACGCGCTTCGTGCTCATGCTGAGAGCCTCACGCGCCTTGCGCTTCTCGAACACGATCTCCTGCCCCGCGAAGGTCCAGTCCACGCCCTTCAGAATCGCGAAGGGGATCCCGATCACGGTTGCATGGAGCGCGCCGACCACGAGGGACGCCAGGAAGAAGGGCAGAGAAGACTCGGCATGCGCGGGACGACTTCGCGTAGGGCTGCCCAAGGAGTGACGGACTCGGTTGCGTCGATGCGCCGTAGTACTGCGACGACCGGAGCGCCGATGAGGAAGAGGAAGATCGGGTATGCCGGGGCGAAGACGATGAATGTCGAGAGGCTGTCGATGCCAGGGGACGCGAGGTCGATCGTGAAGTGGCCGCCCGTGTGGTTGGCAATCACCTGTAACAGACGGGTGACGCCGCCCGCGATCAGCACGACCGCTGCGGCGATCGATAACAGCGTCAGCGCGTAGCGGGCGTACAGGACTCCTGCCACCCGCAGCACCTGGCCCCCGGCTCGCTTCTGCCGCAACGGCTCGGGGCGGGCAGGGCGCCACCTCGTCCTCCTCACCGGGACGAGCGTGATCGCGGTCGCGCCCAGCAGGATGAGTAGGACGAGCCAGTTCCGGTTGCCGACGAAGTTTCCGACGTCGGCGACGACTATGATGGCCCCGCAGAAGAAGTTCGTCACCGTCACCCCCGCGGCCTCGGAGACCGGCATCTTGGGGGACGAATGGCGCAGCTCCTCCATCCACGTGAACGGGTGGCGCCACTGCAGCTTCATGTTCGGGCCACCAACGCCGTTGGAGAAGCCTCTCGCCTTCTGACCCCAGCGCCCCTTGTACGTGAGCCAGCGCTGTGACGTCTCCTTCGGGAGGGTCGGGACGAGCATAGGCGTGGGAGTCACGCTGTAGGACGGGCCCCTGGTGTCGTCGCACCCAAGGCCGGATCCATGCCGCCCGCGTCCCAGGTAGAGGGCCGA
>JBKPFU010000024.1:0-3896 GCA_046728975.1 Actinomycetota bacterium | reverse complement strand
CCGATGCCATCGTGACTTCCTGGAACCCTGCCGCCGAAAACCTGTTCGGCTACTCGCGTCAGGAGGCGGTTGGCCACAAGCTGGACGATCTGGTCGCGCGCACTGCGAAGCTCCGCGCGGAGGCTGCGCACTACGACGAGCAGGCGGCGAGGGAGGGTCGGATCAGCGGCGTCACGCGGCGGACGCGGAAGGATGGTTCGCTCGTGGACGTGGAGGTGGTGGGAGCGCCGGTGCGCACCGACGGCAAGCTCGTCGGGCACCTGGTGATCTACCACGACATCAGTGAGCGGAAGCGCGCCGAGGAAGAGTGGCAACGAGCCGAGCATCGGTATCAGGACCTGATCGAGCGCCTTCCGCTGGCGGTCTACATCGACCGGCTCGATGATCTGCGCTCGAACGTCTACACCAGCCCGCAGCTCGAGTCGATGCTGGGCTATTCGGTCAAGGAGTGGACGTCCGACGAGGGCTTCTTCCTCAAGGTGGTCCACCCGGACGACCGCGAGCGGGTCCTCGCCGAGCACATGCGCTGCCGCGAGACGGGCCAGGAGTTCCGCACCGAGTACCGGATGATCGCCAAGGACGGGCAGGTGCGGTGGTTCCTCGACCAGGCAACTGTGGTGGCCGACGAGGAGACGGGTCGCCCCGCCTACCACCATGGCTTCCTCCTCGACATCACCGAGCGGAAGGAGCTGGAGCAGGCGCTGCGCGCGGCGGAACAGCGCTACCGCGATCTGGTAGAGGCGCTGCCGCTCGCGCTCTACATCGACGAGCCCACGCCCGAGGCTCCATCGCGGTACATGAGCCCGCAGATCGAGAAGGTGTCGGGATACCCCGCGGACGACTGGCTCATCCCCGGGACGTTCCCCAACGCGCTTCATCCCGAGGATCGGAAGCGAGTGCTGGCCGACCACGAGCGGGTGTTTGCGACCGGGCAATCGCACTGGGCGTTCGAGTACCGCCTGATCGCCAAGAACGGGCGCACCGTGTGGATTCGAGACGAGGCTGAGGTGATCAGGGACGATAACGGCACCCCCCTCTACGTCCTCGGCTTCATGATGGACGTCACCGAGCGCCGGCTCGCTGAGGAGGCCCTGCGTGAGAGCGAGGACGAGCTGCGACGCCAGAAGCAGTACTTCGAGTCGCTGGTCCGGATCAGCCCGACGGCGGTCGTCACGATGGACCTCGACGAGCAGGTCACGGGGTGGAATCCGGCCGCCGAGCGACTCTTCGGCTGGACCGAGGCGGAGGCGGTCGGGCGCAGACTCGAGGAACTGGTACTGGGAACGGCGGAGCAGCACGAGGAGGGGACGGCGCTCAGCGAGGCCGCCTTCGTGAAGGGCTCGGCGCAGGCGATCACCCGCCGCAGCCGCAAGGACGGCTCGCTCGTGGATGTGGAGGTGCTGATGGTGCCGCTTGTGGTGGGGGGCGAGCCGATCGGCTCGTACGCCATCTACCACGACATCGGCGAGCTGCAGACGGCGCGAGAGGAGGCCGAGGCCGCCACGCAGGCGAAGAGCGCATTCCTGGCGGCCATGAGCCACGAGATCCGTACGCCCATGAACGCGGTGATCGGGATGACGGAGCTGCTGCTCGCAACCCACCTCGACGAAGAGCAGCGCGGCTTCGCCGACGTGATCCAAGCCAGCGGCGACGGGCTGCTCCGAGTGATCGACGACGTGCTCGACTTCTCGAAGATCGAGTCGGGCAGGCTTGAGCTCGAGCGCCGCCCGTTCGACCTGCGCGACTGCCTCGAGTCCGCGCTCGACGTCGTCGCTGCCAGGGCCGCGGAGAAGGACCTCGAGCTCGCCTGCCTAATCGAGTCGGACGTCCCGCCGGAGCTCATCGGCGACGAGGCGCGCGTGCGCCAGGTGCTGATCAACCTGCTGAACAACGCCGTGAAGTTCACGGACGAGGGTGAGGTGGTGGTCTCGGTCGCGCGCATCTCGGAGCCCTGGAGCCGCCAGCTGTATGTGACGGTTCGCGACACCGGCATCGGGATCCCGGCGGATCGGATGGGGGAGCTGTTCCAGTCGTTCAGCCAGGTCGACACCTCCACGACTCGCCGCTTCGGGGGGACCGGCTTGGGGCTGGCCATCAGCAGGCGCCTGAGCGAGCTCATGGGCGGAAGAATGTGGGCGGAGAGCAAGCTTGGCGAGGGATCTACCTTCCACTTCGTCTTTGAGGCCGACGAGGCTCAGGTCGCCGCGCCGCCCCATACGGGGGGCGACCAGCGGCAGCTCCACGGCCGGCGGCTGCTGGTTGTGGACGACAACGCGACGAACCGCGCGATCCTGGTCAAGCAGGCAGAGTCGTGGGGGATGCTCGCCCGGGCGACGGGCAGACCCACAGAGGCGCTGGAATGGCTGCAGCGGGCTGAGGCCTTCGACGTGGCGTTGCTCGACATGCAGATGCCGGAGATGGACGGCTTGGGCCTCGCCCAGGTAATTCGGGAGCAGCCGGCGGGCCGGACGCTGCCGCTCGTGCTCCTGAGCTCCCTCGGGCGCAAGGAGCGGGGTCGCGGCGCGAGCGAGTTCGCCGCCTCGCTCACGAAGCCGGTAAAGGCCTCTCAGCTGTACAACGCGCTCGTCCGCATCCTGGCGGAGCGCGTCAGCGAGGAGGCGGCGCCGCCGTCGACTGAGTTCCAGGCTCCGCCCCCCGCTCCCCCCCGCGCGCTGCGGATCCTGATCGCCGAGGACAACGTCCTGAACCAGAAGCTCGCGTTGGGGCTGCTCGCGAAGCTCGGCTATGAGGCCGAGGTGGTGGAGACCGGAGCCGACGCAGTGAGGGCGCTCGACCGCGAGGACTACGACGTGGTGCTTATGGACGTGCAGATGCCCGAACTCGACGGCCTCGAGGCCACCCGGCGCATCCGACGCCGCCGCCCACAGGGCGGACCATGCATCGTGGCGATGACGGCAAACGCCCTGCAGGAGGATCGCGACGCTTGTCTCGCGGCGGGGATGGACGAGTATCTCGCCAAGCCGATCCGGATCGACCAGCTCGCGAAGGCGCTCGAGCGCGCGGAACCCTCGGAGACGGCGGCGCGGGGCGCCTCGGCGCTCCAGCCGGTGACGCTCGACCAGCTTCGCGCCCAGTTCGACGATGAGGCGGTCGTCGACGAGCTGATCGAGACCTTCCTCCGGGAGGCGCCAAAGCTCGTCGCCGGCCTCAGCGCGGAGGGACCGGAGGAGGTCCGCCGGGCCGCGCACACGCTGAAGTCCAATGCGCGGACGCTCGGCGCCGAAGAGCTGGGGCGCCTGTCTGAGGAGCTCGAGGAGCTAGCGCGCGGCGGCGCCCTGAATGGAGCCGCTGAGCGCATCAGGGAGATCGAGGCCGAGTACGCTCGCGTCGAGCGGGCTCTGCGAACCGTCGAATGAGCCCTACGGAAGCTTCGGTCCTGGTCGTCGATGACGACGCCGTGAATCGCACAGCTCTTCAGCGAAGCCTGGAGCGCGAGGGTCATTCCGTGCGGGTCGCTCCCGACGGACGTACCGCCCTGCAGCTACTAAACAGGGAAGCGTTCGACGTCGTGCTACTTGACATCCTCATGCCGGGGATGGATGGGTTCGAGCTGCTCGAGCTGATCCAGGCCGACGACCGACTAAGGGACACGTCGGTGATCATGATCTCGGCGCTCGAGGACATCGAAAGCGTCGTGCGCAGCATCGAGCTGGGGGCCGAGGATTACCTCCCCAAGCCCTTCGACCCGGTGCTGCTCCGGGCACGCATCAACGGCGGCTTGACGAAGAAGCGGCTGCGCGACGTCGAGCGCAGGTACCTGGAGGAGCGCCACCGGCGGGTCCGCGACGTGTTCGCGCGCTTCGTCCCCGAGGCCGTGGTGGACGAGGTGCTCGAACACGCGGACGAGGACCTTCGGCTCGGGGGGCAGCGGCGCA
>JBKPFU010000023.1:0-15019 GCA_046728975.1 Actinomycetota bacterium | reverse complement strand
CCGCTCCAGAACTTGACCTTGCCTGCCTCGGCTGCGAGCGCGATCGCCTTCCGCGGCGCGACGATGTCGATCCCCTGGTGCGGGCCCTGCGGCCGCGGATCGCCGAAGTCGTCGACGAAGGCCGCGCGCCCGAGCACGGGGAAGATCAGCCGCGGCGGCTTCCGCGCGGACGCTGCGGCGGTCGCGGCCAGGAGTCCGAGAAGGAGAAGCAGCAAGAAAAGGCTTCGGGCTGTCGTCCGGGGGCGTCTCATGGGGGCCAGCAGCGTCCGGTTCGGCGCTCGAAGGGGCGCACCCTAGCAAAGGTCGGTTACGACCACCGTCGTTAGAGTCCTCTGCCGATGAAGATCGCCGTCTGCGCGAAAGTCGTCCCCGAAGCGAACGCACCGAAGAGGATCGACCCCGAATCGAAGCGGCTGGATCGCTCCGGCGAGCCAACCCTCAACCCCTTCGACGTCCACGCGGTCGAGGAGGCGCTGAAGCTGAATGAGAGCGGCGGAGACGGCGAGGTCGTCGTCCTGGCGATGGCGCCCGAGCGGGGGATCGACGCGCTTCGGAAAGCGCTCGCGATGGGTGCCGACCGGGCAGTTCTGATCGCCGACGAAGCCGCCGCCGGTTCGGATCTCGTCGCGACGAGCCGTGCGCTCACGAAGGCCCTGGAGCGCGAGCAGGCCGACCTGATCCTGTTTGGTCAGCAGGGCAACGACTCTGACGGCGCGGTCTTATCGGCGGCCGTGGCCGAGCGGCTCCGCCGGCCGCTCGTCTCCCAGGTGGCTGAGCTCGAGGTCGACGGCCAAAAGCTGACCGGGAAGCGGCAGACGGAGTACGGGTACGACAAGATCGAGGCGCCGCTGCCCGCGGTCGTCGCCGTCTCCGACGCGATCAACGAGCCGCGCTATCCATCGCTGAAGGGGATCATGGGCGCAAAGAAGAAGCCGCAGGAGACGCTCTCCCTGGGCGAGCTCGGTCTCTCGACCGACCTCGTTGGCTGGGCCGGGTCGAAGACCGAGGTGCTCGCCTTGAACGATCCGCCTGCTCGAGGCGACTCGGTCAAGATCGAGGACGACGGAACCGCCGCCGACAAGATCCTCGCGTTCCTCCAGGAGAAGAAGGCGATCTGATGCCGACACTCGTCTACCTCGAGCATCACGAGGGTCAGCTCCAGAAGGACTCGCTCGGTGTCCTATCCAAGGTCGCGCAGCTCGGCGACGACGTCGCGGCGATCCTCGTCGGGGCGGGCGTCGAACCGCTCGCGGCCGGGGCCGGCCGGTACGGCGCGAAGCGGGTCTACGTCACCGACGACGAGAGACTCGAGGCGCCGCTTCCGCAGCCGCGGGTGGATGTTCTCGCGCGCGTCATACAGGAGAAGGGGATCGACACGGTCGTGTTCCCGGCCACGGTTCTGACGGCCGACGTCGCGGCGGGCCTCGCGGGAAGGCTCGATGCCGGGCTGAACTGGGACCTCGTCGACCTCGTGGAGCAAGACGCGCAGCTCGTCGGCAAGCGCCCCGCCCTTCAGGACTCCGTCTACGTCGACGTCGGCTGGACCTCCGAACCGCGGCTCGCGCTGATCCGCACAGGGACGTTCGAGCCCGCAGAGACGGGCGGCGGCGAGGCCGAGGTCGAGCGGGTGGAGCCCGGGCTCGAGGACTTCTCGCTCCAGGCGACGATGCTGGAGCAGGCGCACTCTGAAAGCGAGGGCCCTTCGATCGAGGACGCTGACGTCATCGTCGCCGGCGGGCGCGGGCTCGGCAGCCCTGAGAACTTCTCGCTCGTGGAGGAGCTCGCCAAGGCGCTCGGCGGAGCCGTCGCGGCGACGCGGGCGGTCGTCGACGCCGGCTGGTACCCCTATGAGACGCAGGTCGGCCAGACTGGCAAGACTGTGTCGCCGCGCCTCTACATCGCGTGCGGGATCTCGGGCGCGATCCAGCACAAGGTCGGCATGCAGGGCGCGAGCGTGATCGTGGCGATCAACAAGGACCCGAACGCGCCCATCTTCGAGTACGCCGACCTCGGCGTCGTCGGCGACCTGCACGAGATCGTTCCGAAGCTGACCGAGCTCGTCCGGCAGCGCAAGGCAGCTTGACGCGACCAGCTGAATTTCCACCGCCGTTCGAGCCCGCGGACGCGATCGGGGAGCCGACCGATCCCCAAGACGAGCGGATCGACGTCGGCCTGCTGATCGTCGGCGGCGGGCCGGCCGGCCTCGCCTGCGCGATCCGCTTCGGGCAGCTGCTGGCGGACGCCCCTGCGGCCGCGAAGCGACTCGGTGAGGTGCCGGTCGCGGTGCTCGAGAAGGGCAAGGCGCCGGGCGCGCACCTGCTCTCCGGCGCGGTCGTCAATCCTCGCTCGCTCCGGCGGCTGTTCAAGGGCCGCAAGCGCACCGACGAGATGCCGTTCTACAACTACGTCGAGCAGGAGTCGGTGCTGTTCCTGACGCCGGGGCGCGCCATCCGCGTGCCGACGCCGCCGACGATGAAGAACCACGGCAACTTCGTCGCCTCGCTGTCGCAGCTCGGCCGCTGGCTCGCCGAGCAGGCCGAGGAGAGCGGCACGATGATCCTGCCCGAGACGGCTGCCGTGAAACTCCTCGTCGAGCATGGTCGCGTCCGCGGAGTCCGCACCGGCGACAAGGGCCGCGGCCGATCGGGCGAGGAGCTGCCGAACTTCGAGCCCGGCTCCGACGTCGTCGCGCAGGTGACCGTCCTCGCCGAGGGGACGCAGGGCCACCTGACGGGAGCGGCGATCCAGCACTTCGGGCTGGAGGGCGAGAGCCCGCAGGTGTGGGCGCTCGGCGTCAAAGAGGTCTGGCGGGTGGCAAAACCTCTCGAGCGCGTCATCCACACCATGGGGTGGCCGCTTCGCGCAAGCCCTCGCTACCGCGAGTTCGGCGGTTCGTTCATCTACCCGATGGGTGACGACATGGTCACGATCGGCATGGTCGTCGGCCTCGACTACCGCGACACCGAGCTCTCCGTGCACGACCTGCTGCAGGAGCTGAAGACGCACCCACACGTGCGCAAGATCCTGGAGGGCGGCGAGCGGATCGCCTGGGGCGCCAAGACGATCCCCGAGGGCGGGTTCGTTTCGCTGCCGAGGCGGTTCCATGCGCCCGGCCTGCTCCTTTGCGGCGACGGCGCGGGGCTCGTCAACGTGCCGGCGCTGAAGGGCATCCACTACGCGATCGAGTCGGGCATGCTCGCCGCCGAGGCCGCGTTCGCCGCGCTCCAGCGCGGCGAGGCGGTCGGGCGCCGCGAGGCGCTCGCTCCGTACGACGAGGCGGTCCGCCAGAGCTTCATCTACGAAGACCTGAGACGCGTCCGCAACATGCGACAGGCGTTCGGCCGCGGGTTCTGGATGGGAGCGGCTCTCGCCGGCGCGATGACTGCGACGCGAGGCGCGATCCCGCCTGGCAACGCGAGGACGGAGCCGGATGCCGAGCAGGAGCTGATCTCGACCGACCGCGCGGCCAGTTATCCGAAGCCGGACGGCAAGCTCACGTTCGACAAGCTGTCGTCCGTTTACCTTTCAGGCAACAAAACGAGAGACGACGCGCCGAACCACATCCGGATCCAGACAGACGTCCCGGCCGACATCGCGAAGATGTGGGAGCAGCTGTGCCCCGCGCAGGTCTACGAAGCCCGAGACGGCGGCGTGGAGGTGACGCCGTCGAACTGCGTTCAATGCGGGGCAATCACGGCCAAGGGGGGCCGCCTCACGCCGGCCGAGGGCGGCTCGGGCCCCGAGTACACGCTCACTTAACCGCTAGATGCGTAAAAGGCGAGTTCGCGTCGCCTCGACCGGGCATTTCAGACGGACGCGCTGCCGAAGCCCGCACGTCCTGGAGGCGGCACCGCAAGCGGTGCCTTAGCGCACGACGACCGGCGGGCTCGCCAGCGAGTCCAGCGGTGACCAGACGCGGAAACGCATGCCGCGGCGCGCGCGAAGCACCCGCCAGAAGTAGCCGCGCTCGTTCGTCAGCGCCGAGGGCCCGACAGGCACCCAGATCCCGCCGGCGAACCGCTCGATCGTGTACTGCTGGGGGCCCGTCCGAGGCCGCACCTGTCCCCAGACTGACACCTGCGTCCCGCGCCGCTTCACCTGGACGAAGGGAAGCGTGAACGCATAGAAGGCCGGCTTCGCCACGCCGGTGACGGTGAAGAGGCCGCTCGCCCAGCGCCCGACCACCGGCTCGTCCCGAAGCAGGAAATGGATCAGCATGTCGACGCGCGGGGCGAGATAGGTCCGACGCGCGGACTCGGCGCTGTACCTCGCCTGGAGCGCGGGTGAGACCCCGTTGAACCTGTCCGGTGGGTTCGTCTTGTACGCGAACTCCGTCAGCCAGATCCGCTTGGGCCCGAAGTTCCGGTAAACCTCGCGGAGTAGGCACTGGAGGTTCGACATCGTGTACCAGCGCGTGCACTTCTGCTTCGGGCTGCCGAACGGCGTCTCGTGCCGCCGGGGGTGCGGGTGGTGCGCATAGACGTCGAAACGTGCGCCGGCCGCGCGCATGCCCCGCATGAACGAATACGCGGACAGCGCGGTCTGCGTCGCCCGCGGCGACGTTACGCCGCCTGCGACCTGGTTCCGGGGGTTGAGCCTGTGCAGCGCGTCGGTCGTCGGGTTCAACAGCCGCTGGACGTACAGTCGCGGCGAGTTCGGCATCAGCCCGCCGCGCTGGTTCGGCTCGTTCCAGATCTCCCACTTGCGGAGCCAGGGGTACCGCTTGGCCACGGCAGTCGCGAACAGGGCGAGCGCGGAACGGCTCAGGGGAGCTCGGTTCGGGTTCTTGTGGCCGTTCGCCCAGCCAGGCGTACCCCACAGCGTGACGAGCGGGTCGATCTTGTGCAGGTGGAGCCCGACCAGGACGGGGTCGATGCGGAACCATTGATACGCCGGGTCTGACGGGTCGGCCGGGTGGGCCGGCTGCGTGGCCGCGATCAAGTCCCATCTGATCGTGTACCGCACCGCGTCCACGCCCATCCGCTCGAGGAGGAGCATCCGGTCCTCGATCAGCGGAGCCGCGACGCTCCCGCCGTCGAGCCAAGCGTCGTCCTGGAGACCGAACTGCACGTTCGGAGACGCCGACGCGGAGCCGGCCCAGATCGAGACCCCGAACAAAGCGGCGGCAAGGACGGCGACGCGCTTCATCACGCCGACTTTATCGGCACGTTTTTAACAGTCCGTAAGCTCTTTTACGTGCTCGGGCGGCAGGAAGTTCTCGCGGCGCGGGAGACGATCGACGGCCGCGTCCACCGCACGCCCGTCCTGACGTCCGCTTCGCTCGAGCGCGAAGTCGGCGCCGCGGTCGTGCTCAAAGCCGAGCTCTTCCAACGCACCGGCTCGTTCAAGCCGCGCGGTGTCCTGAACAAGCTCGCGTCGCTCTCGGCCGAAGAGAAATCGCGCGGCGTGGTCGGAATCTCGGCCGGCAATCACGCGCAGGCGCTCGCGTACGCCGCGACGCTCGAAGGGATCGACGCCCTTATCGTCATGTGGCGGGGCGCGAGCCCGCAGAAGATCGCGGCGACGCGGGGATACGGCGGCAGCGTCGACCTCGAAGCCTCGAATCCCAGCGAAGCCTTCGAGCGGCTGGAGGAGCTGATTGCCGAGACCGGCCGCGCATTCGTCCATCCGTTCGACGACCCGCTGGTGATCGCCGGGCAGGGGACCGTTGGGCTCGAGCTGGTCGAGGACGTGTCAGAGCTCGATGTCGTCGTCGTGCCGGTCGGCGGGGGCGGGCTCATCTCCGGGATTGCGACCGCTGTCGATGCCCATGTAATCGCGGTCGAGCCCGAGCGCTCGCCGGCGCTCCACGAAGGCCTCCGCGCCGGCAAACCGGTGACCGTCGCGCCGGACTCGATCGCGGACGGTCTCGGCGCCCCCTTCGCCGGCGAGAACTGCATCGCGATCTGCCGCAAGCGCGGCGTCGAGAGCGTCCTCGTCACGGAGGAGGAGATCGAGGACGGGATGCGCTTCCTCTACGAGCGCTGCAAGCTCGCGTGCGAGCCGGCCGGAGCCGCCGGCGTCGCGGCGTTACTGGCGCGAAAAGTCCAATTGGAGAGCGGTGGAACAGCGGCCGTGGTTGTCTCAGGGGGCAACGTAGCGCCCGAAATCGCCTCTGCTATCCTGGCCGCCAAATGAAGGCCGGCATCCACCCGGAGTACGTCCTGGCGACCGTTCGCTGCGCCTGCGGCAACGAGTTTCAGACCCGCTCCACGAAGCCGGAGCTCCACGTCGAGATCTGCTCCAACTGCCACCCGTTCTACACGGGAAAGCAGAAGCTGCTCGATTCCGGCGGCCGCGTCGAGCGATTCCAGCGGCGCCTGGAGCGCGCCCAGGCGAGCCGCTCTTCGTCCTAACCTAAGGCGATGAACCCGATCGGAGGACAGGCCGTCCTCGAGGGCGTGATGATGCGCGGCCCCTCGAACTGGGCGGTCGCCGTGCGCAAGCCGGACGGCGAGATCGCACAGGTGTCCCGCGGCGTACAGTCCGTGATGGCGCGCCACCGCCTGCTGCGGCTTCCGATCGTCCGCGGCATCATCGCGCTCGGCGAGTCGCTCGCGATCGGCTTCCGCGCGCTCGCCATCTCGGCCAACTACGCCGCCCAGGAGGAAGCCGAGGAGGGCGAGCCGTCGGCGGAGCTCACGCGCGGCCAGCTGGTGTTCGCATTCGCGATCGCGATCGGGTTCGCGCTGCTTCTGTTCAAGGTCGGGCCGGCGCTGGTCACGAACTGGATCGGGATCGAGGCCGGCTGGTTCGTGATCGTCGAGGGCGTGATCCGCGTCACCGTGTTCATCCTGTACCTCGCGTTGATCTCGCTCCTTCCCGACCTGCGCCGGGTGTTCCAGTACCACGCGGCCGAGCACAAGGTGATCAACGCATACGAGGCCGGCGAGCCGCTCGAGCCGGCGCGGGTGCAGCGCTTCAGCCTCATTCACCCCCGCTGCGGGACCGCGTTCCTGCTCTGGGTAATGGTGATCGCCATCTTCGTCTTCGCCTTCTTCGGGCGCCCCGTCTGGTACTGGCTGATCGCGTCCCGGATCCTGCTCCTGCCTGTGATCGCCGGGATCGCCTACGAGCTGATCCGCTTCGCCGGGAAGCACACCGGCAACCGGATCCTGATGACGCTTCTGGCCCCGGGGTTGTGGCTGCAGCGCCTGACGACGCGAGAGCCAACGCTCGACCAGCTCGAGGTGTCGATCCGCGCCCTGCGAGAGGTCTTGCGGCTCGAGGATCGGGCCGAGCCGGGCGTGGGGGAACGCGTCGAAGTGATGGCGTAAAACCGGCCTTTACGCTGCAAACAACCCAGAAGCGCTACCGTCTTAGCCCGTTATGTGGGGTCGAGCGGCAGTTGTTGCCGCCGGGCTGGCGCTCCTCTCTGGATCTGCCGCTGCGCAGCCGGGCTGGGTGAAGGACGTCAAGACCGCGACGAGCGGCCTCGATCGTGCCGTGGCCGCCGGCCGTCTCGTCCCTGATGAGGCAGCCGATTACAAGGCGACGCTCAACCGCGCGGCCCGCGTCCTTCCAAAGCTTCCCACCAGCCGCTATCGCAACCTCGCGGCGGTCGTTCATCAGGTCGCTTCCCTGACACGCGTCTACGACGAGCCCCGGGCGCTATCGCTCTTCTCGATGCTCGACTTCAACGCGCGCTGGTATTCGGCGCACTGGGATCGACCCGGGGGAACGGACGTCCAGGCGTCCGACGGGATCTTCTACCGCCAGTTCACGGGCCGCGGCTTTCAGTTTCATCCACTTGCGAACTTCGGGAAGCTGAACTGGTTCGTGACCTCGCATCAGGGCGCGCGGGCGCAGCAACTCGCGCTCGCGCTGCTCGAGCGAGGCGTCCCGGATCGCGGCGGCCTCGGGTGGGAGTACTACTTCAGCTTCGGCGGAGGCCGGCCGCCGTGGCTGTCGGGTATGGGGCAGGCGGTCGCGGCTCAGGCGCTCGCGCGGGCCGGCGCCGAGGTCGGCGCGCCGGAGCTTACCGACGCGGCGCGGCGAGCGTTCGCGCTGGTTCCGCGGCTGGTCCGGGGCACCGTGCGCGGGCCGTGGATCCGCCTCTACAGCTTCAGTCCGCTCGCCGTCCTGAACGCCCAGCTGCAGACCCTCGTCTCGGTGGGCGAGTACGCGACTGCGGCCGGCGACCCGACCGCCCAGGCGTTCGCGACGCGCCTGCAGGGCGCTACGACGGGCCTGATTCGCAGCTTCGACACCGGCTACTGGTCGCTCTATTCACTCGGCGGCGCAGAGGCGATGCTCCATTACCACAGGTACGTGGTGCGGCTCCTGTCCATCCTCTCGAATCGCACCAAGGACCCCGTCCTGACGGACTACTGGAACCGCTTCCGGAAGAACCTCGCGGAACCGCCGGTGCTCAGGCCCGGAGCCGCTCCTCCGACGCTCTATCCATGGCCCGTGGACGGCTTCCGGGACGACGCGCAGATTACGTTCTGGCTCTCGAAGCGGTCGTCGGTGCGGCTCGATATCGGGACCCGCCGAACCGGCTCCTTGCTCGCCTCGCACGGTTGGCACACCGTCTCCTGGCGGCAGGGTCTTCTCGCCCCGGGGCGGTATCCCGCCGCTCTGCACGCGGTCGATCCGGTCGGGAACGCCTCGGATACCGATCTTCCGCCGCTCGAGGTGCGGCGAGACACCCGGCCGCCGCGCGTCTCGGCGCGGCTCCGCGGCTCGCGCCTCGTGTGGCGCGCTCTGGATGCGGAAACGCCGTGGGTCCGGCTGACGCTCGTCCTCGCGAGCGGAAAGGCAAGGCGAACGGTCGCCCTAGGCGTCCGTCCGCTGCGCGGCACGGCGCGGTTCGACCTGCCGAAAGGAACCTGGGGCGTCACGCTCGTCAGCGCCGATTCGTCGGGGAACACGGCAAAAGCGCGCCTCGGCGTCGTTCGCGGACGCGGCTAACCTCTACTTCGTGACCCCGATGGAGAGCCTCGTCGAGGAGCTCGAGCGCTCCTTTCAGGAAACGCAGGAGCGCATGTCCGACCCTGCCGTTTTCAACGATCACCGCGAGGCCGCCGAGGTCGGTCGAAGGTTGAAGGAGCTCGAAGGCGCAAACAGGCTCGCGCAGGAATGGCGTCAGATCCGGAGCGACCTTGAAGCGGCGCGCTCGGACGGCGACCTACGCGAACTGGTGCCCGAGCTGGAGGAGCGGCTTGCCGCCGTCGAGGAGGAGCTCAAGTTCGCGCTCGTCGAGGCAGACCCGGCGGATCGAAAGGACGTGATCGTGGAGATTCGACAGGGCGTCGGCGGCGACGAGGCCGCGCTTTGGGCGGCGGATCTCTTCCGCATGCTGACCCGGTACGCGGAGCGGCGCGGGTTCAAGTGGGAGCAGCTGTCGGTCAGCCCGAACGAGGCCGGCGGCGTGAAGGAGCTCACGTTCGCGGTGAAGGGAGACGGCGCCTACTCGGTGTTCAAGTGGGAAGGCGGCACGCACCGCGTCCAGCGCGTCCCCGAGACAGAATCGCAGGGCCGCATCCACACCTCGACCGCGACGGTCGCAGTGATGCCCGAGGCGGAGGAGGTCGAGGTCGACGTCGACCCGAACCACCTGAAGATCGATGTCTACCGCTCGACCGGCCCGGGCGGGCAGAGCGTCAACACCACGGATTCCGCCGTCCGCATCACCCACATGCCGACGGGCATCGTCGTCGCGATGCAGGACGAGAAGTCGCAGCTCCAGAACAAGACCAAGGCGCTCCGGGTTCTCCGTGCCCGCCTGTACGAGGCCGAGCGCGCGAAGCAGCAGGCCGAGCAGGCGGCGACCCGGCGCTCGCAGATCGGATCGGGCGAGCGGGCCGAGAAGATCCGCACCTACAACTTCCCGGAGAACCGGGTCACCGACCACCGGGTGAAGCTCACGCTGCACCGGCTCGAGGCGATCACTGACGGGGGGCTCGACGAGTTCACGGAGGCTCTTGCGGCCGAGGATCGACGGCGCGCGCTCGAAGCCGCGGCCGTGTGACAGTTGGCGAGGTTCTAAGCCGGTCGGCGCAATACTTGGCGGCGAAACGTGTCGATTCGCCGCGCCTCGACGCGGAGCTCCTGGTCGCGAAGGCGCTCGACCGCACGCGTCTGGAGCTGTACACGGAGCACGGGCGCGCGCTGTCCGAGGACGAGCTCGGCGCGTGTCGAGCGCTGATCGAACGGCGGGGCAAACGGGAGCCGATCGCGTACATCCTCGGCGAGTGGGGCTTCCGCCGGTTGATGCTGAAGACAGACCGTCGGGCACTCATACCGCGGCCCGAGACGGAGGTTGTGGTCGACCGCTGCCTCGAGCACATCCGCGGCGTGGCGCGGCCCGCCGTGCTCGACGTCGGCACCGGGTCCGGCGCGATCGCGCTCGCCATCGCCGATGAGCACCCGGGTGCGCGCGTGACTGGCTTCGACAACTCGACCGACGCGCTGGATCTGGCGCGGGAGAACCTCGACGCGGCCGGCCTCGGCGAGCGCGTTCATCTGCTCGAGCACGATCTGACGCGCGGGTTCGGCTCGGCCGAGTTCGACCTCGTCGTCTCCAACCCGCCGTACGTGGATCCCGCCGAGCTGCCGTCGCTCCAGCCCGAGATTCGAGAGTGGGAGCCGAGAGGCGCCCTCGTCGGGGGCATCGAATCCACGCGATTGGTCGCGAACGCGGCAAAGGAAGCGCTGCGGCCCGGCGCGTGGCTCGTGGTCGAAACCGCCGAGCAGCGTGCGCCCGAGGTCGCGGCGCTGCTCGAACCACTCGGCTACGACGAGATCGAGATCACCGTGGATCTGGCTGGGAAGGAGCGCGTGGTGGAGGGCAAGAGACCGTGATCGATAGGGCCGTGGCTGCGCTCGCGGCCGGGGAGACGGTAGTGCTGCCGACCGACACCGTGTATGGGCTGTGCGCGAACCCGCGCAGCGAAGAGGCGGTCACCCGCGTCTACCGGCTCAAGGGCCGGAACGCGATTCAGCCGAGCGCTTTACTGGCGGGCGACCTGGAGATGCTGTTCGAGAGCCTGCCGGAACTGTCCGACGTCGCCGGCGCCGCGGTGCGCGCCCTGTTGCCCGGACCGTTCACGCTCGTCGTGCCGAATCCGGCGCGGCGGTTTCGGCCGCTGACGGGCGAGCGGCCGGAGGCGATCGGGGTGCGCGTGCCGGCGCTCGGAGGCGCGGGCGCCGCCGTGCTCACCCGCGCCGGCGCGGTTATGGCGACGAGCGCGAACCTGCACGGCGGGCCGGACCCGCGGCGGCTCGAGGACGTGCCGGAGGAGATCCGCGCAGGTTGCGGAGCGCTCGTCGACGGGGGCGAGCTGCCCGGTGTGCCTTCGACCGTCGTCGACCTGACCGGTGTCATCCCTGTTGTCCTGCGCGAAGGCGCGGTCCCGACCACCGAGACGCTTAAGCGGATCGCCGCCGTCACCGCGTAGCAGTACGATCCAGGTCATGGCTGTAGCTCAGGAAACGATCCAGCAGCTCCGGACCGCAGGTCTGACGGAGATCGATCCGGACATCGCCGAGCTGCTCGCGAGGGAGCTCGAGCGGCAGCGCGGCCAGATCGAGCTGATCGCCTCCGAGAACTTCACCTGGCCGTCGATCTTCGAGGCCGTCGGCTCGACCCCGACGAACAAGTACGCCGAGGGGTATCCAGGCAGGCGCTACTACGGCGGCTGCGAGGTGATCGATGAGATCGAGCAAACGGCGATCGACCGCGCAAAGGAGCTCTTCGGCGCCGAGCACGCGAACGTTCAGCCGCACGCCGGCGCGCAGACGAACATGGGCGTCTACTTCGCGTTCCTCGAGCCGGGCGAAACGCTGCTTGCGCTGCGGCTCGACCAGGGAGGGCACCTCACGCATGGCCACAAGGTCAACTTCTCTGGACGCCTCTACAACGTCGTCCACTATGGCGTCAGCCCCGAGACGCACCTCGTCGACTACGACGACGTCCTGAGGCTCGCTAAGGAGCACCGTCCGAAGCTGATCGTCTGCGGCGGCTCCGCGTATCCGCGCGCCGTCGAGGCGGAGCGGTTCCGCGAGATCGCCGACGAGGTCGGTGCGCTGCTGCTGTGTGACATGGCTCATTTCGCGGGCCTTGTGGCAGCGGGGCTACACCCGAATCCGGTTCCGCACTGCGACTTCGTCACCTCGACCACGCACAAGACGCTCGCCGGCCCACGCGCCGGCTTCATCCTCTGCAAGGAGGAGCACGCGAAGGCGATCGACGGCGCCGTCATGCCGGGCATGCAGGGCGGGCCGCTCGAGCACGTGATCGCAGCGAAGGCGACCTGCTTCCGCATCGCCGCGACCGAGGCCTTCCGCGACTACCAGCGCCAGATCCGCGTGAACGCGGATGCGCTGGCCGACACGCTGCTCGAGGGCGGGCTCGATTTGATCACGGGCGGCACCGATACCCACCTCCTCCTCGTCGACCTCCGCCGCACGGACTGGACGGGCAAAGATGCGGAGGAGCGGCTGCACGAGGTGAAGATCACCGCGAACCGCAACACGATTCCGTTCGACGAGCGCTCGCCCTTCGTCACCTCGGGCGTCCGTCTCGGCACGCCCGCCTGCACGATGCGGGGCTTCGATGAGGATGACTTCCGTGAGGTAGGCGAGATCATCGTGGCCGCGCTCGCCGACGATGCCGACGTGAACGCGCTCGGCTCGCGCGCCGAGGCGCTCTGCGCGCAGCATCCGTTGTATCCGGGGTTCAGGGGCTTTACGACGTACGTGGCGTGAGCGGCCGCTTAACGGTCGTCGACCACCCGTTGGTGCAGCACAAGCTGTCGTACCTCCGGGACAAGGAGACGCCGACGGTCCATTTCCGCAAGCTCGCGAACGAGGTCACGCTGCTCCTGACCTACGAGGCGACGAAGGATTTTCCGACCGAGGACGTCGAGATCGACACGCCGCTCGAGCGGACAGCGGCGAAGCGGATCTCGGGCAAGAAGGTCGCCGTCTGCCCGGTGCTGCGCGCAGGGCTCGGGATGCTGGACGGCGTGCTGTCTCTCGTCTCGAGCGCGCGCGTCGGGTTCATCGGGATGTACCGCGACGAGGAGACGCTGCAGCCGGTCGAGTACTACGTGAAGCTGCCGGGCGACCTCGAGCAGCGCGACGCGATCGTGCTCGATCCGATGCTGGCAACCGGGCGTTCGAGCGCGGCGGCGATCGCCGCCGTGAAGGCCGCGGGCGCGCGGTCGGCGATGCTCGTGTGCCTCGTCTCGGCGCCCGAGGGAATCGCGCACCTGCACGGCGAACACCCCGACGCGCACATCGTCACCGCGGCTGTCGACCGCGGGCTGGACGAGCGCGGCTTCATCGTGCCCGGGCTGGGCGACGCCGGCGACCGCCTCTACGGGACGCGGTAGGACACGTCCGGGGGTCTGACCCCGGGACCTGACCGAAAGGGCTAGCGCTTGGTGCCCGCCGGCGTGAGCAAGCCGGGCCGCTGCATGGCCTCGAGCCAGATAGCGCGGGCGTCCTCGCGCGGCCCGCGCTCTGGCAGCCGCTCCGCCACCCAGGCCGCGCCCGCCGTTGAGATCTCGCTCTCGATCGGCGCGATCCCCTGATGACGCTCGCCTGCCAGCTCCTCGCCGGGTCCGGTCAGGACTTCGCTCAGCGTCTCGCCGCGACGGATGCCGGTGAGCTCGAATTCCGCCTCGCCGCCGGGCCCGGCGAGCTCCCAGATTCGCTGCGCCAGCTCGCCGACCGTCAGCATCGCCGGCTCGTGCGGGCCGCACAGCAGAATGCCCTCCCGCGCGAGCAGCGCCGCGTGAGCGACGAGCGCCGACGCATGCGCGGCCGTGATCCAGTAGCGAACCATCCCCGTATCCGTGACGGTCAACGGAATCCCGGCGCGAGCCTGGCGAAGAAAGATCTCCGACGCCGACCCTCCGCTGCCGAGCACGTTGACGAGCCGCACCGCCGCTCGATGCGCGCCGGTGCGACGCGCGGAGTACGCCGTCAACTGCTCCATGAACCGCTTCGTCCGTCCGTAGAAGCTGGCCGCCAGCGCCGATTTGTCCGTCGAGGCAACCACGACCGTGTCGATCCCGACGGCCTCGGCGGCGCGGAGGACGTTCCAGCTGCCGTGCAGGTTCGTGTCGACGAACTCTTCCGGGAACAGCTCCGCCCAGTCGACGTGCTTGTACGCGGCGAGGTGGAAGAGGACGTCCGGCTTCGCCTGGGCCAACTCGCGCTCGAGCCTCCCCGGCTCGCGGACATCGCACAGGAGATGTGTCACGACCGAGGCCGGGTCACGCTCGCGCTTGTCGGCCGCGAGCGCGACCTCGCTCGAGTCGAGGAGCGCGATGCGCTCCGGTCGAAAGCCCGAGAGGAACGTCGCCAGGCGACGGGCGATCGAGCCGCCGCCGCCTGTGATCACGACACGCCGTCCGCCGAAAAGCTCCTGAAGCTCGAGCACCGACGGAACCGGGTCCCGCCGATCGATCACCAATTGCCAGTCGAACGCGTCGGCCGGCAGGCGGACGGGGGGCCCCGTTGCGGGCTTGGAGGGCATCGCGAGCGCCCGCTCGATCGCGCGATAGCCGGCCTTCATGTCGTCGGAGCGACCGGGGTCCGGTTCGTTGATCTCGGCGCAAATGAAGGGCACGAGCTCACCGAGCCGCTGCACGACCGGGTCGAGGTCGAGCTCGCCGCTGCCGTACGGAAGGCCCTCGCCGACCAGGCCGTGTGCGTCGGAGACATGCGCGACCTCGGCCTCAGCGCCGAGCTCGTCGACGTAGCGCGACAGGTCGAGGCCTTCGTCCGACGTGAGCTCGAACAGGCCCGGGTACGCGGCCGCGAACGACCGGAAGAGGGCGGCGTGGGACGTGTCGATTGTGAACCCAAGCTCGGGGATCCACTCGCGCCAGCGGAGCAGGTCGCGCCAGTGGCCGCCGATCGGCGAGAGGAACACGCCGCCGGTTCGCATCCGTAACACGGGCGGCACGTTTTCGATCAAGGGCCGAACCCCGACCTCTGCGCACTGCGCGCAGTAGAAGCGCAGGAAATCCTCGACGCGGCTTTCGTCGACCCCGCCCGCCGC
>JBKPFU010000022.1:0-2634 GCA_046728975.1 Actinomycetota bacterium | reverse complement strand
ATCGACGGAATCACCACGTCGAACGCGTCCTCGGCGCTGCCGCCGTGTGCCGTCGGGTCGGTGAGCGGGCCGATCACGTTGAGCATCTCGATGATCGAGCCGGGCCAACCATGCGTGATGATCAGCGGCAGCGCGTTCTCGTGCGGCGACTTGACGTGGATGAAGTGGATGTCGAGGCCGTCGATCTCCGTGATGAACTGAGGCACCGCGTTCAGCCTCGCCTCGAACCTCCGGAAGTCGTACTCGCTGCCCCAGTAGCGCACGAGCTCCTGCATCGTTGCGAGCTGCACGCCCTGTGACTCGTCTGCGACGGTCTCCTTTTCGGGCCAGCGCGTCGCCGCGATGCGTGTACGGAGGTCCTCGAGCTGCTCATCCGGCACCTCGACATGGAAGGGGCGGATTTCGGTCGCGCTTTCGACGGTGGTGCCGCTCATGTCGACCTCCGTTCGTGGGGGACTGGGGGGCTACGACCTCAATAAGCCGGTCCCGCGCGAACCCAAGCCGGACTGCGAAAATCGAAGCTTCCACGGGATCGGAGATGTGTGGCTCAACGACTGACGGCGCGGCAGGAGCGGGATCTCGTCATTGCCGCCGAATGCGGTGACGCGGAGGCGTGCCGGAGGCTGGTCGAGACCTTCCTACCGGCGATCGTCGGTCTCGCCGCGCAATTCCCGAGCGGCATCGGCGTGGAGCACGGGGAGCTCGTTCAGGAGGGGGTGGCCGGGTTGCTGTTTGCCGCGCGGCGTTACGACCCCGGGGTGAACGCGCCGTTCTGGGCCTACGCCTCGTTCTGGGTGCGCAAGGCGATGCAGGAGCTCGTCGCGGAGCTCGCCAGGCCTGTCGCACTGTCCGACCGCGCGGTGAGAGGGCTCGCTCTCATCAGGGCCACACGTCGTGCGCACGTACAGGCGCATGGCGCCGAGCCGACGAACGAGGAGCTGAGCGATGCGACCGGCTTCACGCTCGAGCAGCTCGAGAGCCTGCAGGCGACCGAGCGCAGACCGCGCGGCATGGAGGAGCGGCTCAGCGCGGACGAGGACGCCACCGCTACGGTCGGGGAGAGGATCGTCGATGCCGTCGCCGAGCAGGCGTACGAGCAGGTGCTCGACGACCTCGAGATCCGTGTGCTACACGACTTGACCGATGGGCTCGAGGAACGCGAGCGCCTGGTGATCCGGGCCCACTACGGGCTCGGCGAGCCCGCCCAGACGCTGACCCAGATCGGCGCCGGGCTCGGGCTGACGGCCGAGCGCGCCCGTCAGATCGAGGTTGGCGCGCTGAGCAAGCTGCGCGACGCGCTCGCGCAGCCTGCATCCGTCCGGCGCGTCGCGATTTGAATCGACACCTCCGGCGGCTTATTACCCCTGCTCAAGTGTTTCGTAGGACGATGTTTGGGGCGATAACGGATGATCTCTGACGGCACACAATTCCGCCACAACGCCTTCGTCTACGAATCGCAGGACGAGTACGTCGCACGCTCGGTGACGTTCCTGACGGAAGGCCTCGAGGCGGGCGACGGTGCGGTTGTCGCGAACACGCGGCCCGGCCTCGCGGTGATGCGCGAGGGGCTCGGGCCCGACGCCGCGCAGGTGACGTTCGTCGACGTCAGCTCGGCCTACACGCGCCCCGCACGAACACTGGCCGCCTATCACAAGGTCTTCGCCGAGCAGCTTCAGAAAACCGCGTCGCTGCGCGCGGTGGCGGACGTCCAGTTCGGCACTGATCCCGTGGAGTGGGACATGTGGATGGGCTACGAGGCGGTGTTCAACCGCTGCTTCGACCATCTGCCGGCGTGGGTGCTGTGCACGTACAACGCGAACGGGACGCCCGATCCCATCCTCGAGGGCGTGTGGAGGACCCATCCGGAAGTCGTCGCCGGCGACATCTGGAACACGAGTGACGTCTACGAGGACCCCGATAAGGTGCTGCGCGCAATCACCGCTGAGCCCACGCCGCTCACCGACCTTCGATCGGTCCCCTTCGGCCGCGACCTCGAGCAGTTCCGCGAGCGGCTCGCCCGCGAGCTTGTCGCCGAGGAGGTGAGCGAAGCCAAGGCGCTCGACATGCTCCTCGCCGCCACCGAGATCGCGACCAACGCCGTTGAGCACGGCGGCGGCGTCGAGGAAGTCCGGGTCGGGCGCGCCCAAGGCCGATTCGTTTGCGAGATCGTCGACCGAGGCAACGGCTTCGACGAGCCGGCGGCGGGCTACCTCGCGCCGCGAGAGGGCGTCGGTACCGGCCTGTGGGTCGCGCGGCAGCTGACGTGGCGGATCGAGTTCTTCCAGTCGCCACCAGGATTCACGGCTCGAATCTGGCTCTAGCTGCCAGGACTGCACCGTGCGGTGAGCGCCCGCTACGGAGCGGCCAACCAAACCCTCCAGGTCGCGCGGAAACTCGCCACGCGCCGGTTTGGACGCGGGCCGGGCGGGAAGGCGAACGGGAAACGAGCGCACTTCTCCGAACCGAAAAATGGCAGACGAACGGATGCCGAGCTACGAGGTGGTGGTAGTCGGAGCCGGACAGGCCGGCCTCGCCATGGGGTACTTCCTGACTCGCCAAGGGCGCCGCTTCGTCATCCTCGAGCGCGCCGCTGAGATCGCGCCTGCCTGGCGCGAGCGTTGGGACTCGCTCGTC
>JBKPFU010000021.1:0-7266 GCA_046728975.1 Actinomycetota bacterium | reverse complement strand
TTGGGCCCCCCAGAAAAGTTCCTTTTGCGCGGGGGGTACCCCGGGGTACCCCCCCGAGCCCCCTCCTTCCGAGCCGCAATGTGCGCCGATCTGCGGAGCCGACCGGGCGCACGCCGCGTCCGTCCTCGATCGACGATGCCGCCTAAGAAACTTCCCTTTCCGCCGATGGAAGCCGAGCTCGTGGCCGAGCTTCCGGACGGCCCCGGCTGGCGCTACGAGCCGAAGTGGGACGGCTTCCGCGGCGTGCTGGAGAACCTCGACGGAGAGCTCGCTCTGTGGAGCAGAAACGCCCGCCCGTTGCTTCGTTACTTCCCCGAGCTACGCGACCTCGGGGACCTCCTGCCGCCCGGGTCTGCCCTGGACGGCGAGATCGTGATCGAGAAGAACGGCCGCCTCGACTTCGACGCGATGCAGCTCAGGCTTCACCCGGCCGAAAGCCGCGTCCGCAAGCTGTCGGCCGAGATCCCCGCCGAGTACATCGCGTTCGACGTGCTGCTGTGGAAGGGCAAGCCGGTGCACGAGCAGCCGCTCGAGAAGCGCCGCACGGTGCTGGAGAAGATGGCAAAAGGCTTTCGCCTCTCCCCCGTCAGCGAGGAAAAGGAGCAGGCCGACGACTGGCTCGAGCGGCTTGCGCAGGCGAGTCTCGACGGCGTGATCGCGAAGCGAAAAGGGCTTCCCTACCTGCCCGGCTCGCGCGACGGCGTTGTCAAGGTCAAGCCTTACCGCACCGCTGACTGCGTGATCGTCGGCTTCCGCTGGAGCGAAAAAGTCGAGAACCAGATCTCGACGCTTCTGCTCGGGCTCTACAACGCGAAGGGCGGGCTCGACTTCGTCGGCCATTGCTCCGGCTTTCCGGCGGCCATACGAAGGGAGCTGCACGAGCTCCTGCCGCCGATCCGCGAGGAGGGCTACATCAGCGGCGAGCGCGTCCCAGGCGGCCAGAGCCGCTGGACGCGCGGCAAGGAGCTCGACTGGAACCCGGTCCGCCCGGAGCTCGTCTGCGAGATCCGCTACGACAAGCTCGAGCGCAACCGCTTCCGACACGGGACACGCTTTCTGCGCTTCCGGCCCGACAAGGATCCGAAAGACTGCACCTGGCGCGAGGTGCGCCCGCCGAGACGAAAGGGCGACCTCACCGTCGGCGAGTTGCTTGTTGATCGCTGATCCAGCGCCGCGCTCGACCACGTCCCGGGAGCTCGACGACGCTTGGGTCCGCGGGTTCGAGCTCGAGCGTCTCGAAGCGTGGAATCAGGCTGACCTTACGGCGCCACATGCCCGCGGTGAGGTCGCCGACCTTCGCCACACGCTCCCGCATCGTCTCGAGCGTGAAGGCCTCGGGCTCCACTCCCGGCACCTCCTCCCAACGAAGCGGTGCCGAGGCCCGCGCGTCCGGCCTCGGCCGGATCGAATAGGCCGACGCGATCGTCCGGTCGCGCGCGTTCTGCCCGAAGTCGACGAAGACGCCGCGGCGGTCGGCGACCTTCCACGTCGTCGTGGCGACGTCCTGATCGTCGACTCGCCGTTCGACCTCCTGGGCGAGCGCCTTCGCGAAGCGCCGAACCTCCGGGAACCCGATCTCCGGCCGGATCGGCGCCAGGATGTGGAGGCCGGTCGCGCCTGAGGTCTTCGGGTACGACGCGAGGCCGAGCTCGTCCATCACCTCCTTGACCACCACCGCGATCTCGCGCACGTACTCCCACGGGTTGCCCTCACTCGGGTCGAGGTCGATCAGCAGGTAGTCCGGCCGCTCGATGTCGTCGACGCGCGAATGCCAGGTGTGTAGCTCGATGCAGCCGAGGTTGACGACCCACGCGAGAGCAGCCGCGTTGTCGACGACGGCGAAGACGGTCGAGTGACCGCTGGGGAAGCGGACGAACTGCTCGCCGACGTATTCGGGATGCGGAGGCACCCGCTTTTGGTGGAAGAAGTCGCCGTCGACGCCGTTCGGGAAGCGCTTCATGTGGAACGGGCGCCGCCGTACGTGGTTCAGCGCACAGGGCGCGACGTCCAGGTAGTACCGGACGAGATCGGCCTTCGTCAGCCCGCGCTCGGGAAAGAAGAGCTTGTCCGGGTTGGAGATGGTGACCTCGTGCCGGCCGATTCGCACGCGGCGAGTATCGCCTTAACGGGCCCGAATACAGCGAAGCTCGCCTCGATCGAAAGATCGCTCGAAGCGAGCGACGCCGGTGCCGGGGTCATGAGAGGGGAGCCGGCCGATCTCATCATCCGGCCGTGAGCCGTCCTGGGTACCCCTCCGAAGGGGGATTCCGGAGCAAGAACCGGCGCCCCGCTGCGGTATCCTGGCTTCGTCCGGAGAAGTGGCCGAGTGGCTGAAGGCGGCGCCCTGCTAAGGCGTTAGGTGGGGAAAATCCCTGCCTCGAGGGTTCGAATCCCTCCTTCTCCGCCTCACCTGGTGGCCGGCCTCCTCGCGGGCGGTCGGCGCTACTCTGTTGCGACAACCGTCGGAGGGGTGGCAGAGCGGTCGAATGCGGCGGTCTCGAAAACCGTTTCGGGCCGTTAGGTCCGACGAGGGTTCAAATCCCTCCCCCTCCGCCTGACTCAGCGGCAAACGTCTGTTTGGCGGGCGCACGCGAGCGCGACAAGCTGGGAGTTCGTGCCCGAGCGTGCCGAGGCGGTAGTAATGAGTGGAGTCCTCGTGCTCGCCAAGCGGCGCCCGGCACTCGGGGTTCGGGCGGAGCGGCGGGGCGTCCTTCGGAGGCATCCGTGTCTTAAACACCAAAGAGGGGCAGAGCGAGCGAGCCGCTCTGCCCCACCCGCTAGAGCTATGCCACGCAGTAGACGAAGACGTGCAGCGAGTCGGTGTTGCCCGAACTCTGTGTAACGGTCCAGCCGTGGCCGTTGCTGCTGCGGAAGCTCTCGGTCACAGACCCCTGCGCCGAGAAGCCGCCGCTGAGAGGGAACAAACGAGCAGCCGGATCGTCGTTCGGATCTGCCGTCAGAGGACAAAGAGCTTCCTTCGTCTTCTGACCCGAAGTGTCTGCGAAGTCAATCGCTACGATCGTGCTTCCGTTGACTCCCGGCTCGCCCTGCGGCCCCTGCGGACCAGCGGGCCCAGCGGGGCCTGCCGGGCCTGCAGGACCTGCGGGGCCTTCCGGTCCAGGCTCGCCCTGCGGTCCCTGCTCACCCTGCGCACCAGTTGGACCCGCTGCTCCATCGTGACCTGCGGGACCGGCCGGACCCTGCTCACCGGCAGGACCCTGCTCGCCCTGCGGACCGGCTTCACCCGCCTGGCCTGGCTCGCCCTTTGCGCCTTGCTCGCCCTGCGGGCCTTGCTCGCCCTGCGGGCCTTGCGGTCCCTCGACGCCGCAGATCGTGGCGAGCACGAACTCCGAAGCGTCAGAGAAGATGTTGGCGCAGTTTTCGTTCTGCTGCACGGCCGTCAGTGACGCTCCGTCTGCGCCATCACGGCCGTCAGCACCGGCCGGGCCTTGGGGCCCGACTGCACCGTCCACACCGGCTTTCCCGTTGGCACCCGCAGGCCCAGCCTGACCAGTCGGGCCCTGAGGACCGGCGACCCCGTCTGTTCCGTTCAGGCCGTTCTTGCCAGCTTTGCCCTGCGGGCCACGCGGGCCACGCAGCGCCTTGACGACAGCGACGGGGAGCATCCGCCGGACTTCGTTCTTCCAGCAGCGCTGCCGCTTCGCGACCGCGCGAACAACTCCGGTGGACTTATTCACGCAGAACGGTGCGATGTACTGAATCGTCGTTCCCTTCGGGACGCGACGAGCAGACCCCGCAAGCGCGGAAGCTGCTACCAACAATGCGATCGCACACGCCACCAGCACTTTGACCTTCATCCGAACCCCTTTCCCTCGACGAGCGCTCGCTATTGAGGCTCGGTCAGCCTCCCCAATGCAGACCCCGTGACGCAGGGAGACTGACCGAGCATCAATCGACGCTAGGCCCCTCGGTTCGTCGCGCCCACAGCCGGGCTGAGCGCGATCAGCCGCTTGATGATCAGGTGTTTGGTCTCATGCTCCCCGTCCTCGCCGGCGGATCCGGTGGATCGAATCAGGACGGTAGTGGGCGCGGCGACGGGGCAGAATCACCGTTCGGGCAGGCCGAGCGGCCTTTTCGGTTAGTTCCAGGACCCCGCCGATGGACCCAATCCGGTCGTTGCGGCGAGAGCCTTCCAACGCCTTTTCCGAACACGTAGAGGGCGCACCGGTTCTGCTAACCGGCACAACCCACAAATCCCTGCAAATCGGCCCTTGCACCCCATCCGCGGCCCAACCTGGTGATGGAAGGCCAGGACCCTTGCTTTCGCGTACGCAATCTTCATCGCATCGCGCCGCCTTGCTAAGCCAGAAGAGGTGTTGGCATGGCACTGGCACCAGATCGGAACGCGAGTCGCGGAGCGGGTGATTTGCCCGTTCTCGCTGCAAATGCAGAAGATCCGTTGCGGTCTCGAAAACCGTTTCAGGCCGTTAGGTCCGACGAGGGTTCAAATCCTCCCCCCGGTTCTCTTGCTCAATCCCGCTCAGCCGTGCCGGCTCCGGCGGGCTGAGCGCGGTTCGCGGGTTGTCGGCGGGCAGTCGAAAGTTCGGACTGCTTCAGACGTTTGGGTCGCGCAGTGCACGCGCTTCCGCCACACGCTCCGAGGGGTGGTCGGTACTGCGGTGCCGACTGCCCCACCAGACAACTCGGCTGTCGGGCGCGCGATCCTGCGGTCTCCTATGTCCGGTTGATCTGACGCGCCGCTGCCGCGGGCTAGCCGAACCAGCGGTGCACGCGCACCGCCGGGAGTGCCTCGACCTCGTCCTTCGTCAGCGTAAGCGTCACCGCGTCCGTCTCGACCTTCTCGACCGCCCCGATCGGAATCGTGATCTCGCGTTTGCCCCAGAGGTGGCCGTGCTCGAGGAGAAAGTGGGTGATCTGGTCCTCGTCGTCGATCAGAAAACCGTCCACCCGTCCCAGGTCGTGCCCGTCGGCCGAGATCACCGCGCTCGCGCGCCGGACCTCGACTTCACCTTTCGGCACCCGGTCGTAGATCAGTCCCGGGTTTGGGTCATAGGCGGCGGCGCCGATTCCGGCCTCGTAATAAGGCATCGCGAGAACGTCCTCGACACCGACGTCCCAGTGCGGATCGTCGAGCGGGAACTTGTCCGTGCGCAGATAGGCGAACTCGTGCACCGTTTCGAGCCGGTTCATCTCCTCGACGGTGCAGCGAAGGGAAATCGCCCCCTCCTCGCCACCGTCTGGCTCCGCAAGCTCGATCGGGACGAGCCGCGCGGCCATCCCCTCCTGCTGACGAGGCTCCACGACCAGATGCGTCAGACGCTTCTTGATCGGGTCGATCACGACGTCGCCGACCTCGCCGAACATCTCGTCGCGGCAGCGGACCGGCGTTCCGAGCTCGACTCGCATCGACAGAAGACTACGCCGCTGCCGGGCTTACTTCTCTTCCCAGCCCTCGGGCTTCCGCAGTTGCCAGACCGAGTAGACCGCGAGCCCGATGAGGACGATCGGGATCGCGATCACGAGCGCGACCGCCAGCCCACCGAGGCCGAGCACATATCCCGCAAGTGTCATGCGGCGACCATCTCGCGGCCCGAAGCGGGAGTCAAGCGACAGCAGGCGGTGTTGCGCTCGCGCGCCGTTACGCCAGGGCCTTCTGTTTGATCGCGTCGAATTCAGCCTGAGTGATCGCGCCGCTGTCGAGCAGGTTCTTCGCCCTCTCGATCTCCGCGGCCGAACCGCCACCGCCCGCGGCCTCACGCACATATTGGTCGAACTGCGCCCGCTCCGTTCTCGCACGCTCGACGTTTCGCTGCGTCATCCCCTCGTGCTGCGAGATCAGGTATACGAAAACGCCGAGGTACGGCAGGACGATCGTGAAGATCAACCACCCGGCCTTGCCCCAGCCCGAGAGGTCGGAGCGGCGAAAGATGTCCGCGAACACGGTGAAGAGGAGCCAGAACCACAACACCCAGAGGAAGAAGATGATGATCGTCCACAACACGTCGAGAAACGGGTAATCCGCTGCGAGCATCTACTCCTCCTCTGGATCGCGTCCGGGGGTCGAACGTACCTTCTCACACGGCGGCAGCGTAAAGAAGCGCGATACCCTGGATCGGCTCGGAGAGGTGTCCGAGTGGCCTAAGGAGCGCGACTGGAAATCGCGTACGGGCCGAAAGGTCCGTCGCGGGTTCAAATCCCGCCCTCTCCGTTGAGCTCGGGGGAACCTCGGTTCCCCCGCACGGCCTACGAGACCGCGATCTTGGTGTCCATGCCGGCCTCCTTGTGGCCGGGCACGGAGCAGTAGAGCTCGTACGTTCCCGATTGGAGCGCCACCTGCACCTTGGCGGTCTTGCCCGCCGCGATCGTCGGCGTCGCGGCGTTGGCAACACCCGGCCCCTTGATGGTCAGGTTATGGGCCGTCTTCCCGTCGTTCTTCAGATCGAAGACGTAGCTGCCGGGGCTGTATGAGGTATCGGGGAGCTCGATCTTGAAGTCGATTTCCCGCACGCGAACCGTCTGAGCCGCGCCGGCGCTGGTCGTCCCGCCCGACGGCGCCCCGGCCGCCTCACCTGCCTCCGGCTTCTCCGCCTCCTCGGCACCGAAGACCTCGACCGCGAAAAGCATTCCGAGGAAGATGAAGACGGTGACGACGATGAACGGCGTCAGACCGCGCCGGCCCGGGAAGTCAGGCCGGTAGCGAGGGATCACGACCGCAGACGCGATCGCCCAAAGGACGAAGATCCCCCCGGCTATCGCCAGCCCGAGCTTGTGCCCCGTCGACAGCGCGAGCAGCACCGCCGGAACGTACCACGGGTGTCGGGGCCGCTAGCCGGCGGCCGTCTCGCCGGGCCGCGGCTCCTCGAGACCGGTCTCCGGAGGCCCGACCGGGACCGGCCGCACGGGGCGCAGGTACAGCCACTCGTAGGCGAGCGCAGCGAGGGCTCCGCCGACCGCGGGCCCTACGTACCAGATCCAAGCGTTACTCCAGACGTTTTGCACGAGCTCGGGGCCGAACGCCCGCGCCGGGTTCATCGCCGCACCCGTCAAGGGGCCGCCTATCAGGATGTCGGCCGTGATCGTGAGCCCTATGGCGAGGCCCGCGATCGACTTGAACGTGCCGCGCGGGTCGGCCGCGGTCGCGAAGACGACCCAGACGAGGAAGAACGTCATGATCCCCTCGAGCACCACGCCTGCGCCTGAGCCGATCGCCGGATTGAGGGTCGGCGCGCCGAGCTTGCCGGCATCGACGACGGTCTCGGGGAAGATCCACTTGAGCAGAAGCGC
>JBKPFU010000020.1:0-1818 GCA_046728975.1 Actinomycetota bacterium | reverse complement strand
CCCTGTAGCAGCTTGTCGCTGGCCAGATCCTAACGCGCGCGCTCCCATCGCTACTCGCTGATCACGGTTCCGGCCAGGCTGACCGTCACCGCTGATACCCGACCCTCATGGCCATCGAGACAATGCAGCTGCCGACGACGTACAGGTCGTCGATGCCCTCTGCACGACGAGCCGCCGCTTGCAAACGCCACGAAACCCCATTCGCGGAGGTCTCGAGGCGCGAGCCGTCTGCCAGGTGGGCGCCCTCCTCCAGCAGGCGATTCTGGATCACCGTGATAAGCGCTGGATGCAGGGGATCGCGCGGTGTGGCAGCTGGACGCTCGCGGTAGGCGAAACTGTCCGGCATCGACCCTTTCCGCGGCAGCGTCGCTCCCCCGCCGCCAAGCGCCAAGCGGGGCGTTCAGAACTCGTGTCCGAATCAACGATTCGCAGCCGGCGGATCCACAAGGTTCTGCGACTGTCGTCGCCAGGCAGCACCCAACGCCGTAGCCGGTCCTGGCTCGCCCGCATGGTCGCGACGGGCCGCTCGGGCAGCCGAGCACGGCAAACCGGTCGGCGTCACGGCAACGGATTCTGCGCGTGTTGGGCTTCAAGCCCGAGGCCGCATCGGGCGACGGGCCCGGTGAGCGGTCTCGGCAGGTGTTGAACGCCGACGGTGTTCGCCTCCCCGCGACGGGTCTTGAGCACGATGCCGATCCGACCTAGAGTCAACGCCTCACGCGCCGCCGGGATGGTTTGGGAGGCCTGGATGAACGGCTTGGGCGGATCGAGGCGCGCGCTCCCTGTGCAGGTTGCCCTGATCGTCGCCGGGCTCTTGCTTTTGATGCCGGCAACGGCGACCGCGAAACCCGCCGGTCCGGGCGTGACACCGATCGTCCTCTTCCCCGCCTGGCACTTCACCCGGCTCACCGTCACCGTCAAGCACCAGACGACGGACCCGGACTGCGCGCGTTCGGGCACCTTCGAGGATCTCGTCTTTGCGGACCCGGGCCCGGCCTTCTCGCAGGTCTGCCGCGACGAGCTCATGACCCTCCGCTACGACCGCCACTCCCACAAGCCGATGCGTCTGCGGTTCCACGAGCAGCGCGGCGTCACCGTCTCCATCCCTGACTACGGCAAGCCGGCCAGTGCGCCGTTCTACGAGCCGATGTATGAGGCGCTGGAGGCCGTCGGCTACACACGCGGCAAGGACATCCGAGTCGCGGGCTATGACGCACGACTGACGCCGGACATGGGCGGCTTCTTGCAGCGGAGCAAGCACCTCATCGAGCAGACGTACCGCGAGAACGGCCGGCGTCCGGTCCACCTCGTCGGCCATTCGAACGGGCCGATCTACATCCAGTACCTGCTCACCCACACGAGCCAGGCCTGGAAGAGCAAGTACATCCACGGCTTCACGCCGCTGGCCGGCAACTTCCCGGGCCAGGGGCTCGGCTATGCCTTGATGTTCGTTGGCGTCAACATTCCCGACCTGAGCTTTCCGGCGACGCCCGAGAACGCCGTCAGCAGCGCGCGGATGTTCCTCTCCCACCCGTCGACGTTCATCACCGCGTCAGACCCGCGGATCTTCCACGACGACGAGATCATCATTCACGACCAGTCGACCGATACGTTCTACACTCCCCAGGACTATCCGCGGCTGTTCGACGATGCCGGCCTATCCTGGGTGAAGCCGATCGCGAACTACTACATCGGCGGCGTCCCGTTCGCCGACCCGGCCCACTTTCCCAACGTTGACGTCTACGCCGAGAAGGGCTCCGGCATCGACACCCTCGTTGGGCTCGGACTGACCGATCTGACCGTCGGTCAATTGGTGAC
>JBKPFU010000019.1:0-4568 GCA_046728975.1 Actinomycetota bacterium | reverse complement strand
CGGCGGAGGCGTCGCCGGCGAGGCGGCCGTGGCGCTCGCGATCGCAAAACGCGCGGGCACGCTGCTGCTCCAGCGCGGCTACCGCGTCGCCATGACGCGCAGGGGCCCGACGTTCCGGTACGGGAACGGGGGCAACATCGCGCGCGCCGAGTTCTGCAACCGCCGCGGTGCGGCGCTGATGCTGCGGATTCACGCGGACGGCTCGACCGATCGCTCGCGGCGCGGTGTGCTCACCCTGTATCCCGCCTGGCGCCGCGGCTGGACCGACGACATCTACGGCAGAAGCCTTCGGGCGGCGCGGCTCGTGCAGCGCGCGGTGGTGGCCGCGACCGGCGCGCGCAACGACGGCATCCTCCCGCGCAGCGACCTGACCGGGTTCAACTGGGCGAACGTGCCGGCGATCCTGGTCGAGACCGGTTTCCTGACGAACCCGACGGAGCGTCGGCTGCTGCAGTCGAGCTCGTATCAATGGCGCGTCGCCCGCGGGCTGACGTCGGGGACGACTGCTTTTCTTTCAACCCGCTAAGGCGGTTCGGACGGCTGCGGCCGCTTCCGCGGCCTCCTCGTCGGAGCAGCCCAGGGTCGCTCGTCCGAGAACAACTCCGGGAGCAGCAGCGGCCCGTTCGGCGGCATCTCCGCGGTGCGCGGCACGACGTGGAAGTGCACGTGGCGGACGTCCTCGCCGAACGAGCAGACGTACACGCGCTCGGCTCCGAGCGCGCGCTCCACGGCCGCACAGACCCGCCGCAGCACGGTCCGGAGGGCCTCTGCCTCTTCTGCCGACAACTCAGCAACCGACTCGACGTGCCGCTTCGGCTTGACGATCAGCCAACCACGCGCCGGGGCGCCGCTTGCGGTGCCCCTTTCAGGACGCTCGGGCTCTGCCCGTGCGTCCGTCTGAACTGACTGATCGACCGGCGTTCGTTCTCCGAAACGGAGGAACGGAGGGTTGATCGCGTGGTCGACGCGCCAGTGCTCGTCCTCGTAGACCGTGCCTCCCGGCGGGAAGACCTGCCCCGCAAGGACGTCGCAGGCGAGGCACGCGGCTGCGATCGGCTACTCCTGCCGCATGTCGTCGACCGCGGACCGCCCTCGTTCGTGGACGGCCCGGCGGCGCTCGTCGAGACCCTGCGGCGCCTCGGCCTCGTCGATGGGCGTCTCCCCCTCCTCGAACTCGTCGCGCTCGCCGGCGAGGTCGCGCGATTCGTCGAGCCGGCGCCGCAGCTCGGCGGCCGGATCCTCGGCCGGTTGGCGACGAAGCCGCCTGTACGCGGCGACACCCGCGACGCCCACCGCTCCCAGCCAGGCCAGTCGGTTACGCATCAGGGCGATGCTACTCTTCCGCGAACTTCCTGCCTTGTCACCGCGCCGTCCCACCCGAGCGGCGCAAGCAGACCAGGCCGATTCAGACCACGGGGAGAAGGAGGTCTTCGGGAACGTGACGCCATACGAGGTCTTGCTCCTACTCGATCCGGAACTGCCGGAGGAGCGCCAGGAGGAAATCGTCAAACGAACGAACGACCTGGTCGAGAGGGCAGGCGGCAAGTGGGAAAGCGCCGATCTCTGGGGCCGGCGGAAGCTCGCCTACGAGATCGACCACAAGGCGGAGGGGGTCTATCACCTGCTCCGCTTCGAGACCGAGCCGGAGACGCTGGCCGAGGTTTCGCGCGTGCTCCGCATCACCGACGGGGTCATGCGACACATGGCGGTGCGTCAGCCCACGACCCGTCCGACCGAGCCACTACCCACGATGTCTGAACCCAGTCAGGATTCGGAGACGGCACCAGAGCCCGTCCCCACAGGAGAGGAGCAATAGGAATGGCCAACATCAACCGCGTCGTTCTCGTCGGCAATCTGACCCGCGACCCCGAGCTTCGTCACACGCCGAGCGGCACCGCCGTCTGCAAGCTGCGCATCGCCGTCAACACCCGCCAGAAGGATGCGTCGACCGGCGAGTGGGGCGACAAGCCGAACTACTTCGACGTCACCGTTTGGGGCAACCAGGGCGAGTCGTGCTCGCAGTACCTGTCGAAGGGCCGGCCCGTCGCGGTCGACGGGCGCCTCGACTGGCGCGAGTGGGAGGCGCAGGACGGTTCGAAGCGCCAAGCGGTCGAGATCATCGCCGACACCGTGCAGTTCCTCGGCGGGCGGCAGGACACCGAGGGCCAGCCGCAGTTCGTGCCCACCGGCGCCGCGAGCCAAGCCGACGCCGACTTCGGCTCCAGCGGCGCCGACGACGACATCCCGTTTTAGTCATGGCGCAGCAGAAAGAACGACAGCAACGACGCCGCGGTCCCGCCCTCGGGCCGCCTCGCAAGCGGAACTGCTTCTTCTGCCGCGAGAAGATCGAAGAGGTGGACTACAAGAACTACAACCAGCTGCGCCGGTACATGTCGGAGAAGGGCAAGATCCGCTCGCGGCGGATCACCGGCGCATGCCGCCGCCATCAGCGACAGGTGGCGGTCGCGGTCAAGCGCGCACGCGAGATGGCGCTGCTGCCGTACGTCTCAGACAGCAGGTAATGCAGGTCGTCCTCCGGTCAGACGTAGAGAAGGTCGGCCTGCGCGGCGAGGTCGTCGACGTCGCGCCCGGCTTCGCGCGCAACTACCTGATCCCGCGCAAGCTCGCCGACCTCGCGACGCCGGCGCTGATCGCCGAGGTTCAGCGCGTCGAGGAGCGGCGAGGGCGCCACGAGGCGAAGGACTTCGAGCAGGCGCAGGAGATCGCGCAGCGGATCGAAAGCCGAGAGCTTCGCCTCGACGTCTCGGCCGGGCCGACGGGGACGCTGTTCGGCTCGGTGACGGCGACCGACGTGGCGGACGAGCTCTGGCGGGGTCTCAAGGTGCGCGTCGACCGGCGCAAGATCGAGCTCGCCGATCCGATCAAGCGCGTCGGCCGCTACGAGGTGCCGGTCGAGGTCTTCACCGACGTGACGGCCACAGCGCGTCTTGCGGTCGTCCCCGAGGGCGGCGAGCTGCCGCCGGAGGAGGAGCTCGAAGCGGCCGAGGCGGCCGAGCGGGCCGAGGCCGAAGCCGCCGAAGCGCGGGCGGCTGAGGTGCACGAGGAGGCCGAGCGTGCGGTCGAGGAGTTCGCCGCGGCGGAGGAAGCCGAGGCGGCAGCGGAGGAGCAGGTACCCGAAGACGCCTTCGATCGCGCGAGCGATGCCGCGGTCGAGACTCCGAGCGGCGAAGAGCCGCAGGGCGAGGGAGCGAGGCAGGAGTAACAACTTTTCCCCAACCCCTCCACTGGGTTGGGGAATTCATCACGAACTTTCCGCTCGGAGCGGACAATCTACCCACAGGTCCGACCGCCCGATCTGCGAACGTGTGTTCTGTTATGCCTGCAGATCACGGCAACTCGTCAGGTCGGAACAAGCCTTTTCACACCCTTGCAACAAAGGGCTCGTCCCGTCATGACTACGCCGTGGCCCAGGTCGCCCAGATCTCGCGAGCCGCCCCGGTCCCGCCGCAAAATCTCGACGCCGAAGAACACGTCCTAGGCGCGATGATGCTCTCCCCCGGCGCGATCGGGGCGGTGAGCGAGGTTCTGGACGCCGGCGACTTCTACCGCGAGAGCCACGCGAAGATCTACCGCGCCGCACTCGGCCTGTACGCCAAGGGCGAGCCGGTGGATGCGATCACGCTGGTCGACGAGCTGGAAGAGCGCGGCGAGCTCGAGGAGATCGGGGGCAAGACCCGCATCCACGAGCTCGCGGCGCTCGTTCCGGCGAGCGGCAACGCCGGGCACTACGCGCGGATCGTGCGCGAGATGGCGACCTTGCGCGGCCTGATCCGTGCCGGCGGCACGATTGCGCAGCTCGGCTGGGAGCGTCCCGGAGAGGCGACCGAGCTGGTCGACCGCGCCGAGCAGGTGGTGTTCGAGCTATCGCAGAGCCGCATCTCGAGCGACTTCGACCACATCGAGGCCCTCCTCAAGGACGGCTTCGAGCGGATCACGGCCCTCTACGAAGCGGGCGCGGAAGTGACCGGCGTGCCGTCGGGGTTCCGCGACCTGGACCGCCTCACGTCGGGCTTCCAACCCGGCAACCTGATCATCGCGGCCGCTCGGCCGAGCATGGGCAAGTCGGCGCTCGGGCTCTGCATGGCCGCGAACCTCGCGGTCCGCGACGGCATTCCCGTCGCGATCTTCACCCTCGAGATGTCGAAGGCCGAGGTGACGCAGCGGCTGATGTGCAGCGAGGCCAAGGTGGAGTCGAACCGGCTGCGAACCGGGAAGCTCGGCCCCGACGACTGGCCGCGACTGACGGCGGCATGCGACAAGCTCGCCAAGGCGCCGATCTGGGTCGACGACACCGGCTCGATCACGATGATGGAGATCCGCTCGAAGGCGCGGAGGCTGAAGTCGCAGGAGCCCGACCTCGGCCTGATCGTTGTCGACTACCTCCAGCTGATGACGAGCGGCGCGACGGTCGAGAACCGCGTCCAGGAGGTCTCGCAGATCTCGCGGCAGCTCAAGGTGCTGGCGCGCGACCTCGACGTGCCGGTGCTCGCCATGTCGCAGCTCTCGCGCGCGGTCGAGCAGCGCCACGACAAGCGCCCGATCCTTTC
>JBKPFU010000018.1:0-6464 GCA_046728975.1 Actinomycetota bacterium | reverse complement strand
CGAGCCGAGCTCGCCCGCGCCGTACGGAACCTCCGCCGGCTCGGACAGCTGCACGAAGGAGAGCTGCCCGATCTTCATGCCGTAGTAGATCGTGATCGGCAGGTTCGCGACGTTCGAGAGCTCGAGCGTCACGTGGCCGTTCCAGCCGGGGTCGATGAAGCCGGCGGTCGAATGGATCAGCAACCCAAGCCGCCCCAGCGAGCTCTTCCCCTCGAGCCGCGCGACGAGGTCGTCCGGGAGTCGGATCCGCTCGAGCGTGGAGCCGAGCACGAACTCGCCCGGATGGAGGATGAACGGGCGCTCGTCGTCGATCTCAACGAGCTCTGTCAGATCGTCCTGCGGCTCCTTGACGTCTATGAACGGGTACCGGGCGTTGTGAAAGACCCGGAAGTAGCGGTCGACGCGGACGTCAACGCTCGAGGGTTGAAGCAGAGACTCGTCGTACGGATCGATCTCGATCCGGCCTTCTTCGAGGAGCCGGGCAATTGTTCGGTCCGACAGGACCACGAAGTCGATTCTATGCTGGCACTTCTCGAATGCCGGAAAGCGACGCAAATGCCCGCTTTCGCGAGCGGCGGCGGAAGCGGAAGCAGCAGATTCGTCGACGCCGCGCCACCGCCCTCATCGTGCTCGCGTTGGTCGCCGCCGGCATCGGGCTCGGCGCCGGCGCGATGGGCGGCGGCGGTCATAAGACGACGGAAGTCAAGTCGGCGCGCCAAGCGAAGGGCTCGCCCTCGAGCGTCCGCCCGCGGCCGAAGGAGGTCCGCGGCGTCCACGTGACGATGGCGCTGGCCTCGCTGCCCGGAAAGCTCGCGGGCTACACGCGCCTGCGCGGGCTGAACACGATCGAGCTCGACGTCAAGGACGAGAACGGCCAGATCGGCTTCGCCCCGTCGTCGGTGCCGCTCGCGAGCCGCATCGGCGCCGCGATCCGCTTCTACGCGCCGCGCCGCGCGGCCGCGCTCGTGCACTCCCGCGGCCACTACTTGATCGGCCGCGTCGTCGTTTTCGAGGACCCGGTCCTGGCGGAGAAACGGCCTGACCTGGCCGTGCGGACGAGCGACGGGTCGATCTGGAAGAACAACGCCGGGCTCGGCTGGGCGAATCCATACGACCGGCGCGTCTGGCGCTACAACGTCGACGTCGCTGCGGCCGCGGCCGCGGCGGGATTCGACGAGATCCAGTTCGACTACGTGCGGTTCCCGAGCGACGGGAACATCTCGGTCATCCGCTACCCGGGCCTGAAGGCGCAGCCGATGGAGTGGACGATCCCGGCGTTCGTCCATTACGCCGTGAAGCGGCTGCGGCCGCTCGGCGTCCAGGTCTCGGTCGACGTTTTCGGGCTCTCGGCCACGCGCAACCTCGGGATCGGGCAACGGCCGCGGAGGATCGCGCGCTACGTCGATGCCGTTTACCCGATGGTCTACCCCTCGCACTACAACCCCGGCGAGTACGACCTGCCCGACCCGAACGACGTGCCCGGCGTGACGGTGGCCCGGTCGCTGCAGGACTTCCAGGCGGCGCTGACCGGCCGCAAAGCCAAGTTGATCCCTTGGCTCCAGGACTTCACCCTCGGCCGGTCCTACTCCCCGCTTGACGTGCGCCGCGAGATCCTCGCCGCCCGCTCGTTCGACACCGGCGGCTACATGCTCTGGAACCCGGAGGGCGTCTACACCGAAGAAGCGCTGTCGCCCTGAGCTGAATTAGCTCTATTCGGCTATTCACCACGGCCGGTTGCTGCGGTATCGTCAGCGCCGTGGCGATGACGCGGGCAATCGAGCTGCGGACCGAGATCCCCGGGCCGCGCTCGAAGGAGATCCTCGAGCGGAAGGAGCGCGTCGTCGCGGAGCCGCTGTCGGTCTTTCTCCCGGTCGTGATCGCCGAAGGCCGCGGCGCCACGATCACAGACGTCGACGGCAACACATTCATCGACTTCACCGGCGGCGTCGGCTGCCTGAACGTCGGCCACTCGCACCCGCGGGTCGTCGAGGCGGCGCAGGAGCAGCTCGCGCGCTTCAGCCACACGGACTTCACGATCGTGCCGTACGAGGCCTATGTGGAGCTCGGCGAGCGCCTGGTGGAGCTGTCGCCGATCCGAGGTGCGCAGAAGACCGCGTTCTTCAACGCGGGGACGGAGGCGGTCGAGAACGCGATCAAGTTCGCCCGGTCGTACACGAAGCGCCCGGCCGTGATCGCGTTCGAGGGCGGCTTCCATGGCCGCACGCTGCTGTCGCTGAGCCTCACGTCGAAGACGCACCCGTATAAGGCCGGCCTCGGGCCGTTCGCGCCGGAGGTCTACCGCGTCCCCTTTCCGAACGACTATCGCGGGCCCACGGCACGCGAGTCGCTGGCCGCGCTCGAGCGGACGCTGATCACGCAGGTGGCGGCTGAGAACGTCGCGGCGATCGTGCTCGAGCCCGTGCAGGGCGAGGGCGGCTTCGTCGTGGCGACGAAGGAGTTCGTCGAGGGCGTCCGGCGGCTCTGCGACGAGCACGGCATCGTGCTCGTGATCGACGAGGTGCAGACAGGTTTCGGGCGGACGGGGAAGCTGTGGGCGATCGAGCACTACGGTGTCGAGCCCGACCTGCTCACGCTCGCTAAGTCGATCGCCGCAGGCTTGCCCCTCTCGGCTGTGATCGGCAAGCAGGAGATCATGGATGCTCCGCCCGACTCGGCGATTGGCGGCACGTACGTCGGCAATCCGGTCGCGCAGGCCGCCGCGCTCGCGGTCC
This sequence comes from Actinomycetota bacterium, assembly GCA_046728975.1. GTDB lineage: Bacteria > Actinomycetota > Thermoleophilia > Gaiellales > Gaiellaceae > JBKPFU01. Next base: position 3,732 of record JBKPFU010000018.1, on the reverse strand, counting down.
TCGAGGTCTTCGAGGAGGAGGGACTGAGCGAGCGCGCGGCGGCGATCGGCGAGACGATGCGCACCCGCATGGAGGCGTGGCAGGAGCGCTATGCGCAGATCGGCGACGTGCGAGGGCTGGGCGCGATGCTCGCGATCGAGCTCGTGTCCGACCCCGAGAGCAAGGAGCCGGCGGCCGACCTTGCAACCGCCGTTGTCGAGGCGGCGGCGGCACGAGGACTGCTGCTGCTCAAGTGCGGCATCTATTCGAACTGCATCCGGGTGCTGACGCCGCTGGTGGTCACCGACGCAGAGCTCGACGAGGCGCTCGGCGTCTGGGACGAAGCCCTGGCGACGGTCCTCGCCTAGCCTCCGTCCCGTCTAGCCTTTACAGCGCGCGGATAACCTGAATCTCGTGACGGTCAGGGAACTGATCGCCGAGCGCTATCAGGTCGAGGAGCTCATCGGCACGGGCGGCATGTCGAGCGTCTACCGCGCCTACGACACGCTCCTCGAGCGCCGCGTGGCGCTGAAGGTCCTGCACGAGCAGTTCGCGCGCGACGGCGACTACGTCGAGCGCTTCGGGCGCGAGGCGCGCTCCGTGGCGCAGCTGTCGCACCCGAACATCGTCACGGTGATCGACCGGGGCGAGCAGGACGGCCGGCCGTTCATCGTCTTCGAGTACGTGAACGGCGAGAACCTGAAGGAGATCGTCGACCGGGAGGGGCAGCTGCCGCTCCGTGACGCGCTCGGTCTCGGAATCCAGATCGGCCGTGCACTGGCGTTCGCGCACGCGAACGGGCTCGTCCACCGCGACGTCAAGCCCCAGAACGTGCTCCTGGACGAGGACGGGCGCGCACGTGTCACCGACTTCGGGATCGCGCGTTCGCTTGACGTCGAAGGCCTGACGATCACGGGAACCGTGCTCGGAACGAGCAACTACATCGCGCCGGAGCAGGCGCGCGGCGAGCGGGTCGACGCGCACACGGACATCTACTCGCTCGGCGTCGTCCTGTACGAGCTGCTGGTCGGGGAGGTGCCCTACACCGGCGACACGTTCGTCGCCGTTGCGATGCGCCACGTGAATGATCCCGTGCCCAGCGTCGCGGAGCGGCGTCCTGACGTGCCTCCGCGCATCGATTGGGCGCTCCAGCGGGCGATGGCAAAACGGCCCGAGGACCGGTTCGACAGCATGGACGACTTTGTCGCCGAGCTCGAGGCCTGCGTCGCCGAGCTTGACGGCGCCGAGGGGCAGACGGTCGTGGCCCCCCCGACTGCGGCTGGGTACGCGCCGCCGCTCTGGCGGGGCCGCACGTGGCGCGGCCCGGTCGTTCTGCTCGCGGTCACGCTGCTTCTCACCGCAGCCGCCGTCGGTGCCTACTTCGTCTTTCGCGAGTCGCCGAGCATCGGCATCGGCATCGGCCAGGAGGCGAGCGCCGGGCCGGTGAAGGTCACCGGCGTCACCGCCTACGACCCCCAAGGAACCGGTGGAGAGCACGACAGCGACGCTCCGGATGCCACCGACCGCGATCCGGCGTCCTACTGGCCGACGGAGCACTACGAGAGCTTCGACAAGAACGGCGTCGGGCTTGTCTTGCGCGCTCAGGGGGAACCGAAGACGCTCACGGTCGTCTCCGACACGCCCGGTTTCCGGGCGCAGATCCAGGCCGGCTCGAGCGAGAACGGCCCGTTCGACCCCGCTTCGGGCGTCCAGACGGTAGCTGGGACGACGACGTTCAGCCTTCGGCGCAGCGGCCGCTACCTCGTGATCTGGATCACCGACCTCGGCGGCGACAGCTCGGTGCACATCAACGAGGTGACTGTCCACTAGGAGGGCTTGGCGGATTCCGCTCGTCGCCGGGGCGCGCCGTTCCAGCGCGCTCCGGCGGCTCAGCGCCGTATTTCGCCAGCCCTCCTTAAAACTCCAGGCGCGAGCGCCGCTCGTGGCGCTCGAGCGCGAGCTGGACGAGCCGGTCGAGCAGCTCGGAGTACGGGATCCCCGAGGCCTCGAACAGATGCGCGTACACGCTGGTCGCGGTGAAGCCGGGGATCGTGTTCAGCTCGTTGATCAGCACCTCGCCGTCGGACTCGCGCACGAAGAAGTCGACACGGGCCATTCCCTCGCACTCGGTCGCGACGAAGCTCTCGACCGACAGCTCCTGCACGCGTTGGATCTGCTCCTCGCTGATCCGCGGCGGGACGATCAGGTCCATCCCGCCCTCGTCGTACTTCGCCGAGTAGTCGTACCAGTCGGGCGCATCAAAGCCGTGGGGGACGATCTCCCCCGGCAGCGACGCGATCGGGTCCCGGTTACCGAGCACCCCGCACTCGACCTCGACCCCCGCGACGAACTCCTCGACAAGGACCTTCTCGTCGTGGCGGAACGCGAGCTCGACGGCCGGCGCGAGCTCCTCCTCCGAGCGCACCTTCGTGATCCCGACGGAGGAGCCGAGGCGGGCCGGCTTGACGAAGACGGGGTACCCGAACGGGTTCTGGAGGGAGTCGCCCTCGCGGAGGGTGACGTTTGCCGTGACCGGGATCCGCCGGTCGCGCATCACCGCCTTGAAGAGATCCTTGTCCATGCAGAGCGACGAAGCCGTCACGCCTGGGCCCACGTAGGGCACGTTTGCCAGCTCCAGGAGGCCCTGGACAGTTCCGTCCTCGCCGAACGGACCATGCAGGACCGGCAGGACGACGTCCACCTCGGCCAGCGTCGCGGGCACGCTCTCGGTCGGAACCGGCATCGTCTCGACGACTGTTCCTCCTTCGCCTGTCCCGAGCTCGCCGGCGCGGCCGGTCTCCAGCGCGGCGGGGTGGCCCGACCCGAGCGCCCAGCGGCCGTCGCGGCCGATCTCGACGGTCACGCTCTCGTAGCGGTCGGGGTCGAGCGACTCGAGCACCGACCGTGCCGAGGCGACCGAGATGTCGTGCTCGGAGGAGCGCCCGCCCATGAGCACCGCGACTCGGATGCGCGGCATCATGGCGCGGGCTCCTGCTCCGGCGGCGGCGGAGGGGGCGGAGACTCTTGGAAGTTGCCGACGTAGATGGTCACGGTCGATTGCTTCGGTGCCCGCGTGCCTCCGGGCGGGTTCTGGTCGAGCACGATGCCGTCCTGGGTTGGATCATCCACGGGCTGGCGGACGACCTCGACCTTGAAGCCGGAGCGCCTTAACGATGCGGACGCCGTTTGTTGGTCCTGGCTCGTCACGTCGGGGACCATCGAGGTGCTGGGGCCTTTCGAGACGCGCACGGTCACTGTCGCGCCGCGCGAGGAGGAGGTGTTGCCGCGGGGGTTCTGCTCGATCACGATGCCGGCCGGCTGGTTCGACTCGACGTCCTGGCGCTGAACCTGGAACCCGGCGCCGCGAAGCTGCGCGCTCGCCTGGTCGAAGTTGAGCCCGACCACATACGGAACGGACACCGGCTCCGGCCCGCGCGAGACGTTGATCCGGACCGTGGAGCCCCAGACGAGGCTCGTCCCCGGCTTTGGATCCTGGGCGGTGACGGTGTCCTCCTCGACCGTCTCCGAGAAGACGGCGACCGGTTTCGCGTCCAGATGCCGCGCGCTGAGCGCCTTCACGGCGTCGCTCTCGCTCTTGCCGACCACGTCGGGCACAGCCGACCTCGGCTTCCCTCTCGACACGATCAGAGCGACGGAATCGCCCTTGTCGAGCCTCACGCCGGCGTCGGGCCTCTGATCCGCGACCAGTCCCGCCGCGACCTCCTCGTCGAATTTTCGTTGCACGTTCGGCTC
>JBKPFU010000017.1:0-17769 GCA_046728975.1 Actinomycetota bacterium | reverse complement strand
CCGAACCGGCACGCGCGGCTGCTCCGGCCGCGCCGGCCCCTTGGCGGCGGCGGGCTGCTGCGGCGCGACCGCTGCCGGCGGGGCCGGAGTGACCGCCGCAGCCGGAGGGTCGACCCTCTGTGGCGGGGCTGGGGTCGGCCGCGGCGGGAGGAACCTCAGCGGGTCGAGATAGCCCTGGGGGTCGGAAGCCGTCCGGATCCCGAGGTGGACGTGTGGCTCGGCGACCTCCGGTTCGTCGCTCGGCCCGATGGTTCCGATTACGGCGCCTTCGTCCACGTCCGCCCCCTTCGTGACGACATGGGTGCCGAGCCCGACAAGCGTGACGGCGTAACCGTCTTGAGTCTGAATCGTGACGGTCTTGCCACTGTTCGGGACCGTGCCCGCGAAGGACACGATTCCGGCGGCAGGCGCCCGCACGGACGCGCCCGTCTGCGCGCCGATGTCTATGCCCCGGTGCTGGCCGGCGTCGTACGGGTGGTCGCGGTCGAACGCGAAACCGCGTAGAACGGGCCCCCCGGCCGGCCAAGTCCACGCCGACGCAGGCGGCGCGAAGATCACTACGGCCGTAGCAACGGCGGCAACGGCCGCCCAACGCAAGCGACGCATCGATCCTCCTGTTGTCTGTTTCGTCAACGGAGCCGACGCTAGCAGCGGCGCCGGACGTTGTCAAAGTAGGCTACAGCGACGATCGGTAGAGCCGGTTCCGCGGTAAACCCGTCAAGCGGGCGACGACGTCGGCGGCAGCGCGTCGCGCGGCGCCGGCCGTGACGAGCTCCGCGACGGCTTCGATCGCGGCAGACTCGCCAGGCGCTGCAGAGTCGACGGCCGACGGTCCGAGCACGAGCGTGATCTCCCCTTTCGGCGGCTCGCGGTACCGCTTGACGACCTCACGCGCCGGCCCGCGCACGATTTCCTCGAAGACCTTCGTCAACTCGCGGCAGACGGCGACGGGGCGGCCGGGTATCGCCTCGGCGAGCGTCCGGAGCGCCGCCGGGAGCCGGCGAGGAGACTCGAAGGCGACGGCGCCGTGCGGCCAGCGGCGTAGCTCTTCCCAGAGCGCCGCCAGCGCCCGTTCCCCTCGCGGCAAATAGCCGAGGAACTGATACCGCTCAGCGTCGAAGCCGCTCGCGGCGAGCGCGGTCTCCACGGCCGACGGCCCCGGCAGCACGGTGACGGGAACGGCGGCTTCGAGCGCAGCCGCAACGAGCCGCGCACCGGGATCGCTGACGCCGGGCAGCCCGGCATCGCTCGTCAGTGCGACGCGCTCGCCGGCTTTCAGCCTCGGCAGGATCTCGTACACGCGACGCGCCTCGTTGTGCTGGTGGTACGAGACGAGCCGGGCCGAGATTCCGTGCCGCTCGAGCAACCCGCGCGTGCGACGCGTGTCCTCGCAGAGGACGACGTCGGCCTCGCGAAGCTCGTTCAAGACCCTCAGCGTGACGTCGTCGAGATTGCCGATCGGCGTCGCGCATACCGACAGCGGCACTTACGGCATGTCCTCCAGCGCGACCAAGCCCGCGCCGATCACACCCGCAGCCGTTCCGAGCTCGCTCTGGACGACGCGCGCGCGGTCGCGAGCGGGCGGCAGGGCCTCGCGCTCCATCACCGCGCGGGCGGGCTCAAGGATGAACTCGCCTGCGGCCGCAAACCCGCCTCCCACGACCACGATTTGCGGTCGGAAGATGTTCACGAAGCTCCCGATCGCGGCGCCCAGACGCCGCCCGATGTCCGTGAGGATGTCGACGGCGGTCGCGTCCCCTTCAGCGGCGAGCCGAACGAGGCGATGCGCATCTACCGCAGGGCCGAACGCCTCCTGCGCACGCTTCGTCGCGGCCGTGCCGCTGGCGTAACCCTCGAGATGGCCGCGCCCGGTGCAGGTGCCCTGGCACGGAATCCCGTCGAACTCGATCACGACGTGGCCGAGCTCGCCGCCGTCGCGGAGGAGGCAGTCGTTGATGACGACGCCGCCGCCAACCCCTGTCCCGAGTGTGAGCATGACGAGCGTGTCCGCTTCGCGGCCGGCGCCGGCGCGGTGCTCTGCGAGAGCAGCCGCGTTGCCGTCGTTCTCGATCGAGACGGGGATCTGAAAGCGCTCGGCCATCCGGTCTCGCAACGGGAAACCTTGCAGCGGGATGTTGACCGAGCCCTCGACGCGTCCGCTCTTTTGGTCGATCCGCGACGGGAGGCCGAAGCCGAGCGCCACGACGTCGCTCTCGAGTACATCCTCCACCGCTTCGTCGAGGCCCGCCAGCAGCTCCTCCTGCGAGCCCAGCGGCGTCCGTCGCTCCCGCCGGTGCTCGACCTTGCCGTCGGCCGAGACCAGACCCGCCAAGATCTTCGTACCGCCGACGTCGACGCCGATGCAGCGGGGTTCGGTCACCGATGCGTATCCCTTTCCAACCCGCCGGTCGAACGAGGACGGGTACCGTGGCGGCTACCATAACCCGCCGGATGCCGCCGGCCCGCGGAGACAAGCCGTACACCGTTTACCGTGGCGGCCGCGTCAAGGGGAAGGTTCCGACCCTTCCCCGGCCGGAGCGGAAGAAGGCCGAGACCGACGGGCAGGGCCGCGTCCGCTACACCGGGCCCGGCCCGAAGCCGACGCGTCAGGGCTGGAGCTGGCGGCGCCGGATCGCACTCGGCCTGCTCATCCTCTTCCTGTTCGTCTTCGTCTGGCTGCTGGCGGCGTACCTGTCGTTCCGAAGCGGTGTCGCGAAGGCGAACGACCGGCTGCCGGACGCCGCGCGACGGGCGCTGACGAAGCAGGACGGCCTGCTCCTCAACCACTCGACGGACATCCTCCTGCTCGGCACCGACCACTCCGCCGCCGCGTCGCGCGCCGGAGATCGTCACTCGGACTCGATCATGCTCGTCCGCACCGACCCCGACCATCACCGGCTCGCCTACCTGTCGATCCCCCGCGACCTGCGGGTCAACATCCCGGATCACGGCTTCGACAAGATCAACTACGCGTTCCAGAGCGGCGGCCCACGCCTCGCGGCGGCAACCGTGCACGCCGCGACCGGCCTGCCCGTCAACCACCTGATCACCGTCGAGTTCGCGAGCTTCAAGGAGCTGATCGACGAGCTCGGCGGCATCGACATCTACGTCCCCTACCCGATCCGCTCGAAGTTCGACTGTCCCTACGGGACGAAGGAGCGCTGCGACCGCTGGCCCGGATGGCGGTTCGCAAAAGGCAAGCAGCACCTCGACGGCAGGCGCGCCCTCATGTACACGCGCGTGAGGCACAACGAGCTCAATCCCGGCGACAACGACGTCACCCGCGCGGCGCGCCAGCAGGCGGTCGTGGAGGCGATCATCGGCAAGCTGACGAGCGTCTCGACGTTCTTCAAGCTCCCCTTCGTCGGAGGCGATTTGATGAAGCCGCTCGCGACCGACCTGTCGGCGAACCAGCTGCTGCAGATCGGCTGGCTCAAGATGCGTGCGAGCAAGGTCTTGCACTGCCGGCTCGGCGGCGACTGGGACGGCCAGTACATCCAGCCGAGCGAGGAGAACCGCAACGTGATCCTGATGGTGACGGGGAAATCGGCGCCTCAGCCGCCGGCGCCGTCGAACGAGGAATTTCCGCCTGGCTGCTTCGTCGGGAAGCAGCTTCCAGGCGCACGTTAAGCGGGACCGTTAGTCCGCCGCCTTCTCCTTCTTCTTCACGTCCTTGGACTCGGACGGCGCGGCTCCGTCCTTCGACGGAGCCTCATCCTTCTTCTTCCGGGCACCTCGGCCGTAGTCGGTCGTGTAGAAGCCCGATCCTTTGAAGTGCACCGCGACCGGGTAGAGCACGCGCTCGACGGGTCCCTCGCCGCAGATCTCGCACGCCTCCGGAGGCGGCTCGCCCATGCGCTGGAACAGCTCGAACAGGTGCCCGTTCGGACAACGGTACTCGTAAATCGGCACTGCTCGAACCGTAGCAGCGGCCTAGGAAGTTTCAGGGCCCGCGGGCCGGTCTACGAGCGGCGTTCTTTTTCGGCGATCTCGCGGTAACAGGGCGCGTCTTCGAAGGCGGCGAGCCCTGCGCGCGGGGGCGGCCGCTCGCGTCGCCTTCGTCGTCGGGCCGCGGCGGCAAGCGCGGCCGACGCGCCGACCAGGCCCCCGAGCACGAACGTCTTCAGCCGCTGGGCCTGGTTTTCTGCGTCCATGGGAGGATCCTAGTGTGCTTGTTTGCACACTCGGCGACCTGCTCCTCGACATCGTCGTGAAGCTCGACGAGCCGCTGGCGGACGGGACGGACGCGCGCGCGGTGACGCGCACAGGCCCGGGCGGCCAGGCCGCCAACGTGGCCGCGTGGGCGGCGGAGCTGGGCGCGGCGGCCCGTCTGATCGCCAAGCGCGGCTCGGACGCCGCCGCGCGGCTTCTGACCGAGGAGCTCACGGCGCGCCGGGTCGAGCTGGCCGGGCCGTCGGGCGAGGGAAAGACGGGAGTGGTCGTGTCGCTCGTGCGCCGCGACGGCGAGCGTGCGATGGCGACTGATCGCGGCGTCGCGCCCACGCTCGGGCCCGACGAGCTCGACCCCTCCTGGCTCGACGGCGCCGACTGCCTTCACCTCTCCGGTTACTCCCTATTCGCAGATCCGATCGCGGCGACGGCGATTGCGGCCGCGAAGGCCGCCCGGAAGCTCGGCGTGCAGGTCAGCATCGACCTCGCGTCATGGCGCAAGATCCAGCAGGTCGGGCCTGAGGTTCTCCACAACCGGATCGAGGAGATCGCGCCGCTGCTCGTGTTCGCGAACGAGGAGGAGCACAGAGCGCTCGGGCGGGAGCTAAACGGGCCGAGCTGGATCGTCAAGAAGGGCGCCGCCGGAGTCGAGGTCGACGAGCGCCGATATCCGGCGAAGGCGGCCACGGTCGTCGACACGACCGGAGCCGGTGACGCGCTCGCCGCCGGCTTTCTGGTCGGCGGCGTCGAGCTCGGGCTGGACGCGGCAGCGCGCTGCGTCGGGCAGCTCGGAGCGATGCCTTGATCCGGGTCGCACCCGAGATCGAGACCGCGCTCGCAATCGGGCAGCCGGTCGTCGCACTCGAGACGACGCTCGTCGCGCACGGGCTGCCGGCCGGCGAGGGGCTCGCCGTTGGGCTCGAGGCCGAGGGACGCGTCCGTGCGGCGGGCGCCGTGCCGGCGACGGTCGGCTTGCTCGATGGCGTTCTCCGCGTCGGGCTGGAGGAGAACGAGCTGGAGCGCTTCGACGGCTCGGCGCGGAAGGTCGCGCCCCGCGACCTCGCGGCTTGCATCGCCAGCGGAGAAACCGGCGCGACCACGGCGGGCGCGACGATCGCAGCCTGCCGTGCCGCAAGCGTTCGCTTCTTCGCCACCGGCGGCCTCGGCGGCGTCCACCGCGGCTTTCCAATCCCGCCGGACGTCTCGGCCGACCTGGCGGAGCTCACGCGGGCGGAGGTGCTCGTCGTCTCGGCAGGGATGAAGTCGCTGCTGGATGTCCCCGCAAGCGCGGAGGTCCTCGAGACGGTCGGCGTCCCCGTGCTCGGCTGGCGCACAGACACGCTGCCGCTCTTCTTCACCGCAGCCGGCGGGCCGCGCGTCTCGGCCCGCGTCGAGTCAGCCGAGGAGGCGGCGCGGATCGCGCACACGCATTGGAGCCTCGGCCGCGGCGGCATCCTGCTCGCCCGGCCGCCCGACACCAGCCTCCACGACATCGAGCCGCTCGTCCATCGAGGCCTCGAGGCCGCGCGCGCCCAGGGCGTCTCGGGGCAGGAGCTCACACCGTTCGTCCTTGCCTACCTGCACCGCGCGAGCGACGGCCGCACGGTCGAGGCCAACAAGGCGCTGGTGCTTGCGAACGCCACGCTCGCGGCCGAGGTCGCCGCGGCGGCGGCGGCCGCCTAACTCTGAGTTATTCGAGGGCGGCCAGGAACTCGTCGATGGTCAACGCAGGAAGCGTCTGCAGGCGCGCGCTTCCCCTCGCGCCGAGCGCCACCGATACGCGCGCGATCGTCGCTTCGTCCGGCGCCTCGACGACGTTGACGAAGTCGAACGCGCCGAGCGTCGCCCACTGTTGGACGACCTTCGCGCCGAGCTCCTCCACGTCACGGTTGACCTCGCGGAGCCGGGCGGGGTTCGACTTCAGCGTCTGCACGCCTTGCACGGTGAGGTTTGACAGCAGGATGTAGGTCGGCATCTCTCCTCCTTTGACGAGGCCGCGACTCTACTCTGGCCGCCTGGTCGAAGTAGAGCAGCGCCGTGCCCAGGAACAGGATCGGGGAGATGACCAGGTCGGCGAGGAAGGCGGCGATCTGAAGACCGACGCCGCTCCACCCGCGGATCAGGAAGAAGAGCACGAAGCGCGTGAGCACGAACGTGATCGCGAGCGTCGCGACCGAGCCGAGCGCGTGCACGAAGTCGGCGCGCGCCAGCTCGAACCCGCGCGTGATCGAGCGGCGAAAGCCGGTCCCCTCGATCACCGCCGCGGGCACCGCCAGCCCGAAGGCGGCGAGCCAGGCGACCGCCGGCAGGATGTAGAGGAACAGCAGGGGCCGGAACGGCAGAAAGACGACGATTCCGGCGGCGAAGGCGACGGCGAGGCGCCGCCGCGTCACCGGCCGGTCGCTCACCACGGCGGAGCCGCCGACGAACGAGGCCGTGACGACCGCGGGGCCCGCGACGAGGCCGACGACGGCCTCGGGCGTGCCGCCGACGTGGACGAGGACGGCATCGAGGACCGCCGGTCCGAGCCCCAGCGCGACCGACTGCCAGAAATGGTCGCGATAGAACCGCACCGTTTCCGCGACCAGCTGGCCGACGGTCCGATTTTCCGGCGGCAGCGGCGGCGGAAGCTCCTGCACTCGTCCCTCGCGGGCCACGCGGCGAACGCTAGCGCGGGTCGGCGTCAGTAGCATCCGCGCTCGTGGGTTTCGCCGTCTTTCGACCGGGCGAGCTCGAGTTCGTCGACCGCGGCGACGGCAGCGGCCGGACGCTCGCCGGGATCTCGGATGGGCTGACGCACACGCGGGCGAAGTTCTGGCGCTACCCACCGGGGACGAAGGGGCGCCGGCACGCCGAGCGCCAACAGGAGGAGGTGTACGTCATCCTCGAAGGCACGGCAGCGATGGACGTCGGTGACCCGCCCGAGCGCATCGTCCTGCCGAGCGGCAGTGTTTGCGCCGTCGGGTCGGGGACGCCGCGTCAGCTGCGAAACGACGGCGACGAGGACGTGCTCTTCTTCATCGTCGGAGCGCCCGCGGTCGAAGGCGACGCCGACTACTTCCCTGACGTCGACTAGACGGACTTGAAGATCGACGGGCTGGGCCTTCTCGTTGCGGGGTGCTCCGACGCCGAAAGCCGCGCCGACCGAAACGCGAATGTAAAGCAGGGTCAGACCCTCGGCCTTGGCTCTTGCGGCCATGACGCCGGCCCTTCTTTAGGCCGGGGCCCCGTCGGCTTGCGTGCGCCGAGGCGGCGGCCGCGGTGGCCGCCGCCTCCGGCTCGTCAGCTACAGGAGACGCCCGAGCATTGCAGCGGGTTGCCGTTGTGTCTCGCCTTGTTGCCGCCGCCGTCGACGTTCCCCGCTGCGGCGAAAATTCCGAGCTTGCCGTTCCTGTTGGCGCGGTTCTTCGTGATCGTGTTGCCGGGGTTGTCGACGCGGATCCCGTCCACGCCGTTCCGGTCGGAGCGGTTCTTGAGCAGCAGATTCCCCGTCGAGCCGCCGCCGACCTGGCTCCCGAAGGTCGTGTTCGAGCGGATCTTGTTCTTCTTCACGACGCTGTTGTCCGTGTTCGTCAGGACGATCCCGCGGCGGTTTCGGAAGGCCTTGTTCCTGCTGAAGACCATGTTCGTCGAGTTGAACTGCTCGATCCCGGCGTTCCCGTTTCTGTACACCTTGTTGTGCGCATAGACGTTGCGCCTGTCGCCGTCTCCGGTGATGCCCCATGCCGTGTGGTCGTGAGAGCGGTTGTGCGCGACCTTGTTGTCGTCGCTCCCCGTGATCAGCACGATCCCGGAGCTCCTGTTTCGGAACACGTCGTCGTGCTCGATCTCGGCGCGGTCGGTCCGATCGAGGTGGATCCCGTCGAAGTTGTTGAAGACCCGGTTGTGCTCGATCTCGCTGTCGTCGGAGAGCACCAGCCCGATCCCGCGCATCGAGTTCTGCGAGACCCTGAGGTGCTTGAGCTTGTTCCTGAGCGCATCCGCCAGCAGGAGGCCGTTGCTGAACTGCTGAACCTTTCCGTGCACGACCTCCACGTTGCGCCATCCGCCCGTGTTGCGTATGCCGGCCGTGCCTGGGTTGTTGACACCGTCGATCGTGTGGCCGCCGAGATTGAGCCGGATGTTGTTCGCCCCGATGATCAACCCGTCTCCGGGGCAGTTGACCAGGTCGTTGCCGACGTGGGTGCTCTGCGTGATCACCTGGCCGCAGACGACCGTAGCCGCGCCCGCCTGGCCGCCGCCGAAGCCAAGCAGGACGGCGATTCCCGTGGCGGTAACGGCAAGCGGGAGCACCGGTCGCGGTCGCCGGATAGTCGGAACCTTCATCTCTACCTCCCCCGTGTGATCCCGTGCGCGACGCCGGCGCCGTGAGCTCTAACCGGTCAGGCCGCCTGGCCGGGCGCCTTCAACGGAGAGTTTAGGCGGCTGCGGGCTCCGCGACCTGGCGCTTTTCGAAGGTGAGCTCGCCATCCGCGGCATCGACATGGGCGACGTCGCCCTCGGCGAAGTCGCCCTCGAGCAGGCGCAGCGCGAGGGGGTTCTCGATCAACCGCTGGATCGCCCGCTTGAGCGGCCGCGCGCCGTAGGTTGGATCCCAGCCGGCCTCGACCAGCGCCTCCTTCGCAGCGTCCGAGAGCTCGATCGAGATCCCGCGCTCGGCGAGCCGCCGCCGCACGCGTGCCAACTGCAGCTCGACGATCTCGGCGAGCTGCTCGCGCGAGAGAGGCCGGAACTCGACCACCTCGTCGATCCGGTTCAGGAACTCGGGCCGGAAGACCTCGCGCAGCGCGTCCGGCGAGCGGAGGTTCGACGTCATGATGATCACGGTGTTGCGGAAGTCGACCGTTCGGCCTTGGCCATCGGTCAGGCGACCGTCGTCCAGGATCTGCAGCAGCACGTCGAAGACCTCGCTGTGCGCCTTCTCGATCTCGTCGAGCAGGACGACGGAGTACGGGCGCCGCCGCACCGCCTCCGTCAGCTGGCCGCCCTCCTCGTAGCCGACGTAGCCGGGCGGCGCACCGACGAGGCGCGCGACCGTGTGCCGCTCCTGATACTCGGACATGTCCAGCCGAACCATGGCCCGCTCGTCGTCGAACATGAACTCGGCGAGCGCGCGTGCGAGCTCCGTCTTCCCCACGCCGGTCGGGCCGAGGAAGACGAACGAGCCGATCGGGCGGTTCGGGTCCTGCAGCCCTGAACGGGCGCGACGAAGCGCGTTCGCGACCGCCTCGACCGCCTCGTCCTGCCCGACGACGCGCTCGTGGAGGCGCTCCTCCATGTGGATCAGCTTCTCGGTCTCACCCTCGAGGAGCCGGTCGACCGGAATGCCGGTCCACCGCGCCACGACCGCGGCCACGTCGTCCTCGTCGACCTCCTCCTTGACCATCGGCTCCTCGGACGGCACGGCGCCGTCCCGCTCGGCCAGCTCCTTCTCGAGCTGCGGCAGCTCGCCGTAGCGGATCTCCGCGACGCGCTGAAGGTTGCCCTGCCGCTCGGCGCGCTCGGCCTCCATGCGGAGGTCGTCGATCCGGGCCATGACCTCCTTGACTCGCTCGAGCGCCTCCTTCTCCGTCGCCCAGCGGGCGGCAAGCTCGTTTCGGCGCTCCTTGGCCTCGGCCAGCTCGCGCTCGATCGGCTCGCGGACTTCCTTCGTCTCCTTGGCCATCGCAGCAAGCTCGATCTCCAGCTGGCGCACGCGCCGCTCTGCCTCGTCGAGCTCGAGCGGCGACGAGTCGATCTCCATTCGCAGCCGAGACGCGGCCTCGTCGACGAGATCGATCGCCTTGTCCGGCAGGAAGCGGTCGGCGATGTAGCGGTCCGACAGTACGGCCGCAGCGACGAGCGCCGCATCGCGGATACGGACGCCGTGGTGCGCCTCGTACCGCTCCTTCAGGCCGCGCAGGATCGCGATCGTGTCGGCAACGGTCGGCTCGCCGACGAAGATGGGCTGGAAGCGGCGCTCGAGCGCTGCGTCCTTCTCGATGTGCTTCCGGTACTCGTCGAGCGTCGTTGCGCCGACGGCGCGCAGCTCACCGCGCGCGAGCATCGGCTTCATCATGTTCCCGGCGTCGACGGCGCCCTCGGCCGCACCCGCACCGACGATCGTGTGCAGCTCGTCGATGAAGAGGATGATCTCGCCCTCGGCGTTCTTGATCTCCTGGAGCACGGCCTTCAGCCGCTCCTCGAACTCGCCGCGGTACTTGGACCCGGCGAGCAGGGCGCCGATGTCGAGCGCCCACACGCGCTTGCCCTTGAGGCCCTCGGGCACGTCGCCGGCGACGATCCGCTGCGCGAGCCCCTCGACGATCGCCGTCTTGCCGGTACCGGGCTCGCCGATCAGCACCGGGTTGTTCTTGGTGCGCCGCGACAGGACCTGGATCACGCGCCGAATCTCCTCGTCGCGGCCGATCACCGGGTCGAGCTTGCCGCGCTCAGCGAGCTCCGTCAGGTCGCGGCCAAACTTCTCCAGCGCCTGGTAGGTCTCTTCGGGGTCCTGCGAGGTCACGCGCTGCCCGCCGCGGACGGCGTTGATCTTGGCCTCGAGCTGGTCGCGCGGGACGACGTCGAGCGCGAGCAGGATGTGCTCCGTCGAGACGTACTCGTCTCCCATCGATCGAGCTTCTTCCGAAGCTCGATCGAGGACATCGGCGAAAGCCTTCGAAACCCCCGGCTGCTGCCGGCCGCCTTGGATCGACGGCTTCGCCCGCAATCGAGCGTCCGCCTCCACTCGCAGGCCGTCGGCATCCGGCACGAGCTCGCGCGGCAGCTCCTGGTCGAGCAGCGCGAGCAGCAGATGCTCGGGGTAGAGCTCGGGGTTGCCGATCCGACGCGCGAGCTCCTGCGCGGCTGCGACCGCTTCCTGCGATTTGAGCGTGAGCTTGTTGAAGTCCATCAGTGACGCCTCGTCGGTACGGGATAGGTGGGCTGCTCGTAGAGGACGAGGTCGCGCCGGTACTGCCGGTGCACGTTCTGCACCTCTTCACGGAGCTGGCGCTGCAGCCGCTCGATGCGCGTGTGCGCCTTGCGCAGCTCGTCCTCGAGCCGGATCACGACCTCGACGCCCGCGAGGTTGAGCCCGAGCTCGTTGGTCAGCCGCTGGATCAGCTTCAGGCGCTCGAGGTCGGCCTCGGAGTAGAGCCGGGTGTTCCCGGCTGTCCGCTTCGGCCGCACGAGACCCTTGTTCTCGTAGATCCTCAGCGTCTGCGGGTGCATGCCGACCAGCTCGGCGGCGACGCTGATCATGTACCGCGGGCGCTCGTCGATCACTTGCGTTCCTCCGGCGGGCCCCAGACGTGGTTCGTCAGCGCTTCCGTCGCTTCGTACGCGCTGAGGCCGAGCCGCCGACGGGCGCGGTACGTTCGGAAGTCGAGCATCGCCGAGGATCCGAGGAAGATCGCGACGATGAGCCAGAACAGCGGCCGGCCGGGGTCGGCGCCGAACAGGATCAGGGCGACGATCAGCCCGACGGTGTTCAGGGCGGTCCCGAGCGGCGAGAGCGCATAGGTCAGCACGTGGTTCACGACCTTCCTCACGAGACCTTCCTCAGCTCTTCCAGCAGCTCGCGCTGCTTCTTGTTCAGGCGCTTGGGGACCTCGACCCGCAGGCGCGCGAGGACGTCGCCCTTGCCGCCCCCCTTCAGCTTCGGCGCGCCGCGGCCGCGGATGCGCAGGAGCTTGCCGTCCTGCGAGCCCGGTTTCACCTTCAGCGAGACCGGTCCTTCGGGCGTCGGCACCTCGACCGTCGAGCCGAGCGCCGCGTCCGCAAACGACACCGGCACGTCGACGACCAGGTCGCTGCCCTTGCGGGTGTAGACCGGCGAATCGGCGACGCGCGTGACTACGTACAGGTCGCCGGCCTCGCCGCCGCCGTACCCGGCCTCGCCCTTGCCCTTCAACCGGATCCGCGTGCCGTCCTTGACCCCTGCCGGGATCTTCACCGTGTAGCGCTTCGTCCGCCGCTCGCGGCCGGTGCCGCGGCACTTTTTGCACGGCTGCTCGATCACGGTTCCGTTGCCGCGGCAGCGCGGGCACGGCTGCGAGAGCGCGAAGAAGCCCTGGCTCTCGGCAACGACGCCGCGCCCCTTGCATTCCGGACACACGATGGGCGAGGTTCCCGGCTGCGCGCCGGAGCCGCCGCAATCGCGGCAGGCGGTCTCGAGCTCGACCGGGATCTTCGTCTCGATCCCGTGCAGCGAATCCTCGAACGAGAGATTGACCTCGACCTCGATGTCGTTCCCGCGGCGCCCGCGCTCCGGTCGAGCTCCGGCTCCCCTGCCGCGGCCGAAGATACCTCCGAAGATGTCGCCCAGGTCGAAATCGCCGAGGTCGAAATCGGCGAAGTTGAAGTTGCCGCCCTGGAAGCCGCCGCGTCCGTCGGCAGTGCCGAAGGAGTCGTAGCGCTTGCGCTTCTCGGGGTCGGACAGGACGTCGTAGGCGCCCTGAACCTCCTTGAACCGCGCCTCGGCGGCGGCGTCGCCGGGGTTGCGGTCCGGGTGGTACTCGCGCGCGAGCTTCCGGTACGCCTTCTTGATCTCGTCCTGCGAGGCGTTCTTCGCCACGCCGAGAACCCCATAGAGGTCCTTAGGAGTGGTCGCCACCGTTCTCCTTCGGCGCAGCGACGACAACGCGCGCCGGCCGCAGCACCCGGTCGCCGAGCCTGTAGCCCTTCTGGAGGACCTCGATTACCGAGCCCTCGTCGGCTTCGGACGGCTGCGAGAGCAGCGCCTCGTGGACATGGGGGTCGAACCTGCCGTCGGTCTCGACCTCGGCGAGCCCTTCCCGCTCGAGCGCCGCCTGCAAGGCGCGGTGCACGAGGCGGACGCCCTCTTCGAGCTTCGCCTCCTCGTGCTGCTCGGCAGCCTCGAGCGCCCGCTCGAGATCGTCGAGCACAGGCAGCAGCTCCTTGACCAGCCGCTCGTGGGCGTGCGCGACCAGCTGCTGCTGGTCACGCGCCGCCCGCTTGCGGTAGTTGTCGAACTCGGCCGCGAGCCGCTTCAGGTCGTCGAGGTGCTCCTCGGCCTTCGCTTCGGCGTCGGCGAGCCGTGCCTCGAGCGACGGCTCCTCCTCGGGCGCCTCCTCGACGTCGTCGAGTTGATCCCGTGTCGGGTCCGACATCAGCGACCCTCCTCGGAGCAGATCGTGCTCGCGACGCGCGAGGAGCGAGCGTCGCAAGGACGCAATCGCATACGCGTCCTAGGATGACGCGAGGCTACGGGTGCGACCGAGGACGCAGCGAGGCGAAGCTCCGCAGCGCGTGCGCGGGTACGAGATGCGAGAAGGGGGGTCGCCATCTAGGTGGTCTTCGCCTCCTCATCGACGATCTCGGCGTCCTCGGCGTCGACGACCTCTTCGTCAGAAGCGGCGCCGTCGCCGGGGCCCTGAGCGGTCGTCTGCTGACCCGCGGCGGCCTGCGCGTACACGGCCTCGGCGAGCTTCTGCGTCGCCTCCTGCAGCGCCTCGGTCTTGGCGCGGATCTCGCCCACGTCGTCGGTCTCCAGGACGCCGCGCAGCTCCATGATCCGACCCTCGATGGTCGAGGCGTCGGCCTCCTCGAGCTTGTCGCGGTGCTCCTTGAGCGTGCGCTCGGTCTGGTAGGCGAGGTTCTCCGCCTGGTTGCGGGCGTCCGCCAGCTCGCGCAGCCGGTGCGCCTCCTCCGCGTGGGCCTCGGCCTCGCGGATCATCTGCTGGACTTCGTCCTCCTTCAGGCCGGAGCCGCCCTCGATCCGGATCCGCTGCTCGTTGCCGGTCCCGAGGTCCTTCGCGGAGACGTGGATGATGCCGTCCGCGTCGATATCGAAGGTGACCTCGATCTGCGGCATGCCGCGCGGCGCCGGCGGGATACCGACGAGCTGGAACTTGCCGAGCGTCTTGTTGTAGAGCGCCATCTCGGACTCGCCCTGGAGGACGTGCACCTCGACCGAGGGCTGGTTGTCCTCGGCGGTCGAGAACACCTCCGATTTCTTGGTCGGGAGGGTGGTGTTGCGCTCGATCAGCTTCGTGAACACGCCGCCCTTCGTCTCGATCCCGAGCGAGAGCGGGGTCACGTCCAGGAGCAGGACGTCCTTGACCTCGCCCTTGAGCACGCCGGCCTGGATCGCCGCGCCGACGGCGACGACCTCGTCCGGGTTCACGCCCTTGTGCGGGTCCTTGCCGATCAGCTCCTTGACCTTGTCGACGACGGCGGGCATGCGCGTCATGCCGCCGACGAGGACGACGTGGTCGATCGCAGAGGGCTGGATGCCGGCATCCTCGAGCGCCTGCTTGGTCGGACCGACCGTCCGCTCGAGCAGGTCGGCGGTCAGCTCGTTGAGCCTCCCGCGCGTGAGCTGGAGGTCGAGATGCTTCGGGCCCTCCTGCGTGGCGGTGATGAAGGGGAGGTTGATCTGCGTCGTCATCGTGGACGACAGCTCCATTTTCGCCTTCTCGGCCGCCTCGTAGAGGCGCTGGAGCGCCATCTTGTCGCCGGCCAGGTCGATGCCCTGGTCCTTCTTGAACTCGGCGACCATCCAGTCGACGATCGCCTTGTCGAAGTTGTCGCCTCCAAGGTGGTTGTCGCCGTTCGTGGCCTTCACCTCGAAGACCCCTTCGCCGAGCTCGAGCACCGACACGTCGAACGTGCCACCGCCGAGGTCGAACACGAGGATCGTCTGATCCTCGCCCTCCTTGTCGAGCCCGTAGGCGAGTGAGGCCGCGGTCGGCTCGTTGATGATCCGCAGGACGTTGAGGCCCGCGATCTTGCCGGCGTCCTTCGTCGCCTCGCGCTGGGCGTTGTTGAAGTAGGCGGGAACCGTGATCACCGCGTCGGTGACGGTCTCGCCGAGGTACGCCTCGGCGTCCGCCTTCAGCTTCTGGAGGATCATCGCGCTGATCTCCGGCGGGGCGTAGTCCTTGCCCGCCGCCTTCACGCGGACGTCGCCGTTCGGGCCCTGGACGACCTCGTACGGGACGATCTTCATCTCCTCCGATACCTCGCCGAACTTCCGGCCCATGAAGCGCTTGATCGAGAAGATCGTGTTCTGCGGGTTCGTGACCTGCTGGCGCTTCGCGGGCGCACCGACGAGCCGCTGGCCGTCGTTCGGGAACGCGACCACGGACGGCGTCGTGCGGCCGCCCTCGGCGTTCGGGATGACGGTCGGCTCGCCGCCCTCGAGCACGGCCATGGCAGAGTTGGTCGTGCCGAGGTCGATACCGATTGTCTTAGCCATCTGTGAAACTTCCTCCGTTTCCGTCGGATTATTACGCTGAGAAAATCTAAGCCTGAGTGTATCAAGCAGCTCGCCGACCGCCAATCGTAGGATCCCGGCCGTGGATCCACGGGTTCACGCCTACGCGAAGCTCCTCGTCGAGCGCTCGCTCGACGTCCAGCGCGGCTGGCAGGTCTGGATCAACTCCTCGCCTCTCGCCCGCCCGCTGGTCGAAGAAGTCGTCCGCCTGGTCGCGCGACGCGGCGCCTACCCGCTCGTCCGGCTCGGCGGACCGGGCATGGAGGATGCGCCGTTCGAGACGATCTGGAGCGCGGAGGCGCCGGAAGACCTCCTCGCGCAGGCCGCGCCGGCCGACCTGCATGCCTGGGAGACGATCGACGCGTGGATGAACATCGGCGCGCCCGAGAACACGGCGGACGGCATCGAAGTCGCGCCCGAGCGGCGCGCCCTGCTCGCGCAGTCGCGCCAGCCGCTCCTGCACCGGCGGCTCGGCGACGAGATCCCGTGGGTGGCGTGCCGATTCCCGACGCCGGCGCTCGCCCAGGAGTCGGGGATGTCGCTGCGCGAGTTCGAGGACTTCCTCTACGGCGCCTGCCTGCTGGACTGGGACGCGGAGGCGGCGCGGATGCAACGGATCAAGGAGCGCTTCGACCGGGCGAGCGAGGTTCGGATCGTGGGCGACCGAACCGATTTACGGGTGAGCCTCGAGGGTCGCGAGGGCGCCGTCGACGACGGCCACTACAACATGCCGGGCGGCGAGGTCTACTACAGCCCCGTCGAGGACGCGACCGAGGGGGAGGTGCACTTCGGCGAGTTCCCCGTCTTCCTCGACCCGGGCGAGATCGACGGCGTACGAATGGTCTACCGCGGCGGGCGAGTCGTCGAGGCGACGGCGGAGAGGAACGAAGCAATGCTGCTCGAGACGCTCGACCGCGACGTCGGCGCGCGCGTCCTCGGCGAGCTCGGCATCGGCTGCAACCCTGGCATCCAGCGGCACATGAAGAACACGCTCTTCGACGAGAAGATCGACGGCACCGTGCACCTGGCGATCGGCGCAGGCATTCCGTCGCTCGGCGGTCGAAACCAAAGCTCCCTCCACTGCGACATGGTCAAGGACCTGCGCTCCGGCGGGCGGCTCCTGTGCGACGGCGACGTCGTCCAGGAGAACGGTCGATGGCTGCTCTGAGGGCTGCGGCCGCGGCGGGCTCCGCGAGAACGATTCCGCCGAGGATCAGCGCGCAGCCGCCCCAGCCCCGCAGGCCGAGCCGGTCGTCCGCAAGCAGGTAGCCGAAGAACCCCGCCCACACGGTCTCGAGCGCGAAGATGAGCGCGATCCGCGTCGCGCTGATCCGCCGCTGCGCCCACGCCTGGATCAAGTAGGCGAGCGCGCTCGCGAACACGCCGGTTACGAGGAGCGCCGACCAGACCGTCCAGCCGTGCGGCGCCTCCAGGTCACCCAGCGCGAGCGCGATGACCGTGCAGCCCGCCGCCACGGTCGCCATCTGCAGGAACGCGAGCGCGGTCGGGTCGTAGCGCGTGGTGAAGCGCTCGACGAAGACGATCTGGAGCGCCTGCGCCGCCGCGCTCGCAAGAACGAGCAGGTCGCCGCCCGGCGACCCGGCGTGGATTCCCGCCAGAAGAGCCAACCCGAGCGTCGACAGCGCGACGCCCGCCCGTACCGCGACGCCGATCCGATAGCGGAAGAGGACCATCGCGAAGAGCGGCGTGAACACGACGTACAGGCCGGTGATGAAGCCGGTGCTCGATACCGTCGTGCGTTGAAGGCCCGCCGTCTGGAGCGCGAACCCGGCGCCGAGCAGCGTTCCGAGCAGGACGCCCGCCGCAAGGCCACGGCGCTCGACTCGGCGCACGGCGCCGGCGGCCGGCACCAGCAGCGCGGCGCTCGCGATCGCGAAGCGAACGGCCATGAACGCGAACAGCGGGTAGACCGCCACCGCGTCCTTCACCTGCACGAAGGTCACGCCCCAGACGGCCGTCACGAGAATCAGCGCGAGGGCCGCCACGCGCCCGATTCTCGCCCTACTGCATGACGGTTATCTCGTGTACGCCGGCGGCCCGTGCCAATGCTTCGTCGGGTCGAAGCCCCACTTGCGAACGAGATCGACTTCGGCGACGTCTGCGTGCCGGTACGACCAGACGCTTTCTCCGCCCTTCAGGACCTCGAGACCCTTGACCGCTCCGGAGCGGTCGGGATCGTGCTCGTCCAGGTAGGCGAAAGCGAACTCGACAGCCGCGTCGAGGCTGTCGGATGCGTAGCGCAGGCCGAGGTCGGTCTCACCGCGGGTGAGCTCGTGAACCTCGTAAACCGGCCGGGCCGCACGGCCGAAGATCGTTTCGGCCATGCCCTTCTCCTTTCGAGACTGATTTTCGACCGG
>JBKPFU010000016.1:0-9897 GCA_046728975.1 Actinomycetota bacterium | reverse complement strand
CTGTCGGCGCGCTCGAGGAGCTCGTCCCGCACACACGCGTCCGAGGGCGCAGTCGTCAGCCCAATGCTGACGGTCACGGGCCCAACCTGGTCGAGCTCGAGCTGGGCGATGCGATCGACAATCGCGGCCGCGGTCGTGAAGGCGGCCCTCTCGTCGTAGCCGGCCAGCAGCAACGCGAACTCGTCGCCGCCGAGGCGGAACGCCTCGCCGCTCTGGCGCAGCTTCGTCGCCAGCTTCGCGAGCACGCGGTCGCCGGCCGGGTGGCCGAAGCGATCGTTGATCCGCTTGAAGTCGTCGACGTCCACGAGGCAGAGTGCGAGCTCGCGGCGGCCGAACCTCACGAGCTCGAGCTCGCGCTCCAGCCGCTCGTGGAAGTGGCGATGGTTGCCGAGCCCGGTCAGCGGGTCGGTGAGGGCGAGGCGCATCGCGCGCAGCGCTTGCGTAAGGGCGCGCTGATAAAGCTGAATCGCGAGAAGCGGCCCGGCCAGCGCGATCGAGAGCAGCGGCGAGCGCTGCCAGAGAACGACGAGCATCAGCACCGCGGACCCCATGAGCGTGAACGGCAGGATCGTCTTGAGCACGCTCGAGCGGATCTGACCGAGCCATCGATTCCGCGTTGCCGCCGCGACGACGGCCGTGATCAAAAGAATGTTCAGGATGTACGACACAGAGGCGGCGATCCCGACGCGCGCGAGCGTCATCCCGGCACCGTCGCCTTCGAGGGGCTTGAGCGCCCAGCCGGCCGCCGCCGCCGTGATCGCGAAGACCGAAGCGTTGTAGGCGATGCGAGTCGGCGGGCGGCGTTCGAGCAGCTGCATGACCGCCGGCGTCGCGAAAACGACGAGCACGCCCGCAGCCCAGCCGAAGAGGACGATCGCCGAAACGCCGAAGACGAAAGCGAGCGAAACGCCGTTCGCATCCAGATCCTCCACAGGAACCGGAAAGCGATCGGCGAGGAGCGAGGCGACGAGAAAGGCCGCCACGCCCACGAGCGCGGTCGTCGCGTGCGGAGTCGTCGCGAAGATCGTCGCCGCGGCGAGCACGATCACGAGCCCCGACGCACAGACCGGGGCGACGACGGCTGCCAGCCGCGCCTGCCTTAACCCGAATGCCGGCAAGGCGGGCGGCTTACCACTCGAGGTAGCTAAAGAACGAGATCTCGCCGGCCGCGAGCGCGAGCGCCACGACGACGAGCATCACGAGAAGCAACACGAGATGGCGCGGGTTCCACTGAAGCATCTTCACCCTCCCAGGTTTCGCCAGACGACGCCAACGATTTTGCAGGCTCGCTGTCGCGGTTCCATCCCCCGTTCGGGGGAGCGGTGTGAAGACGTTTCTCCTGCTCGTGGAAGGGTTTGCCGCGTCCCACCGCGCCCGGCGGCTCAGCGCCGTGCCCGCCAGGCCCTCGCTACGAAGGGGCGAGGCCGGCCTCGGCCAGCGGCCGGCGGGCCCACGCGAAGCGCTGCCGGTACCAGTTCTGCAGCGGCGAGAGGAAGACGCCCTGGCGGGACGAGTGGATCATCCAACCGCCGCCGAGGTTGATCCCCATGTGGTCGACCTGCGTCGGCCGGGATCGAGGCCCCTGAGCACCGAAGAAGACGATGTCCGCCGGGGCGAGACGCGCGAAGGGGATGCGGTGTCTGGGCGCCACCTCAGCGCTCATAGCGAACGTCGTCCGGCCGCGGAGGGTCGAGGCGAGCGCCTGGCCGCCGGTGTACGCCTGCAGCTTGTAGACGCGCCAGACGAAGCCCGAGCAGTCGAAGCCGCCGTGCACCTGCCCGCCGAACGGCGATGCGATGCTTTCGCTCTCGCCTCCCCAGACATAGGGAAAGCCTATGAAGCGAACCGCAGTCCGGAGAACGCGTCGCTGCCAGCCGTTGAGCTGCGGGAGCGCAAACGAATCCGCGGCGTCGCCGACGGCCTGCGTTTCCCACCCGCGGAAGCGAAGGATCTGCGACGCCGAGTAGGCAGCTTCCGCGCGCGTCGCCCTCTCGGAGGGGAATAGCTCGAGTTGGTCCTGGCCGGCCGGATGATTGACTCGGAGCTCGAGCAAGCGCGCTACCACCTCAGTGCCGAAGCGAGCGGGGGGGTTGAGACCCACGCGGCGCGCCTCCGCGCTGAACGCGGCGGCGGCCGAGCCTAGCCCGAGGCCCCGAACGAGCTGTGCGTCCAATTGCGCGATCGTCACGGCCGCACCCGGGTTGGCGACCGCGACGGGCTCGCGGTCCGTGAGCCCCGCGACAAGAGCGGCGAGCGCGCGCTGGGTCAGCGGCGCGTTCGGGCGGAAGGAGGCGACGTCGGGAGCCATCAGCCCGTGAGCGACGACGACCTGAATCTCCTTCTGCGCCCACGACCGCGCGGCCGGACGCGCATCTCCAGCGGGCGAGGCCAGCAGCGCGGCGCACGCAACGAAAACGATCAAGCGGCACATGCCGCGGTCTCTATCGTCGGCTTCGCGCCCGGTCTTTAGGCTCTGGCTCCGTGGAGTACGAGATCAATCCGGAGCCGAGCAAGGACGAGCGGGAGGCGATCGTCGCGGCGTTCGAGCGGCTGCTGCGGCGCGACCCCGCGCCGGCCGCGTATCGCAGCCGCTGGCGTCACGTCGCGGTCAGCGAGAACGTCGACGAAGACGATCAGGCAACCGCACGTCCCCGCAGCAGCCCGGGGGCGACGCGGGCGTAGTCGAGGCCGGAAATCCACGTCAGGACGAGGGCGATCAGCAGCGCCCACCACGCGACGTCGTTGCTCCACGCTCCCGCCGCCGCGAGGCCTCCGAGGGCGGCGGCCACTGCCTGCGACCACGTCTTCAGCTTCCCCAGGTCGCGCGCGTGCAGCACCACGCCGCGCTCGAGCGCCGCGAGCCGGAGGCCGGACACGAGAAGCTCGCGCGCCACGATCGCCGCCACCATCCAGCCGGGGAAGACGCCTCGTCCGACCAACACGATCAGCACCGTGAGCACGAGCAGCTTGTCCGCGACAGGGTCGAGGAGCGAACCGAGCTCGGAGGTCCGGCCGCGCCTGCGCGCGATCCGCCCGTCGAACCAATCCGTGCTCATCGCGGCCGCGAAAACCGCCGTCGCCCAGTAGTCGTGGTTCGGGAAGTCCCAGACGTAGAGAACGACGACGAGCGGCACCGCCGCCGCCCGGGCGATTGTGAGCTGGTCGGCCAGGCTCATGTGCAGGGAGAATAAGCCTCCCGTGCCGCCGTTCTCGAAAGTTCTGGTTGCAAACCGCGGCGAAATCGCGATCCGGATCTTCCGCACGCTACGCGACCTCGGGATCGCGGCGATCGGCGTCTACTCAGAGGCCGACCGCGCCTCCCTTCACACCGCGCTCGCCGACGAGTCGTATCTAATCGGCCCGGGCCCTCCCGCCGAGAGCTACCTGAACCAGGAGCGGATCATCGAAGCGGCTCTGCGGGCAGGCGCCGAAGCGGTGCATCCCGGGTACGGGTTCCTGGCCGAGAATGCCGCTTTCGCGCGCGCGTGCGAGGAGGCCGGTCTCGTCTGGATCGGCCCTCCGCCGGAGGCGATCGAGATCATGGGCTCGAAAACGGCCGCTCGCGAGCGTATGCAGGCGGCCGGAGTTCCGATCATCCCCGGGACGACCGACCCCGTCGGTTCGGCCGAGGAGGCGTCGCGTCTGGGCGACGACCTCGGCTGGCCGATCGCGATCAAGGCCGCCGCGGGTGGCGGCGGCAAGGGGCTGAAGGTCGTGCGCGGCCGAGACGAGGTCGAGCGCTCGCTCGCGTCCGCGCGCCGGGAGGGCGAGGCGTACTTCTCCGACCCCTCGGTCTACGTGGAGCGGTACCTGGAGGATCCGCGTCACGTCGAAGTGCAGGTGCTGGCCGATGCCGAGGGGAACGTGATCCACCTCGGGGAGCGCGACTGCACGATCCAGCGCCGCCACCAGAAGTTGGTGGAGGAGACCCCTTCGCCGGCGGTCGACGCCGCCATGCGCGAACGGATCGGCGCGATCGCGGTCGACGCAGCGCGAGCCGTCGGCTACCGGAGCGCCGGGACGATCGAGGGCCTGCTCGACCGTGACGGCAACTACTGGTTCCTGGAGATGAACACGCGGATCCAGGTCGAGCACACGGTCACGGAGCTCGTCACGGGGCTCGATCTCGTTCGCGAGCAGGTTCTGATCGCGGCGGGAGAGCCGCTATGGCTGCGTCAGGAGGACGTTCGTCTGGCCGGGCACGCGATCGAGTGCCGCATCAACGCCGAGGACCCGGCTAACGGCTTCCTGCCCGCGCCCGGGCGGATCACGAGCTACCGGGAACCGGGTGGGCCCGGTGTGCGGGTGGACTCGGGCGTGACGGCGGGCTCGGAGGTGATCGGCCTGTACGACCCGCTGATCGCGAAGCTCGTCGTGCACGGGGTCGACCGTGAGCATGCTCGGAGGCGGACGCTGCGGGCCCTGGGCGAGTACGAGATCGGCGGCGTCACGACGCTGCTCGGATTTCATCGTGCGCTGCTCGAGCATCCGTGCTTCGTGGAGGCGGCGACGTGCCACGGTGTGGTCGAATCGGAGCTTCTTGCCAAGCAAGCGGGCGAGTTGTCTCATATGACAACAAGCGTAGGGATCTCTCCGGACGGAGTGGTTCGCGACCGGACGTCGGCGGTCGAGCTCGACGGCCGGCGCTTCGAGGTCAAGGCGCTGATTCCCGAGCCGCCATACGCAGAGCTCGCGAGACGGCGCCGCGAACGCGGCCAAGCCGGCCATCACGCTGCCGCGAAGGACGCCGTCATCACCCCGATGCAGGGCACGGTGCTCGCGGTCGAGGTCGCCGAGGGCGACGAGGTAAACCCTGGTCAGGTGATCTGCATTGTCGAGGCGATGAAGATGGAGAACGAGATCACCGCGCATCGCGCCGGCCGCGTCACCGAGCTCTCTGTCGCGCCGGGCCAGCCGGTCAAGTCCGGTCAGGTGGTTTGCATCGTGACGCAGGAGAGCGATGAAGCGGGATAGGCCGTTCTGCTCGGATCTCTCCCGCGACAACTCAGAACCGCTCTCGGCCACGGCCAGCCGGATCGATCGGTGGATCCTGCTCGAGTATCGAGGCCTCTGGAGCAGCGACGCGGTGCGCGGAAGCGGCTTGTCCGACCAGGTGAAGGCTCACATTCGCCGGCTCGCGAGCGCGGCGCCGCGAACCCGGCCGCTCTTCATCCGACGCCCCGACCGGCGCGGCCGCAAGGATCTTGCTGCATTCGTAGCCCGCTCCAACGAGATCGACGCGACCCTCCACGGGGGCCGGATCGAGGCGCACGAGGAGCTAATTTCGCTCGACCTCGAGGGCGGGGAGCGGCTCGAGCATCCGCTCTTCCTCGTCTGCACGCACGGCAAGCGCGACCCCTGCTGCGCCCTGCGCGGGAGGCCGCTGTACGAGGCGCTCGCGGAAGAGGTCGAGCCCGACCGGCTGTGGCAGTGCACCCACGTAGGTGGCGACCGCTTCGCGGGCAACCTGCTCGTGCTCCCGGAGGGTTTCTATTTCGGCCGCGTCGAGCGCGCCGATGCCGGGAAGGTGCTTGCCGCGTACCTGGAGGGGCAGATCGAGCTCGAGTTCTACCGCGGCCGCTGCTGCTACCCGTTTCCAGTGCAGGCCGCAGAGCGAGCGGTGCGTGCGGAAACCGGTCTCACCGGCCTACGAGAGCTTCGGCTGGTCGGCGTCGAGAGCCTCGGGAACGGCGTCTCGCGCGTCCGGTTTCGTGTCGAAGAGACGGGCGACGTGCACGAGCTCGAGGTCGCCACCGGGTACGGCGACCTCACCTATCTCACGTGCGGCGCTTCTTCGCTTGCGCGCCCGCGGCGCTTCGAGGTCCGCGCCCATTCCGTGCTCCCGGCGCGGAACTGACGCGCAGGAAACCTTCGCGCACGAGGCGCCGCGCGAGAACGACGCGGCCGGCGTCGTCGAGCCCCGGCAGGTCGGCCGGGCGGAACGGCTCCGTGGCCGACGCGGTCGCCTCGACCGCCGCGCGCGCCTGCGCGGGAAGCGAAACCTGCTTTCCCTCGAATGACAGGACGACCCGACCATCTCGCTCGACCAGGTCGAACAAGACGGTCTCCCGCCGTTCCAGGGCCGTCTCGAGCGCCAACTCGTCCGCAGCCCGCGCCTGCGCCAGCGCGTCGCTTCGAACCGGCCGGCGCGTGGCGACGAGCTTCGAGCGCATCCGCTCGGCGACGCGTTCAGGGCTCAGCCGGTCGCGCAGGAGCCCGAGCAGGTCTGCGCCCATCTCTCCGGTCGCGGGCACGCTGCGTCGGAACTCGAGCTCCTCGCGGCAGTCCTCGAGGGCGTCTCGGACGGCGTCGTGCCACGTGCGCACATTGACCCCGACGGTGATGTGCAGCGAATCGGTCTCCGACGTGGTCGCCTCGTGCAGCCACCCGCGGGGGAGATAGAGCGTGTCGCCGGCGCGCAGCGTGAGGTCGAGGACAGGCGAGCCCGGCTCGCCGAGCTCCGGCCGGTAGGCCTGCCGCTTGAGCGGGAGCTCCCAGACCGGCTCGTAGACGAGCCAGCGCTTCTCCCCCGCCACCTGGAGACAGAGGACCTCGTGAGTGTCGTGGTGGACGGCGAAGCCCTGGGCGGAGGCGGGCGTGTAGTACGCGTTCGCCTGCGCGGGGTGGCCGAGCTCGGACTCGAGCCCCCGGCAGTAGCGGGCGAGAGGCGTCCAGTTGACATGCAGCGCCTGGAGGACGACGGTCGCCCCGCCGGCGAATTCGGCGGCTGCGCGATCGACGTCCACCGTCCCCGAGAGCGACGACGGCCGCCACGGAATGTCGACCGTGTAGTCGCGCTCCGCAAGCTGCGCGCCCGCCTTCACGAGCCGGAAGGCGGGCGCGCGAACTGCAGAGCCGGAGATGATGCGCTCGACGTCGTCGACCGAGAGCAGCTCGGTGAAGCGGGCCTCCTCGTCGCGCTCGACGACGAGCGGGCGCTGCTCCCAGTACTCAGCGAAGAACCGGTCTTCCGCGACCGGCTCAATCGCGCGCGCGAGCGCGCGCCCCATCAGCTGTCGGCGTCGTCCATGTCGGCGTCGGCGTCGTCCGAGTCGGAGTCGCCGCCTCCGCCGCCGCCCGTGTCGGTCGTGTCGGTGTCGCCTTCGACCGTTTCCGACGCGGTTCCGCTCGGCGTGGTCTCGATGTCTTCGTCGCCGAGGCTGGCGCCGCCCTGATCCATCGTCTCGCTCATTCGACCTCCTTCGTCGGGTCAGGCGAGCGTACTAGAGCGTGCGCTGGTACGCGCGGAAGGTCCATGTCGCGAAGGCGGCTGTCGCCACACTCAGTGCGAAAAGCAGCGCGAGGTGAAGCGCGACAGAGTTCCAATCAGTTCCCGGCAGCACGACCTCGCGGGCGGCGATCACGCCCCAATTGACGGGGTTGAACTTCGCCGCATCCTGCATCCAGCCTGGGATTTGGCTGATTGCGATCAGCGTCGACGAAAGGAAGAACAGCGGCAGCCCGATGAAGTTGGCCACGGCGATCATGGTCGCCTCCTTCCGCACGAGCAGCGCGATGCCGTTCGAGAGGCCCGCGAAGGCGGCGTTCATCAACGCGGCGGCGGCCAGGATCACGATCCAGCCCTCGATGCCCGTATGGATGTGGACGCCGAGGGCGAGCGAGACAAACAGGATGATGATGCCCTGGATCACCGCGATCAGTGCCGAGCGAACGATTTGCGAGACGACGAGCGAGGCGCGGCTCACCGGGGTGGCGAGGAAGCGCGGCAGCACGTCGCGATCGAGGTCGCTGATCATCGCCATGCCGCTCCACGTAGCGCCGAAGAAGGCATTCATGATCACGATCGCCGGCGCGAGGAAGGTGATGTACGACGCCGTTCCGAAGCCGCCGCCCGGCAGGTTCGTCACGCGCTTGAAGAGCTGGCCGTAGAGCAGCAGCCAGACCATCGGCTGCACGAGCAGGAGCGCAATCCAGATCGGCTCGCGCATCAGGTTGCGGACCTGGCGGCCGACCATGAACCACGTGTGGCGAACCGCGAGGGTCACGCGCCCGCTTCGTCCTCCGCTCGGAAGTCGCGGCCCGTGTAGTGGAGGTAGACGTCGTCGAGCGACGGCCGGCTGGTCGTGACCGCCTCGACGCCGATGCCCTGGCTCTCGAGCGCGGAGAGGATGGTCGGGATCGCGCGCGCACCGCTCGCCACGCGGCTGCGGAGCTGCGTGCCGTCGAGCGCGACCTCGTGCACCCCTGGGACGGCGGCGATGACCTGCTGCGCATCGTCGACCCGGCCGTCCGAGACCTCGACCGTGACGGAGTCGCCGCGAAGGCTCTGCTTCAGCTCCTCCGGCGTTCCTTCGACGACGATCCGGCCGCGGCTCATGATCGCCAGCCGATTGGCGAGCTGGTCGGCCTCCTCCATGTAATGCGTCGTGAGCAGGATCGTCAGCGCCTCGCGGCGCGCGAGCTCCTCGAGCTCCTGCCACATCGCCGCCCGCGCCTCGGGGTCGAGGCCGGTCGTCGGCTCGTCCAGGAAGAGGACGCGCGGGGAGTGCACGAGCCCGAGCGCTACGTCGAGCCGGCGCTTCATCCCGCCTGAATAGCCCCGGACGACGCGGTCGGCCGCGTCGGCGAGGCCCAGCTGGCCGAGCAGCTCGTCCACCCGTCTGTGCAGCCGCGCACCGCCGAGGCCCTGCACGCGCCCTTGGAGGAGCAGGTTCTCGCGCCCGGTGGCGTCGCGGTCGACGCCCGAGGACTGCGGCACGTAGCCGATCGACCGCCGCACCTTGTTCGGTTCGTGGACGACGTCGAAGCCCGCGACCTCGGCGCGGCCCTCGTCGGGCTTCGTCAGCGTCGTGAGCACCTTGACGGTGGTCGATTTCCCGGCGCCGTTCGGCCCGAGCAGTCCGAACACGTCGCCCTCCTGCACGGAGAACGAGACGCCGTCGAGCGCCTGGACCTCCTCGTAACGCTTGCGAAGCGCCTCCGCGGCGATTGCCTCCACGGCAGGCGAGCCTACACGCGGCCTATAGACTCGCCGCCCGCGTGGATCTCTACGAGTACCAGGGCAAAGAGCTCTTCAAGCGCTTCGGCATCCCGGTGTCCGAAGGGCGGCTCGCGAGGAGCGCCGACGAGGCCCGCGCGGCCGCGGAGGCGCTCGGCGGCCCGGTGGTCGTCAAGGCCCAGGTCCTTACCGGAGGGCGCGGCAAGGCCGGCGGGATCAAGCTCGCCGATGGGCCGGACGACGCCGCCGCGAAGGCCGAACAGATCCTCGGCCTCGACATCCGTGGCCACGTGGTCCGGAAGCTCTGGGTCGAGCGCGCTTCGGACATCGCCAAGGAGTACTACCTCTCGCTCACCTTCGACCGGGGCGCGAAGCAAACGCTGCTGATGTTCACCACGGAGGGCGGGGTCGAGATCGAGGAGGTGGCGGAGACGAAGCCGGAGGCTCTCGTTCGCCTGCACGTCGACCCGCTCGAGGGCTTCCAGCCCTACCAGGCGAGGCGGCTCGTCTACGGCGCGGGCGTCGAGGATCCCGGCGAGCAGAAGCAGATCGCGGCGATCGCGGGGAAGCTCTACGACTGCTTCGTCGGCTGCGACGCAATGCTTTGCGAGATCAACCCGCTGATCGTCAGGCCCGGCGGCATCGTGCATGCCCTCGACTCGAAGTTCACGGTCGACGACAACGCCCTCTTTCGCCATCCGGACATCGCGGAGATGCGTGACGTGGAGGCCGCCGACCCGCAGGAGCGCTTCGCGCGCGAGAAGGGCGTCACCTACGTCAAGCTGGACGGCGAGGTCGGGATCCTCGGCAACGGCGCCGGCCTCGTGATGTCGACGCTCGACGTCATCGACCAGGTAGGCGGCCGGCCTGCAAACTTCTGCGACCTGGGCGGCGGAGGCGACGCACAGGGGGTCGTCGACGCGCTCGAGGTGATCACC
>JBKPFU010000015.1:0-2711 GCA_046728975.1 Actinomycetota bacterium | reverse complement strand
CGCGCCCTCACCCTCGGGCTCGAGAACGTGTCGCCCCAGCGAGACGGGAATCGCGCCCGGCGGCGCGCCGTAGCGGCGACGCTCGAGCCCCGTCCGGAGGTCGAGCAGCCGGACGTCACCCCGCTGTAGCTGCGCCCACACCTCCTGCGGGTCGAGGGATCGTGTCGCCATAGACGCCGGCCACCCTACTGAAGAAGCGCTTGTTTCCCGGGTGGTCGCAGGCCTTTATGGTCCGCGCACCACCAAGCAAAGGGGGATCAGCGATGACTCATCGCTTCAACCGTTTCCTTCGGTTCCTGCTGGCGGTGGTGTGCACGCTCGGGCTCGCGCTGACGGGCGCAGGCGCGGCCGGAGCGTGGGGCGGCGACCATCAACCGCACTCCCTGTGGTCGCTGTACTACGCCCAGCTGCGGCAGGCCAAGTACATCGACCTGACGCACACGATCACGCCGTCGATTCCCGTCTGGGCAGGATTCGGGCCGTCGGTGTTCTCGCCGGCGAAGAACCCGACCACCGGCGTGCCGTACACCTACGCGGCCGACGGCTTCGAGGCGACCGCCTACCAGCTGCAGACCGATCAGCTCGGCACGCAGCTCGACCCGCCGGCGCACTGGGCGCCGGAATACGCGGCGATCGACGAGTTGCCGCCGACCTTCGCGGTCAGACCGCTGGTGGTGATCTCGATCGTCAAGCAGGTGCAACGGGACTTCAACTACCACCTGCAGGTCTCCGACATCCTGAAGTGGGAGCACCGGTACGGCCGCATCCCGGAGGGGAGCGTCGTGATGGTGCGCTCGGACTGGTCGAAGCGCTGGCCCGATCCGGGCCTCGCGTTCCTGACTCGCTTCCCCGGCGTCTCACTGGCCGCGCTGCAGTTCCTCCACCTGCAGCGGCACATCCTCTTCCACGGCCACGAGCCGCTCGACACGGACTCGACGCCGACGCTCGAGGGCGAGAGCTGGCTGATGCATAACGGGTTCGCGCAGGCGGAGGGCGTCGCGAACCTGGACCAGGTGCCGCCGACGGGATGCCTGATCGAGATCGGCTTCCCGAAGTTCGGAGGGGGCTTGGGCGGGTACGCGCGCTACATCGCGATCTGCCCGCGGACCTGGCGGTACGGCGTCAGCGTCGGCGAGCTGCCCGAGGCGCCGCTCCAGCGCTACGACAGCCCCCTGCACTGGGATCCCGCGCTCGGAATGCGGGTTCGCTGACGTGTTCGAGGACGGGCCGGCCGCTGCGCCGGCCCGTCCTCCCAAACCTCCAAGCAGTTCAGCTCAGCGGCTGGCGAGCAACTTCTGAGCTTCGGCCAGATCGTCCGCCTTGACGAGGACCTCGATCGGCCCGGCCTGGCCGAGGCCGCTCGTCGCGCCGGCGCCCATGTCGCTCTTTCGATAGGAGCACTCGATGCCGTTCGCGCGAAGCAGCCCGCACAGCACGTCGGCTTCCGTCTCGTCGTGCACAACCGTCAGCGTGACAACGTCCACCGCGGCAGCGTAACGATCGTGATTAGACTCGCCGCCCATGGCCGAGGTACTGCTGTTTCACCATGCGCAGGGACAGACGCCGGGCTTCCTCGCGTTCGCCGACGAGCTGCGAGCCGCCGGACACGTCGTTCACGCGCCGGACCTCTACGACGGCAAGACCTTCGCGGAGCTCAACGAAGGCGTCGGCTACGCGAAGGAGGTTGGCTTCGACACGATCCTGGAGCGCGGCCGGCTCGCCGCCGAGGGCTTGCCGAACGAGCTCGTCTACGGCGGGTTCTCACTCGGCGTGATGCCGGCGCAGATGCTGGCCCAGACGCGTCCGGGCGCCAAGGGCGCCTTGTTCTTCAGCGCTGCTCTCCCCGCGTCCGAGTTCGGCGACTCCTGGCCTGAAGGCGTCCCGCTCCAAATCCACATGATGGAAGACGACGAGTGGGCTGAGGAAGACCTCCCCGCGGCCCGCGAGCTCGTCGAGACCGCGGACGGCGCGGAGCTGTTCGTCTACCCAGGCGATCGACACCTGTTCGCAGACAACAGCCTCTCGGATTACGACGAGGACGCCGCGAAGCTACTCAAGCAGCGCGTTCTGCCGTTTCTCGACAGCGTCGGGTAGCGGCCTACCCGCGGCTCATCTGGTCGATACAGACGGTGCACGCGAGGATGAGCGCGTCGTCCTGACCGGGCGCCACTTCGACGCCGTAGGTGTCGCGGAGCCGGAACCACCGCTTCGAGATCTCGGCCACCTTGTCGCCGCCACGCTTGATCTCGAACTCGTGGTCGACGATGTTGCCCTTCGCCTCCATCGACTCGCCGTCTTCGACCTCGATCGAGTAGCGCTCGCGAAGCGGCGTGATGAGCGCCTTCTTGATCGTCGCCACCGTCTTGCCGTCGCGCTCGATCGCCATCTTGTCGCGGACGCTCAGCTTCCGCTCCTGGATCTTGAAGAGCTCCTCGCCTGACGGGCTCTCGAGCACGAGCGTGGCGCGCAGGCGCAGCGCCTTCCCGTTCACCTTGAACGCCCGCTCGCCGTCCCGCTCGATCCAGTAGTCGTCGCCGATCGCGAACATCTTCTCGCGCATCGTGTAGCGCGTTCCCTCCGGCCCTCCTCGACGAAGTAGCCCCATCGTGCCGAGAATGCTAGTCGGGGTGCCCGAGCACCGGGTGCGGCCGGTAAGGCTCCTCGAGCCGTCCGATCTCGTCGGCCGAGAGCGCCAGGCTCGAGGCCGCGAG
>JBKPFU010000014.1:0-4420 GCA_046728975.1 Actinomycetota bacterium | reverse complement strand
CCGATCGCGACCTACACGAGGTCGTACTTTCTGACCGCGCGCCTGGCCGCCCGGCGGATGGTCGCGAACCGATCGGGGGTGATCATGACCGTCACCTCAACCCCCTCGCGGACGGGCGTC
Organism: Actinomycetota bacterium; assembly: GCA_046728975.1. Taxonomy (GTDB): domain Bacteria; phylum Actinomycetota; class Thermoleophilia; order Gaiellales; family Gaiellaceae; genus JBKPFU01. The sequence goes on along the minus strand of JBKPFU010000014.1, from coordinate 4,300 downwards.
CCGTTCGTAGGAGGCGGCGGTCCAGCGATGGCCGCCGTGGAGGCACTCACTCGAGGTCTATCCGCCGAGCTCGCACCTCAGGGTATTCGCGTGGTCGGTTTGCGACCACAGGCGATGCCGGAGACCGACAGGATCAAGGAAAGCTTCGAGCTTTACGCCAAGGCGTCGGAGATGACGTGGGAACAGTTCCAGGAGTCGCTCGCAGGCAGGACTCACCCGCGACGCCTTTCGACGCTCGCGGAGATGGCGAACATGGCGGTCTTCATGGCTTCCGATCAGGCGAGCGGGATGACGGGAACGACCGTCAACTTGACCATGGGGAGTCTGGACGACTAGCGGCTAAGCGACCGAGGGCGTGGGCGTTTCTCGCGCTCGGCGTAAGGCCGGCGCACGGCATCACACGGCAGCCCCGCCGTTGTAGGACACGTGCCAGGGGCTTAGACTCACCGCGAGGGCGCATGTCGGATCTTCCTGCGGGCCGCGTCACCCTTCTCTTCACCGACATCGAGGGCTCGACCCGGCTTCTGCATGCGCTCGGCGACCGGTACGCGGCGGTCCTAGCGGATCACCGACGACTCCTCCGAGAGAGTTTTGCGCGGCACGGCGGCGTCGAGGTCGACACGCAGGGCGACAGCTTTTTCGTTGCCTTCTCCGATCCAAGCGAGGCGGTAGCGGCCGCCGAGGAGGGCCAGCGCGCTCTTGTCACGTACGCGTGGCCGGACGGCACCGCGGTCCGGGTCCGCATGGGCCTCCATACCGGCGACCCGCTCGTCGCCGACGGCCACTATGTCGGGATCGACGTGCATCGGGGAGCGCGGATCGCAGCGGCGGCGCACGGCGGCCAGGTGATCGTCTCAGAGCGTACGAGCGAGCTCATGTCGGGCCGCAGAGCGTCGGCCGGCAGGTTGCGCGACCTCGGTGCGCACCGCCTGAAGGACCTGCCCGAGCTAGAGCGACTTTTCCAACTCGTCGCCGACGGCCTCCCCACCAGCTTCCCCCCTCTGCGAGTCGAACAGGAGGCGATCGAGGCGGCGGGACTCCCCGACTACTCGCTTCCGCCAGCCGACGTCCCCTGTCCCTACAAGGGTCTCCTTCCCTTCGAGCCGGAGGACAGCGAGCTCTTCTTCGGGCGCGAGCAGCTCGCCGAGGATCTCGCCGCCCGGCTGACCGAGTCGAGCTTTCTCGCCGTCGTCGGTCCGTCCGGAAGCGGAAAGTCGTCGCTCGTGCGAGCCGGTCTTGTGCCTGCACTCCAGCACGCCTCGGACAACGGGCTGCACAACGCGATCTTCTCTCCGGGATCGCGCCCACTGGCGCAGCTCGCCGGCGTGCGCGGCGCCTCGCTCCTCGTCGTCGACCAGTTCGAGGAAGTGTTCACGCTGTGCCGCGATGAGGAGGAGCGGAGCGCGTTCATCGACGCGCTTCTGGAAACCGCGGCGCACGGCGCTCGTGTTGTCATCGCCCTTCGCGCCGACTTCTACGGCCACTGCGCGACGTACGCGCCTCTTGCCGCCGCACTCGAGAAGCGGCAGGCACTGGTCGGCCCGATGACCGAGGAAGAACTCCGGCGGGCCGTCGAGCGTCCCGCAGAGCATGCCGGGCTCGTGCTCGAGCCGGGTGTCGTCGAGGGGATCCTGCGAGACGTGGTTGGGCGGCCCGGCGCCCTGCCGCTCCTCTCGCACAGCCTGCTCGAGACATGGAAACGCAGGAGCGGGCGCATGCTGACCCTGATCGGCTACCTGCAGTCGGGCGGCGTCCAGGGGGCGATTGCGCGGACGGCCGAGACGGTGTACGACGCGCTGTCCTCCGAGCAACAGGCACTCGCGCGCAACGTTTTCCTGCGTCTCACCGAGCTCGGCGAGGGGACCGAAGACACCCGCCGCCGCGTCTCGATCGCGGAACTCGTCCCTCGGCCCGAGCAGGAGTCGGAAGTTCACGAGGTTCTCCGGACGCTCGCCGACGCCCGGCTCGTGACGACGAGCGAGCGAACCGTCGAGGTAGCTCACGAGGCGCTCATCCGCCACTGGCCGACGCTCCGCGCATGGCTCGACGAGGACCGGGAGGGGATGCTTCTGCACCGCCGGCTGACCGAAAGCGCTCAGGAGTGGGAGACGCTCGGCCGCGATCCCGGGGCGCTGTTTCGTGGCTCGCGCCTTGCCACGACCGGCGATTGGGCGACCGCGCACGACCCAGAGCTGAACGAGCTCGAGCGCGAGTTCCTGACCGCAAGCCGTCAGGCGAGCGAGCGCGAGGCCGAGCGTCAGCGACGCGCTAACCGGCGCCTGCGCCTTCTGCTCGCCGGCGTCGCGGCGGCGCTGGTGGCGGCGTTGATCGCGGGGTCCTTCGCCGTGGTGCAGCGCGGACGGGCGAGGCACTCGGCGACCGTCGCCCAGGCGGGACGTCTCGCGGCCCAGTCGCGCGAGGTTGTCGCGAAACATCCCGACCTGGCACTCCTTCTCTCACTCGAGGCTCTTCGCCTGGACGACTCGGTCGACTCCGTCGGCACTCTCCTGGGGGCGCTCGAGCACGGCTCGCGGATGCGCGCCTGGCTGCAGGGGTTCGACACACCGGTTGAGGCCACGGCTTTCAGTCCCGACGGGAAGCTCCTGGCGAGCGTGACGCTCGATGGAACAACGCTCTGGGATACGGCGACATGGCGTCCCGTCGGCCCGCCGCTGCGATCGTCTCAGGGCGGCTGGCAAGGGGTCGACTTCAGCCCTGATGGGCGGACGCTGGCGATCGCGGGTGGTAAGGGCCGTGTCGAGCTGTGGGACGTATCGACCAGGAAGGAGCTTCGGGAGCTGACGGACCCGGCGGCCGCGAAATCGCGTGAGCCTCAGCTCTCTGTCGTTCGATACAGCCCCGACGGCACCGTCATCGCCGCGGGCCCGCAGGAGACGAACCACATCACGTTGTGGGCCACCGGGAGTGGACAGGTGGTTGGCCGGCCCATCACCACCAACCCACCGGGCACGGGCGCGCAGTCGATCTCGTTCAGTCCCGATTCGAAGCGGATCGCGGTCCCGGGCACCCGTGGGACGGTCGGGATCTGGGAGGTGGCCACGGGGCATCGGGTCGGAAAGCCGATCGCGATTGCGAGCGCGGAGGTGGAGGCCGCGATCTTCGCCGCGGGCGGCCGGACGTTGATCGCGAGCGACGACTCCGGCTCGGTGTCCATCGTCGACATCGGAACGGGCCGACCGATCCGCCCGCCGCTGTCGGTCGGCAGCGAGCCGGCCGCGTCGCTGGATCTCAGTCCCGATGGACGGCTGCTGGCCGCAGCTTCATTCGGGGGGTCGGTCTTTGTATGGGACGTGAAGACCGGCGCGCCGTACGGCCCCGCGCTCACGGCCGACACGAGTCCGGTCAGCGATGTCGCGTTCAGCCCCGACGGCCGGACCTTGGTGAGCTCGCACCTGCGTTCGGCGGTCGTCTGGAACATGAACGGGGACCAAGTCATCGGGAAGCCGCTCGGCGGACCGACGACCCTGATTACCGATGTGTCGTTCAGCCACGACGGCAAGCGACTCGCCGCGGGGCAGCTCGACGGCGGCACGATCATCTACGACACAAAGACTCGACGACAGGCTCGCCGGATCGACATCGGCCCGGTGGTCACCGCAGTCGCCTTTCATCCCGATGGCAACCTCATCGCCGTCGGAACGATCGACGGGAAGGTGCGACTCTTCGATTCGAAGAGTGGGGCTGCCGTCGGCTCCCCGCTCGACCAGCCGAACTCGGCGGTCTGGCAGGTCGGCTTCAGCCCCGACGGTCGGCTGCTCGCGGTGGCCGTGGACTCGAACGGCGTGGAGGGGTTCTTCGGCCAGCAGCGGGAAGGCGCGGTCCAGCTCTGGGACGTGGACTCCCGCAGTCGCGCCGGTCGGGAGATTGCGCCGGGCGCCGGATCGGTGCTCTCCCTGGCCTTCAACCACGACGGCACGCTCCTCGCGACCGGCAGCTACGGCGGGCGGCTCGACCTGTGGGATGTGTCCACTCAAGCCGGCCATGGCAAGCCGATGAGGGTGGCGGACGACGGCTTCCCCAGCGTTGCGTTCGATCCGAGCGACCGGCTCGTCGCCGCCGGCGGAGGAATCGGGCCGGTACGGGTATGGCGAGTGGCCGATCAGCGACCAGCCTTTCCGCCCCTCTCCGGCCACACCGGTCCTGTCACCGGGGTGGCTTTCGACCCGGCTGGCTCGTTTCTCGCAACCACGAGCCTGACGGGCGGGGTGAGGCTGTGGGACCCGGCCACGGGTCAGGGCTACGGCGACGAGCTGGCCGCAAGCCCGAGACCCGGCTCGCT
>JBKPFU010000013.1:0-6864 GCA_046728975.1 Actinomycetota bacterium | reverse complement strand
CGCAGGAACCTTCACCGAAGTGACGAGCTCACCGCGCTCGAGCGCCGTTTCGAAGATCCCTCGGAAGAAGTCGTCGGCGCTGATCTCACGTTCGCCTTCCTTCCCCGCGGCAGTGATCATCCCCCCGAGCGCCTTCAAGACGGTCGGGTAGTCGGCGCCCGGATCCGCGTGCGCGACGCTGCCGCCGATCGTGCCGCAGTTCCGTACCTGGAGGTCACCGATTCCCGCCGCGGTCTCGGGGATGACCGGAGCGATCCCGATCGCGACTTCCGATCCTGCGACCGCCGCGTGCGTGGCGAGCGCTCCGATAGTCAGGCCACCGTTGCTCGCCGAGATCTCGTCGAGACCCGGGATGCGCCCGAGGTCGACGAGCGCGGCCGGCGTCGCCAGGCGCAGCCGCATCATCGGGAGCAGGCTGTGGCCGCCGGCGAGCGGCCGCGAGTCCTCCATCGAGCCGAGGAGCGAGATCGCCTCGTCGAGACTTGTAGGCGCGTAGTACTCGAATTCGGCGGGACGCATCGTGTACATCAGGCCTCGCCTCCGTCGCTGGCTGCGCGCATCGCCCTCCAGACGCGTTCCGGCGTCAGCGGCATGTCGAGGTGCCGGATGCCGAGCGGAGCGAGCGCATCCATGACTGCGTTCACCACCGCGGCCGTGGACGCGATCGTCCCGGTCTCGCCAGCACCCTTGACGCCCAGAGGGTTGACGTCGGTCGGCGTCTCGGTGCGCTCGACCTCGAACGACGGGAAGAAGTCGGCTTTCGGGACCGCGTAATCCATGAGGCTCGCGGTCTCCAGCTGGCCGCTCTCGTCGTAGACGCCGTACTCCCACAGCGCCTGAGCGATTCCCTGTGCGATCCCGCCGTGCACCTGGCCGTCGACGATCATCGGGTTGATCACCTTGCCGACGTCGTCCACGGCGATGTACCGCTCGAGCGTCGTCTCCCCGGTCTCGGCGTCGATCTCCACGACGGCGATGTGCGTCCCGAACGGGAACGTGCAGTTCGGCGGGTCGTAGTAGGTCGTGTCGTCGAGGAACGGCTCTTCGCCGCGGGGCAGGTCATACGCGAGAGCGGCGGCCCCGGCGATCTCTTGGAACGTCTTCGCGCTCTCGGGAGAGCCCTTGACGTGCGCCTTGCCCTCCTCGAAGACGATGTCTTCGACGTCCGCCTCGAGCATATGCGCCGCGATTCGCCGCGCCTTCTCCTTGATCTTTTGGACGCTGTTGTAGACCGCGACCCCGCCGACGGCGGCGCTACGGCTGGCGTAAGTCCCGTAGCCGAACGGTGTGTTCAATGTGTCACCGATCTCCACCGTCACGTCCGCGATCGGGATCCGCAGCTCGGAGGCGACGATCTGCGAAACGGTCGTGGCGTGTCCCTGTCCCTGCGGTTGTGTGCCGATAGTCACGGCGACCTTGCCGGTCAGATGTACGCGGACGTTGGCGCTCTCCCACATCGACGCGCCCCAGCCTTCGCCGACCGTTCCGATCCACGCGGACGGGGCCGCGCCGCAGATCTCGACGTAGGTCGAGAAGCCGATCCCGCGGTACCGGCCCTGCTTCCGCGCCTCCTCCTGCTCGCCACGGAAGGCCTCATAGTCGACGATCTCGAGCGCACGGGCGAGCGCCTTCTCGTAGTCGCCCGTGTCGTACTTCAGCCCGTTGAGGATGCCCACTGGGTCATAGGGGAACGCGTCGCGCGGAATGAAGTTCCGGCGGCGGACCTCGACGGGGTCGACTCCGAGCTCGCTTGCGACGAGGTCGACGGCTCGCTCGACGACGTAGGTCGCCTCCGGTCTCCCAGCACCACGGTAGGCATCGACCATGGCGGTGTTCGTGTAGACGCCCAGCACCTGGCAGTGGATGTTCGGGAGCTTGTACGCGCCTGAGAGCATCCGCCCGTAGAGCGTGGTCGGGATGCCGGGCGCGATCGTCGACAGGACGCCGCCGAGGTTCGCGCACGTTTTCGCCTTCAGCGCCGTGATCGTCCCGTCGCGGTGTGCGCCGACCTCGAGGTAGGTGACGTGATCGCGGCCGTGGGTCGTCGCGGCGTAGTTCTCGCTCCTCGTTTCCATCCACTTCACGGGCCGGCCGACCCTCTCGGCAAGGGCCGCCATGAGCACGTACTCGTGGTAGAGGAAGATCTTCGTCCCGAAGCCGCCTCCGACATGGAGGGCGATGCAGCGCATCTTCGTCTCCGGGATCCCGAATACAAACGCCGTCATCAGGAGGCGCATGATGTGCGGATCCTGCGAGGTCATCCAGACCGTGTACTCGCCGGTTGCCGGCTCGTACGTCGCAGCCGCGCCGCGTGCCTCGATCGGCGTGGGGATTAGGCGCTGGTTGACCAGCCGCTGCTTGACCACGACCGCTGCGTCGGACAACGCCCGATCGGTCGCGTCCGCGACGCCGGTCGACCAGTCCATGACAATGTTGCCAGGCGCGTTTTCGTGCAGCTGCAGCGCACCCTCCGCCGCGGCCTGCTCGACATCGATGACAACGTCGAGCGGCTCCCAGTCGACGTCGATCAGCTCGAGCGCGTCCTCCGCCGCGTAGCGGCTCTCGGCCACGACCGCGGCGACGCCTGCGCCGGTGAACGTGACGCGGTCAACCTCGAGCGCCCTCGGCGTGTTGACGAAGTTCTCGACGCCGCCCGCCGGCCACGCGCACGGCAGTGCGGGCAAGTGCTCGAAGTCCTTGCCGGTGTAGACGCCGATCACCCCTGGAGCGGCGGCCGCGTTCCTCGTGTCGATGCTCTTGATCCGGGCGTGCGCGTACGGAGAGCGCAGAATCGCGACGTGTGCCATTCCCGGCAGCTTGAGATCGTCGAGGTACTTTGCGGCGCCGGTGATCAGGCTCGGGTCCTCGACGCGCTTGACGGGCACGCCGACGAGGTCGGTGGGTGCCTCTGCAGCGGTTGTCATCGCGTCACCTCCGCGGCCTCGTGAACGGCCCGAACGATGTTCTCGTAGCCCGTGCACCGGCACAGGTTCCCCTCGAGCGCATGCCGGATCTCCTCGTCGCTTGGCTGTGGGCTCGCGGCGAGCAGATCGACCGTGGCCATGATCATCCCGGGCGTGCAGTAACCGCACTGAAGGCCATGCTTCTCGCGGAAGGCCTCCTGCACCGCGTGGAGCGTCCCGTTCGAGGCAAGCCCTTCGATGGTCGTGACGGTCCTCCCGTCGATCTGAACCGCCAGCACGGTGCACGACTTCACGGCCTTCCCGTCGAGATGAACCGTGCAGGCTCCACACTGAGAGGTGTCGCAGGCGCCTCGCGTGGCAGGTTTTCCACGGTCATCCGTTCCCGTCCACGGTGTTGACTCGTAGGACAACGCTGAGCGGCCTCAGAGCGATCGTCGGCCGGCGAAGCCGCCTACGCCTCGCCGGGCGAGTCGAATAGCAAGCGGGCGTCAGGGAGCGGAGGTACGGTCGAAGGGTGCGTGGGCGATACGATCCCGCCCTCGAGGTGAAGGCGGTCGCAGAGTGGCTCGCCCGATCGCTCGCAGCCGAGGGCGCTCAGGCGGTCGCGCTGGTCGGGAGCCATGCGAGCGGCGCCGCGACCGCGGACTCGGATCTCGATCTCGCGGTAGTGGGGGAAGGCCCGCACTACCGCCTCGAAGTCCGCGACGGCATGCTCGTCGCGTTGGGCTGGGCGCCGACCGAGGAGCAGCGTCGACGTCTCTATGACCCTGCATGGCTCGGCACGCACGTTGCTGGGTGGAGGGAGGCCGTCCTCCTCCACGATCCCGAGGGCTTGGGGGCAGCGATCAAGGAGGAGGCGCATGCCTGGACCTGGGAGCAGGTGAGCGACCGCGTCGACGAGTGGGTCGCCGAGAGCGTCACGGGATTCACCGAAGAGGTCCAGAAGCTCGTGACGAGCCTCGCGCGAGAGCACGAGACGATCGCGGCAGTCCAGCGATCGGTGCTCGCGCTTCGCCTCGCAGCGACGCTCGCGCTTCACCGCCGCATCCTCTACGGCAGCGAAAACCGTCTCTGGGACATCGTCGCGCAAGAGATCGGGCCTGCCTGGCGCGATGCGCAGGCGGTGGCGCTCGGAGTCGGCGGCGAGAGTCTCCAAGACGGCTCCAATGCCGCTCTCCAGCTGTTCATGCTCGCGGCACGGGAGGTGATGCCGCTTTTCGACGAGCGTCAGCGTGCCGTCGTCGAGCAGGGTCTTCAGCGGGCGCAGATCCTACGGCCGCCTAGGAGATAGTCACGACAGAGATCGAGTGCGTCTCGTAGACGAGGCTCACACGCGAGAGCCGGGGACACTCCCGCCCGATTCGGCTCCGCTAAAAGAGAGTGCCCCCGGCAAGAATCGAACTTGCGCACGCGGTTTAGGAAACCGCTGCTCTATCCACTGAGCTACGGGGGCGCGGTCACAAGGGTAGCGCCGGGCAACGAGACGGTTCCCCGGCGAGTCCGTTGCCATTCAATTCTGATTCGACCCTTGGTACGCTGGTCGCGGTGGAGGGGGTCGCCCAAGCGGCTTTGTGGCGAGGAGGTCGGCGAAATGGGGCTTCCGCTCGACGTGATTAACCGCCGCGGACGAGGCCGGCCCGAAGCGACTTCTCGGTCCGGCGGTATCGACGTGGTCGACGCACAGATCGCAGCTCTCCTCGAGAGCATCGGAGTCGAACGAACCAACCACACCCACACGGAGCCGTCGCCGCGTTCGCCCGTTCGGGTACCGAGGCTTCGGCGTCCGCGCATTCGCAAGCATCCGGCGGACGCGCGCGTACGCGCGCAGCGGAGGAAGCCGAAGCCGAGCGCCGACGGTTCCCCTCGCACGCTTGCGCCCACGGTCGTCACCCTCGAGCCGCGCCGCGCGCCGATCCGCTGGATGCGCGATCGAACAACTAGGGAGCGTGCCTACTACATCCTCGCCCCGGTGGTCTCGGGCGCAGCCCTCGGGCTGTTGTGCGCCTGGTTGCTGGCGTAGGGCGAAAGTCCCGACTATGCGCGTCCGGCGCGCTGCGGCTTGAAATCTTCCGGGAGCCGCTCCCCGGGCACGTGCTCCTCGGCGCGCGGTTGCCCTCGACGGTCAGACTGGACCAGCTCTTCGAGCTGCGCGGTCATCCCATGGAAGACGCCTAGCAGCTGCTCCAGCCGAGCCTCGGAGCGCCCTGCTTCATCGATGAGCGCCTTTTGCTTCTGCAGCGCCTCCGTCTCGACGGCCTTCGCTTTCTCCTCTGCAGCGCGGCGGATTTCCTGCACCTCCTCTTCGAGAGCGGCGCGTCTCTTCGCAACCTCACCCTCAAGCCTCTGCCGTGTCTGGTCGGCGTAGCCGTCGGCGGCTTCGCGAGTCCTCTCCCGTGTCTCGGCCGCGTGACGATCAGCGGCCTCGCGCGTCTCCTTGCTGTACTCGTCGGCCTGTGCCCGAAGCTCCTCGCTCTCGCTGCGAGTCTGGTCGGCAGTCGCTCGTGCGCCAGCCAAGAGGTGCTCCGCCTCCTGCCGCGCGGACTCGCGAATCTTCTCTGCGGCCTCGTGCGCCGAGGCGAGAACGGCAGCCACCTCCTCCCCGACCTGCCCGTAGTTCTCGTCGGCCCCGCTGGTACTGGATGTGGGCGTCGCAGGCTTTGACTGCTTCAAGGTGTCGCTCCTTTCTTGCTCGTCCGCAGAGTCGGATGCCAGCGTGTCTCCCTGATCGGGAGAAGGCAACGGCTCGGAAGTCGGGGTCGCCACAGCGTCGGGCAGGCTTAGGTCGTAGGTATCGCGCTTTGGGAGGCGCGCAAGGAATCGGCGCACGGAATCATTCATCGAGAAGCGCTCCTGTCTCGGGGTTTTCGAGCGGCGAGGCCATCTCGTGGGGAATAATTTTCGCACGTCGGGCGCGGCCCGGGCAAAGACGAGTGCCCGGGCTGGTCGCAGGCTGAGAAGCAGGGCGAGCGCCGCAAGCCCGACGGCAACACCCGCGACGGCAGCGACAAGCACGGGCACGCTCGATTCCTCTTGGGGTTGTGAGGACGGAGCAGCCCGCTCAGTCGTCGAAGGGCGCGCGCGAGCGGCCGGTGCGCGGTCGGGGTTGAGCGGGTACTCCGACCAAAGCTTGCGGACCTGTCGGGGGACACTGCCGGAACGCTTGCCGCTCCCGCGTTCTTGGCTCTGCGCCAGCGCGGGTGCGACGCAGAACCAAAGCACGGCCGAGCAGACGACAAGCCTGCCGCAGGCGAGCCGCATCCCAGCCGCAGAAAACATTCGGACCCGATTGGACAATACCGCGTTTCGCCCGTCTTGTAACTCGGAAATACCCGGTGTTAGACTCGTAAACGCTCGTTCTGCGGAGGCTGCGGCAAGAGTGCGGCGAAAGCTCACACCTCGCGTAACGACGTCCGGGCAGAGGCTCAGCGAGCCCGCGGGGGCGTCGCTCGGCGTCGCACCGGTCGTGATCGAAGGGTCTTCGCGCGCTCAGCTTTTGCGCCGAGGCTTGGCGGCCGCAGGAGTGGTCGGCCTCGGCGGTGTCGCCCTCGGCTCGCTCTCGGGAACGGCGGTATCGGCGCCCTCGGACGCGCAGGACGTTCGGATCCTGAACTACCTCCTGTTACTCGAGTACCTCCAGGAGGCCTTCTATGCCGAAGCACAGAATGCAGGTGCGCTGAAGGGGGAGTTACGCCGGTTCGCGCGGGTTGTCGGCAACCACGAGCGAGAGCACGTCGCGTCGCTGCGGGCAGTCCTCGGGAGCGAGGCGCGGTCGAAGCCGCGTTTCAGCTTCGGCGGCGCCGTGAAGAGCCAGCGGAACTTTGCGGCCGCGGCGCTGCAGCTCGAGGAGACGACTTCGGCCGCGTACATCGGGCAAGCCGCCAACATGACCGAGAAGCGGATCGTGACGCTTGCGCGGATCGTGGCCGTCGAGGCTCGGCAC
>JBKPFU010000012.1:0-2583 GCA_046728975.1 Actinomycetota bacterium | reverse complement strand
CGACATCAACGCCGCCTCGTACTCGTCGCCGCTCATCAGCGATCCCTGCCTCTCACAGGGCGGGCTCGACCAGAACATCTACGCGGCGAGCCCGTAGAGCTCGCGTACCGCGGGCGAACGCCCGGGTCTGCCCCGGGCGTTCGCCGCGCTCGTACTCCATCCCGCGCTGCTGCCGAGGCGACGACCTGGCCACGAGCATCCGCTCGGCCGAGCGCCTCGCCAAGCATGAACCCTCTCAGCGAAAGCGCACGCCTCCTTGTCCCCCGCCTGCCGCTTTACGGACTCCCGCGCGCTGCGCACAGATCCCGTCAAGCAGTTGAAGGACGATGGGGTGCCAAATCCGAGCCCTTTGGAAGTCGGGCGACGGAGTTGGACACCCCATGCTTCAACAAGGCTCCGCCCGAGGACCACGGTGCCGCAGCGATTGCCGCCGGACGCCACCTATCCGCAGCGAACCTTGCCACCCAGCTTGTCGTTTAACTACACGGGCGACGACGTGCCCGTTTGCGCTTCAGAGAGAGAAGACGAAGAAGAGAGTGAAGCGGATGATGGGACTCGAACCCACGACCTTCTGCATGGCAAGCAGACGCTCTAGCCAACTGAGCTACATCCGCGAGTCGGGCCAGTATAGCCCGCGCCTACGCGGCATCTAACGCCTCGTTGACGAGCTTGTCGGCGAGCTCGTTGTGTGCACGGCGGACGGCGGTGTAGCTCACGTTCTTCAGCTGCCGCGCGAGGCCGGCCGCCTCGAGCGACAGCTCACGCAGGGCGTCGTTCTTCACCTTGTACTCGCCGCGCATCTGCTTGTCCAGCAGCTCGGAGTCGGACACGACCTCGACCTCGTCGATGCCGAGCTCGACCGCCTTCGCGAGGCCCGCGACCAGACCTCGATATTCGGCGACGTTGTTCGTCGCGACGCCGATCGTCTCACCGCGCGCGTCCAGCACCGTGCCGTCGTCGGCTTCGAGCACGTACCCGTACGCGGCGGGGCCGGGATTCCCGCGCGCACCTCCGTCCGTCGAAAGCTTGGCTTTCACGCCGCTAGTCTGACGCCCATGCGGATCGTGGTTGGAGCCGATGACGAAGGCGACGTCGCCGACGCCGTCGTCGACGACCTCCGCAAGCGCGGCCATAAGGTCGTAGTCCTCGATCGCGAGCAGTGGCCGGAGGTGGCACGGAAGGTCGCGGAGACGGTTGCGGCCGGCGACGCCGACCAAGGGGTGCTGTTCTGCTGGACCGGCACCGGAACGTCGATGGTCGCGAACAAGGTTCCAGGGGCTCGGGCGGCGCTCGCCTGGGACCCGTGGATCGCAGAGGGCGCCCGCCGGTGGAACGACGCGAACATCCTGGTCATGAGCCTGAAGCGGACGCCGCCGGAGACGGCGAAGGAGATCCTCGACTCCTGGTTCTCCGTCGAGGCGCCGGACGCGGACGAAGCCGCGAACATCTCCCGCGTCGCCGAGCTCGAACGTCGCTAGAAGTTTTCGTCGGCCGCGGGCCGGGAATCGCGGCCGCATGGCAACGATCGAGGTACAGCCGCGGCCGACGCCCGAGGAGCGGGCGGACACCACAGTCCAGGTCGAGATCGACGAGGCGCTGACCGTCCTCGCCGACACGATCGAGCAATGGGTTGCGCCGCACCAGAACTGGGAGCTGACCCTCCGCGAAGGCCACGACTTCGGCCGTGCGAACAACGTCGAGGCGGAGCTCCTTTACGTCGCCGGCGAGCAGATGTCCGCGCTTCGGTTCCGGCTCGATCAGCTCGACCGCGCCGAGGACACCGGTCAGGAGCTGACGCTGATCTTCGAGGAGGCGGACGGAATCGCAAAGACCGCCCGCTGCACGGCGAACGGCCTAGAGATCGAGCTCTTCCACATCCTCACGTTCACATAAGCGCAAGCTCGAGCTGCAGCTCGTCGCGGATCGCGAGTCCCTGCGAATCGACCAACGGAATCGTCGGTTTGACCTTTCGCGCCTCGTCGATCGCCCCCGGCACCAGACGCACCAGACGAAAGCCGCGCTTCTGGTAGAAGGCGAGCGCCGTCAGATTGTTGTTCGTCGTGACGAGCTGCACGCGGCTGCACCCGCGCGATCGCGCGGTTTGCGTCACCGCGACGAGAAGTGCCGTCCCGATCCCCACGCCCTCGACGAAGGCGTCGATGGTGACGATCTCGCAGGCGGCGTCTTCGATCTCGTAGGTGACGAGCCCCACCGCCCGACCGCTGTCGAACGCGGCGAAGCCCGGTAAATCCGCGGGGGTCCACGTGCGGCCACGGCCGACGACGAAAGAGGAGCCCCACCGCTCGACGATCAAGGGTGCAACCCATTCCCGGTCATCGTCCGTCAGCGGACGGACTTCCACGACGCTACTCGGCCGTGTCGATCTGGGCGCGCTGCAGCTTGCCGGAGTAGTCGACGTAGATCGACTTCCACTCCGTGAAGACGTCCAGCGCCGCCTGCCCGGCCTCGCGATGGCCGTTGCCGGTGTCCTTGGTGCCGCCGAACGGCAGGTGCACCTCGGCGCCGATCGTTCCGGCGTTGATGTAGGTGATTCCCGCGACGAGGTCGCGCATCGCGCGGAAG
>JBKPFU010000011.1:0-5201 GCA_046728975.1 Actinomycetota bacterium | reverse complement strand
GGACGTTGAGCGACGGCGGCCGCAAACAGCGCAAGGCCGAGCGCGGCCGCGTCCGTGAGCATGTGCCCGGCGTCGGCGAGCAGCGCCAGCGAGTCGGCAATGATCCCGGCCACGATCTCGCCGGCCATGAGCCCGGCAATCAGCGACAGCGCCAGAGCAAGCGCGCGGTGATTGCCGGAGTGCTGATGCGGGTGAGCGTGGTCCACGCCCCGATCGTAACGAGGGGTACCAATGTGGGTCCCAACGGCGTAGGGTTGCGCGGTAACGGTGGAGGAGTTTTACGTGGACACCGCCACGCTTACACGAGAGGTGGGTCTCGTGGCGGTGCCGGGGAAATGGATCCCTACACGGCCGACCCAGGGCGGAAGGCTGCGAAGCCGAGTCTCCGGCGACCGGGAGGGCCGCATGACGGTCACGGCCGTTTGACGGTGACGCTCGATACCGATCCCCTCTCCGGGATCGAGCCCATCGTCCCGCCGGAGCTCGGCATCTTGGCCGAGCGCTGGTCGTTCGACCCCGAAGACGCCCGCGCGTCTGGAGCGGGCTGCGGAAGCGAGCGGCAGGAGTGTCCAAGGACTGGCGCGGGACGTCCTCTCCTGCCGCTCGGCTCCGCCCCCGGTCACGCGCGTGCGGCGGGACGCGGACTTGAAGACCCGATGAGCGCGCAGGCGGCGGAAACCAAGCCGCAGCTCGTTTTCGTCTACCGCTCGTCTTCGGGGCGCTGCCGCCGAGTCGAGGGGTTCCTGGCGCAGGTGCTCCAGCGCCGGTCGAACCACGACACGTTCAAGATCTACCGCGTCGATGCGGACACGCAGGCGACGCTTGCGGCGCGTCTGAAAATCGACGACGTGCCGACCTTGCTCGTCGTGGAGCGCAAGCGCGTCCGCGCTCGACTCGAACGGCCGCGCGGCTGCCGCGACATCGAGCAGTTCCTGCGTCACTGGCTTAGTTAGCGGCCCACAGCCGCCTGCCGGCGGCGGGCGACCGTGTCGAGCGTGACCGCGGCAAGCAGGATCGCTCCCGTGGTCACGTACTTGACCGCGTCCGAGTAGCCGACGAGGTCGTTCCCGTTGCTGATCATGCCGATGATCAGGCCGCCGAATAAGGCGCCGCTGACTCTGCCCCGACCGCCGAACAGGCTGACCCCGCCGATCACTGCGGCCGAGATCGCGTCGAGTAGGAGCGTGCCGCCGCCGGCGGTCAGGTCCACCGAATTCAGGCGCGATGCGAGGATGACGCCGCCCATCGCGGCCATCGAGCCCGAGATCATGAAGCAGAGGATGCGGATCAGCCTCACGTTGATCCCTGCGCGGCGCGCGGCCTCGGCATTGCCGCCGACGGCGTAGACGTGGCGGCCAAACCTGGTCCGGCTCGCGACGTAGGAGCCGAGCACGACGAGAAAGAGGACGATCAGCCCTACGAGCGGCACGCCAAGCGAGTGATTGCAGACGGCGACGGCCGCGAACGCGAGGCCGCCGTAGAACGCCACCCGCAGGACGGTCAAGACGATGTTGCCCCTCGGAAGGCCGGCGCGCCACCGGCTCACGTACGTGCCTAAGGCGGCTGCCGCCAACCCTGCGGTGAAGATGATCGCGATCGCCCAGCCCAGATTCTTGGAGAGGAAGTAGTTCGAGATGTCGTTGATCTGTTTGTCCTCGATCCCGATGACGCCCTCCGTGCCGAGGATCTTCAGGATGATCCCCTGACAGATGAGCAGGCCTCCCAGCGTCACGACGAACGACGGCACGCCGATGATCGCGACAAACGATCCTTGGATGAGCCCGATGAACGCGCCAGTCGCGATCGCGAGCGCGAGCGCGATCAACCCGGGAAAGTCGTGGCCGGAGCTCGGGAGCTGGAGCTCCGCGACGACGACGCCGGCGACACCGCTGACAAACCCGACGGAAAGGTCGATTTCCCCGATCAGGAGCACGAAGACGACGCCGAGCGCGATCACGGTCACCCCGGCCATCTGGCCGATCAGGTTCGTGAAGTTGACGGCGCTGAAGAAGATGTCCGTCTTCGACGTGTAGAAGAGGGTGATCGCGATGATCCCGACGATCACGGGCAGGCTCCCGACGTCGCCCGCCTTCAGCGCCTCCCAGCGCGCGCGAATGATCGCGAGCAGGCTGTCCTGATCTGCGGCAGCGGCCTGAACTTCGGCCGGCGCGGCCGTGCTCACGCGCTCGTCTCCTCTTGCGGAGGCCGTTCCAACATTCGGGTTTGGACGGCCGCAGCGGCAAAGCCGCCACGGCCTCCAGATCGGCGTCGCAAGCGACGCCTCAGACTCACGCTGCCTCGCTGGCGACGGGCGCGCCCGCCGTGATCGCCTGGACGATCTCCTGCTGAGTCGTCGCATCGCGTTCGTAGACGCCGACGTTCCGGCCGAGCCGGAGAACCGTGATGCGGTTCGCGACCTCGAAGACGTCCATCAGGTTGTGCGAGACGAGCACGACCGCGAGCCCCTGCTCGGCCAAGCGCTTGACGAGGTCGAGCACCTGTCGCGTCTGCGCGACGCCCAGAGCGGCCGTCGGCTCGTCGAGGAAGACGACACGGTTGTTCCACATCACCGCGCGGGCGACGGCGACAGACTGCCTCTGTCCGCCGGACAGCGTGGCGACGGGCTGCCGGACCGACCTGATCGATGTCACCGACAACGACTTCAGCGTGTCGCTTGTTCGCTGCTCCATCGGCGCCTCCCGGAGCCGGAAGAGCGGGTCGTGCGCCTCGCGGCCGAGGTACATGTTCTGGACGACGTCGAGGTTGTCGCACAGGGCGAGATCCTGGTAGACGACCTCGATGCCGAGCTTGGCGGCGTCCTTAGGCCCATGGATGGTTACGTGCTTGCCGTCGAAGAAGATCTCGCCGCCGTCGATCGAGTAGATCCCGGCGACGCACTTGATCAGCGTCGATTTCCCCGCGCCGTTGTCGCCGACGAGCGCCATCACCTCGCCGTCGCGCACCTCGAAATCGGCATCCTGCAGAGCCTGCACCGACCCGAAGTGCTTCGAGATCCCGCGGAGCTTGAGTGTCGGAGGAGACGTGGCGTTCACGCGCGGTTTGTAACACGGTGGAGGCGCTCGCACCGAGCGCCTCCACCGCCTGTGTTCTCTACGTGCAGAACTTCCTGTACTGGCCGATGCAGACCTGGCTCCTCTTCAAGAAGCCCTCCCTGAAGAGCAGCTTGTAGTTCTTCTTCGTGATCCAGACCGGCGTCAGCAGGATCGACTTGGTGCCGCTGACGCTGCCGTTCACGCCGGGGACCCTCCTGCCCTTGACGATCGCGATCGCGGCGGCCGCCGCGGCGTTCGCCTCCTTGCGGACCGACTTGTAGACGGTGCCGCTCTGCCAACCGGCGAGAATGAACTGGACGCCGGTCGGTGTCGCGTCCTGGCCGGTCAGCGGGATCGACTTCAGCTTGTGCGCCTTCAGCGAGGCGACCACGGCGCCGGCGATGCCGTCGTTGGCGGCGAGCACGCCGTTGATCTTGTTGCCGTTGCGCGCGAGCATCTGGTCGAAGATCTGGCGCGCCTTGATCGGATCCCAGTCAGTCCACTGGTCGCCGGCGGTCGCCTTCTTGAAGGTACCCCTCTTGTACAGGGGGTTCAGGATCGAGTCGTAGCCCTGCTTGAACAGCTTGGCGTTGTTGTCCTTGACGTCGCCGTTGAGCTCGGCGATTACGGGCTTCCTCGTGTACAACCCCCTCGCCTTCAGCGCGGCGACGAGGCCCCTGCCTTGGAGCTTCCCGACCACCACGTTGTTGAACGAGACGTAGTACGACGCCTTGCTGCCCACGACCAGGCGGTCGTAGTCGATCACCTTCCCCTTGCGGCTGACAACGAAGTTCGTGATCGACTTGCCCGACGCGGGGTCGAGCTGGTCGAGCAGGACGACCTTCGCACCCTGAGCCATGCACTGCTCCGCCTGCGACCTCTGCTTCTGAGCGCTCCCGAGTGCGTTCAGAACCGACGCCGCAACGTTCGCTCTCCTGAACGCGGCCTTCAGGTACGGCGCATCGAAGAGCGTGTAGCGCGTCGAGGACTTCGTGTCCGGAAGCAGCGCGCAAACCTTGATCGATGCGGTCTTCGTGGTCGGGGCGTTGACCCGCGCCGATGCGGCGGCCGTGATCAGCCCGACCAGGGCAATCGCGGTGAAGCCCGCGACCCCCCAACGGGAGATGTACTTCACCGTTCCTCCTCTCGCTGGTTTTCGAAGCGCGTTCGTACCACGTTTTCCCTGCAGACTCAAGCAGGACGTAGGTAAAGAATTCGGCGGATGAGCTCGAGCCCAGTCCGCGTCGCGCTCCTCGGCTACGGCCTCGCCGGGGAGTACTTCCACGCGCCGCTGATCGCCGTCGTCAAAGGGTTGGAGCTGACGGCCGTCGTCTCACGGAACGAGGAGCGACGGGCTCGGGCCCGCCGCGAGCATCCGGACGTGCTTCTCCTCGATCGCGCCGAGGAGGTATGGGAACGCACGGGCGAGCTCGACCTCGTCGTCGTCGCGACTCCGAACAAGACACACGTGCCGTTGGCCCGCGCGGCACTCGAGGCAGGTTTCGCCGTCGTCGTCGACAAGCCGGTTGCGCCGACGGCGACCGAGGCACGCGAGCTCGTCGCGCTCGCGAAGGAGCGCGAGCTCATGCTGACCGTCTTCCAGAACCGGCGCTGGGACGGCGACTTCCTGACGGCGCGGGATCTCATCGCGAAAGGTGAGCTCGGCCGCGTCCTTCGCTTCGAGTCCCGTTTCGAGCGATGGCGGCCGGAGCTGGCCAGCGGCTGGCGCGAGCGGGGCGAGCCCGAAGAGGCCGGCGGGCTCCTCTACGACCTCGGCAGCCACCTGATCGACCAGGCGCTTTGCCTATTCGGGCCGGCGGGGCAGGTCTACGCCGAACTGGCCGCCCAGAGGGCGGGCGCGCAGGCCGACGACGACGCCTTCGTCGCGGTGACGCATCGGTCCGGCGTCCGGTCGCACCTCTGGATGAGCGCCGTCGCGGCAGCTCGTGGCCCACGCTTCCGTGTCTTGGGCGATCGCGCCGCGTACGTGAAGTTCGGGCTCGACGTGCAGGAAGATGCGCTCCGGTCGCGCCGCCGCCCCGACGAACCGGGTTGGGGCGAGGAGCCTGCCGAGCACTGGGGCCTGGTCTCGACCGGTGAGAAGAAGCGGGCGGTCCCGACTCGTCAGGGCGCGTACCAGCGCTTCTA
>JBKPFU010000010.1:0-36418 GCA_046728975.1 Actinomycetota bacterium | reverse complement strand
CTGACAAAAACCTGCGGGATCGTCGGCCAGCCGGAGAGCGCCGAGAGCTCCTGGCGAAAACGCGGGTCGGGGAGGATGTCGACAGCGGTCACGGGCGCGCGTGCCCGGCGCAGCGCCTCGAGCGCTCGCGCTGAGTTTCCGCACATCACGAACTGCGGCGTGCCCTTCATGAAGAGCGCGACGTCCTCGCGGTTGATGATTTCTCGGATCTGGTCTCGGAGCTCGGTCACGCGGTTCCTTTCGTCGAAATCCGTAGCTCGTGAATGGTGCCATCGCGCATCGGCTCGGCGAGCGCGTCGTAGACCAGGCGATGCTGCTCCACGAGCGAGAGCCCGTTGAATCGATCGCTCTTGACTCCTACCTGGAAGTGATCGCCCGCGCCGGTCCGGTCCGAGACGACCAGCTCGGCTGCGTCGGGAAACGCCTGCTCGAGCAGGTCGCGTAAGGCGTCGACGCTCACTGGCCGCGCGAGTTCCCGCGCTGGTGCGCCAGGTACTCGAGCAGGTCGGAGCGGGTGATGACGCCGACCGGCCGGCCCTCGGCCGCGACGACGACGGCGTTGGTGCGACCGGTCAGGGTCGCGAAGACCTCGTCGAGCGAATCCTTGGCCTCGACGGTCGCGAGCGGCGGTTGCATCACATTCGCCACGTCCTCGTGCAGCGAGTCAGGGTTCTTGAACACCCGATCGAGCAGGTCGCGGTCCTGGAGCGAGCCGATCACGTCGGCCAGCGAGCCTGCATCGCTGTCGCGCACGACCGGCAGCTGCGAGATCGAGTAGCGCTGCATCATGTCGATCGCCTCGCCGACCTTCTGGTGCGAGTCGATCGTCACGAGCGCCGGAACCTCCGCCTCCTCGATCCCCTTCGACCGCAGCACCTCGTCGACCGTCGGCGTCGGCACTTCCCGCTCGAGGAAGCCGAGCTCGAGCAGGTAGTTGTCGTCGTAGAACTTCGACAAGTAGGAGCGGCCGCCGTCCGGGTAGAGCGTGACCACGGTTTTGCCGGGCCCAAGCTCCCTGGCGATCTCGATCGCCGCCTGCGTCGCCGTTCCGCAGGAGCCGCCGACCAGAAGCCCTTCCTCGTGCGCCAACCGCCTCGCCATTAGAAAGGAGTCGCGGTCGGAGACGGTGACCCAGCGGTCGATGACGGAGCGGTCGAGCGTCTTCGGATAGAAGTCCTCGCCGATCCCTTCGACGAGGTAAGGATGCTGCTTCTCGGGGCCCGCGGTGTAGATCGAGCCCTCCGGGTCGGCGCCGACGATCAAGACGTCCGGCTTCTGCTCCTTCAGGTAACGGCCGATGCCGGTCACCGTGCCGCCGGTCCCGACTGCGATCACGAGCGCATCGATCTCGCCGGCCGTCTGCTCCCAGATCTCGGGCCCCGTCGTCTCGTAATGCGCCTGCGGGTTCCCGGGGTTCGTGTACTGGTCCGGCTTGTACGCGCCGGGGATCTCCTCGGCCAGGCGGTCGGAGACCGAGTAGTAGCTCTCCGGCGACTCCGGCTCGACGGCGTAGGGGCAGACGATCACCTCGGCGCCGTACGCGCGGAGCAGGGAGATCTTCTCGCGGCTCATCTTGTCCGGCATCGTGAAGATGCAGCGGTAGCCCTTCAACGCGGCCACGATTGCAAGGCCCGTGCCCGTGTTGCCCGAGGTGGGCTCGACGATCGTCCCGCCGGGCTCGAGCTTCCCATCGCGCTCGGCCGCGTCGATCATCTCGATCGCGATCCGGTCCTTGACCGAGCCGCCCGGGTTCAGGTACTCGAGCTTCGCGAGCACCGTCGCGGCGCCGTCCGGAACGACCTTCTGAAGCTTGACCAGCGGCGTGCGGCCGACCAGCTCCAGCAGCGTCGGGTACTCCGGCATCGAATCGGAAGCTTAGTGCGCTAGGGCTACGCCGGAACGCGCGCGGGCTCGGCCTCGGCCGGGGCCCGAACGCGCCGCGGCAGCGCCGCCAGCGTCACGACCAGCGAGGCGACCACGAAGGCCGCGCAGACCCAGAACCCGAGGTTGTAGCCCTCCGTGAGCGCAAAGGGGAGCGGCTTTCCATCCTTCACCAAGGCGTCGGTATGCGCGCTCGCAGCCGTAGCGGCCGCGGCGATCCCGATCGCGCCGCCGATCTGCTGGCTCGTGTTGAGGATCCCGGAAGCGAGCCCGGCCTCGTTTGCCTGGACGCCACCGAGCGCCGCGATCGAGATCGGGATGTACGAGAGCGGAATCCCGAACCCGACGGCGAGGTAGCCCGGCAGCAGGTCGGCCGCGTACGTGCCGTCCTCCGGAAGCTGCGTGTACCAGATCATCCCGAACGTGAGCAGCAGCAGGCCGACGATCAGCACCGGCTTCACGCCGACCCTCGTGACGAGAGCCTGTGACGCACCGGCCACGACCACGGCGGTTCCCGCGGTCGCGACGAACGTCACGCCGGTCTCGAGGGCCGAGTAGTGGAGCACCCGCTGGACGTACAAGGTCAGCAGGAAGAAGTTGCTGAAGATGGTTCCCGATTGCAGGAAAGCAATCGCGTTCGCCGCGGAAAGCGTGCGGTTCCGGAAGATGCCGAGCCGTACGAGCGGCTGTTTCGACCGGAGCTCCCAGGCCAGGAACCCGAGGATCATCGCGATGGAAAGGGCGAGCAAGCCCATCGTGCGGAAGGTGAGCCAGCCGACGTCGGGCGCCTTCGAGATCGCGTACACGAGTACGACGAGGGCCGCGGTGATAACCACCGCCCCCGGCACGTCGTAGCGCCGGCGGGCCACTTCGATTCGGCTCTCGGGGACGAGCGGGACTGTCAAAGCGAGCGCGAGGGCGCCGACCGGCACGTTCACCCAGAAGATCCACTCCCAGCCGAGGTACTTCGTCAGCACGCCGCCGGCAAGCACCCCGACGGCGGCTCCGCTTCCGCCGACCGCACCCCAAACGCCCAGCGCCTTGTTCCGCTCCGGCCCCTCTTCGAAGAGGGTGGTGATGATCGAGAGCGCGGCCGGCGAGATGATCGCTGCGCCCAGACCCTGCAGCCCGCGGGCACCGATGAGAACGCTTTCGGACCAGGCGAGGCCGCAGAGGAGCGAAGCGATCGTGAAGAGCGTAAGACCGACCATGAAGATCCGCCTGCGACCGAGCAGGTCGGCGGCGCGACCGCCGAGCAGCAGAAAGCCGCCGAAGGTCAGCGCGTAGGCGGTGATGACCCATTGCAGGTTCTCCTCCGAGAAGTGCAGGTCGTCGCCGATCGACGGGAGCGCGACGTTGACGATCGCGATGTCGAGCACCGTCATGAAGAAGGCGGTGCAGACAAGTGCGAGCGCCTGCCAACGGCGGGGGTCGGGCGCGGTACCGGTCACGAAGCGGCCAACGTACCCGTTGGGCGCGCTATTCCGCCACTTCGGCCTAGTGCCGAAAGTGGCGGCGGTTCGTGAAGACCATCGTCGCGTCGGCTTCCTCGACCGCCGCGATCACCTCGTCGTCCCGCTTCGAGCCGCCGGGCTCGATGATCGATCTGATTCCGGCCGCGAGCGCCAGCTTCGGCCCGTCGGGAAACGGGAAGAACGCGTCCGACGCAAGCGTGGCGCCCTGCAGGTCGTGGCCGTGCTCGCGCGCCTTGTCGAGCGCGATCCGGACTGAGTCGACGCGACTCATCTGGCCGGCGCCGATGCCGAGCGTCTGCAGGCCGCGCGCGATCACGATCGCGTTCGAGGTGACGTGCTTGCACACGCGCCAGGCGAACAGCATGTCGCCCCAGTCCGACTCGTCGGCCTCCCCGCACACGACCTCCATCCCGGTGCGGTCCTCGACGTCCCAGTCGCGGTCCTGGACGAGCAGGCCGCCGAGCACCCGCTTGAAGTCGCGCTCGCCGGGGTTCCCGAAGCGGCGCTCCCGGTTTTCGAGGATGCGGACGGCGGGCTTCTGCGTCAGCGTCTCGAGCGCGTCATCGTCGTAGCGCGGTGCGAACAGGACCTCGATGAACTGCTCGGCGAGCCGCTCGGCCAGCTCGCGGCCCACCGGCCGGTTAAGGACGACGATGCTGCCGTATGCAGAGATCGGGTCGGCCGCCAGCGCCCGTTCGTAGGCCTCGTCGATCGTGCCCGCGAGGGCGACGCCGCACGGGTTCGCATGCTTGACGATCACACAGGCCGGAAGCTCGAACTCGCGGATCGCGAGCCGAGCGGCGGAGAGGTCGTTGAGGTTGTTGTACGAGAGGTCGCGCCCGTGCAACTGCTCGACGCGCGAGAGCAGGTGCAGCCGCGTCCCGACCTCCGAGTAGTACGCCGCGCGTTGGTGCGGGTTCTCGCCGTACGTAAGCTCCACCTCCTTCATGAATGCGGGGACGAGGCTGTCGGGAAAGGGCGTGCCCTCGGCGAACCACCCCGAGATCGCGGCTTCGTAGGCCGCGCTGGTCGCGAACGCCTCGCGGGCCAGCTGCCGGTGCGTTTCGCTCGAGAGCTCGCCGTCCCGCCGCAGTTCCTCGAGTACCTGGCCATAGCGATCTGGACGACAGACGACTGCGACATGGAGGAAGTTCTTCGCGGCCGCACGCAGCATCGCGGGGCCGCCGATGTCGATCATCTCGATCGCCTCCTGCTCGCTCACGCCGCGCCGTCCGGCAACGTCGCGAAAGGGATACAGGTTCACGCAGACGAGGTCGAACGGGCGGATTTCGTGCTCCTCGAGCGTGTCGACGTCGTCGCTTTTGTCGCGCTGCGCGAGGATCGCCGCGTGGATCCGGGGGTGAAGGGTTTTGACGCGTCCACCGAGGAGCTCGGGTGTCTCCGTCAGGTCCTCGACCCGCGCCGCCTCGATTCCGTGCTTCTCCAGATATGCATGCGTTCCGCCGCTCGCGACGAGCTCGACACCGAGCTCGGCAAGACCGCGCGCGAATTCCTCGAGGCCCGTCTTGTCATGGACGGAGAGGAGAGCGCGCTCCATCAAGCGATCAGCTCGCGCACGACGCGCGGAAGAAGCCTGTGCTCGACCGACTGGACACGCTCCCGCAGCGATTCGACCGTGTCGCCCTCGAGCACGGGCACACGCTCCGCCGCGATGACACGGCCCGTATCGACGCCTTCGTCGACGTAGTGGACGGTCGCGGCGGTCTCGTGGACGCCGGCCGCGAGCACGTCCTCGATCGGGCGCGCGCCCGGGAACGCCGGCAGCGGCGCCGAATGGGTGTTGATGATCCGGTCGGGGAAGCGGTCGAGAAACGGCTTCGTCAGCAGGTTCATGTACCCGGCGCAGACGACGAGCTCGACTCCCCGTTCGGCGAGGAAATCGGCCATGGCGAGGTCACGTTCGTCGCGGTCGTCGAACTCGGCCGCCGGGAACGCTCCTGCGTCGATACCGGCCTTGGCGGCGCGGTCGAGCGCGCGCGCTTTCGTGTTGTTCGAGGCGACCGCGACGATCGGCAGCCCTGCGTCGAGCAGCGCCTGCAAATTGGTTCCCTCGCCCGAAACGAGGACGCCGATCAAGTCGTGATCTCTCCGATCACGAGGTCGTCTTCCGCCGCATCGCGAACGACGGCACAGAAGCCGATGCCGAGGTTGAACACTCGTCGCAGCTCCTCCTCCTCGGCGTGGCGCGCCAACCACTCGAAAACGGGCGGGCGTTCCCACGCCTCCCAGTCGATGCGCGCCTCGAGCCCCTCCGGGACGATGCGCGCGACGTTGCCAAGGATTCCGCCGCCGGTGACGTGGGCGAGCCCGCGAACGTCGGCGCGCTCGCGCAGCGAGTGCACGTCGTCGAGGTAGAGGCGGGTGGGGGCGAGCAGGTCGGCTCCGTCGTAGTCCTCGTCCGCGAGCACCCGTCGGACGAGCGAGAAACCGTTCGCATGGACGCCTGCCGACGGAAACCCGACAACCGCGTCTCCGGCTTCGATCCGCGAGCCGTCGATCAGCGCTTCGGGATCCACGACCCCGACGCAGGTTCCCGCGAAGTCGATCTCCTCCTCCCGGTAGATCCCGGGAAGCTCCGCCGTCTCACCGCCGATCAGCGCACAGCCGGCGGCACGGCAGATTTCGGCGGCGCCTTCGACGAGCTCCGCGACCTGCTCGACGTCGAGCCGGTTCGCGGCCACGTAATCAAGGAGGAAGAGCGGCTCGGCGCCCGTCGTGAGCACGTCGTTGATGCAGTGCGCCGCCAGATCGGCGCCGCACGCGCGAAGCTCGCCGCGCTGCCGCGCGACGATCAGCTTCGTCCCGACCGAGTCGGTCGTGGCGGCAAGCAGGCGCCGCTCGTCCAACGGGTAGAGCCCGGCGAACGCGCCAAAGCCGGCGGCTCCCGTCGACTCGACCGCGGCACGCAGCCGTCCGACTATCGCCTCGGCCGATGCGAGAGAGACCCCGGCTGCCTCGTAGGTCTTGTCGCTCGAGCTCACTCGCCGAGTCTAAGAGCGGCCCAGGTCGTCAAGGACCCCGAAGGGAGCTCCTAGGCGAAGAACTCGCCGTGCAACTCCGGCCGACCAGGCGGGCCGCCGGAGACGAAGCGCACCGTCGTCGGTCCGATCTCGATCTCCGAGTCGTCGACCGGAATATCGAGCAGCCGTGCCAGCGCCGCCGCCTGCTCCTGCGGCTTCTCCGAGCGGAGCTGCAGCTCGGCAAGCCGCAGCTCGTCTGCCGATTCGAGTACCTCGTCGATCCAATCCCGAGGAGGATGGATCTCCAGCCGGTAGCCGGCGCCCGTCGTCACGAACGTTCGCTTCCCGCCGTGCTCCTGAATGCGAAGCTCGGCGGCTTTTGCCCGGTCGATCGTCGCGGCGAACTCTTCTTCGTCGAGCGCGAAGCCGAGATGGTCGACGCGCGGAAGCTCCCATTGCCCGGGCTGAACGACCACATTGACCGCGCCGCGCTCGAGCTCGGTCAGGCGGAGCTTGAAGCCCTGGCGGTCGAGCTCCTCCCAGGGGACCCCGCCCTCCGAGTAGAGCTCCTCGTCGCCGATCCGGCCGTAGCGGGCGATCAGCTGGAATCCGAGCTTCGCGATGTAGCGCGCCTCGACCTCGCGCAGCTTGCTGGTCACGAGGTGGTAATGGAAGAGCTGCACGGTGCGGCCGACGTCTGGGCGGGTCCCAGTTAGCAGGCGAATTCTAGACTCCGGTCGTGGTCGCAAACGGCCCGTCGCTGTTGACGAGCTGGAGTCTGGAGCCGCTTCAGCTGGCGCCGACCGTGGTCGTCGCAGGGGCCTACTTCGTGCGCGCGCGCACGCTCCGTCGCCGCGGCACGCCCGTGCCCGGGTGGCGCGTGTTCGTGTTCGTCCTCGGGCTCGTGCTCGTGCTGCTCGCCCTTGCCTCCCCGATCGATGCGTTCGGCGAGCAGCAGTTCTTCTTCATGCACATGCTGCAGCACGTCCTGCTCGGGGATCTCGCGCCGCTCTGCTTCGTCGCGGGGCTGACGGGCCCGATCCTGCGGCCGTTGCTGAGTCTCGGCTGGGTAAGCCGGCTGCGGGTCCTGACCCACCCGCTCGTGGCGCTACCGATCTGGGCGATCAACCTGTGCGCCTGGCACGTCCCGTTCCTCTACGAGGCCGCCCTGCACCACGACTCCATCCACGCGCTCGAGCACTTCTGCTTCTTCACTGCGGGTGGCCTGATGTGGGCACCGGTCGTCGAGACGCTGCCCGCGCCCGAATGGTTTGGCACGGGCTTCAAGCTCGGGTACATCGCAATTGTCCGACTGGTCGAGACCCTGCTCGGGAACATCTTCCTCTGGTCGGGGACGGTGTTCTACTC
This sequence comes from Actinomycetota bacterium, assembly GCA_046728975.1. Taxonomy (GTDB): domain Bacteria; phylum Actinomycetota; class Thermoleophilia; order Gaiellales; family Gaiellaceae; genus JBKPFU01. The sequence continues at coordinate 28,713 of JBKPFU010000010.1, read as the reverse complement.
GTTCTATGAGGCGCCCTCGGAGCGATGGGGGATCTCGCCGCTCCACGACCAAGCCCTGGCCGGCACCGTGATGATGATCGAGGGCTCGATCGTGACGCTCGCCGCCCTGGCCTGGCTCTTCCTGCGGCTCGCGGCCGAGGGTGAGCTGCGCCAGGAGCTCCTGGAGCGGGGCCTCGACCCGCGGGCCGTCAAGCGCGCCGTTCGGTACGGACGCGCGGAGGATCTAACCCCCCAGCGCTGAATTCGTGTCGAGCAACACATGCGCTCCACCGGCGTCCACCACGTCGACCTGGTCGTGTCCTCGATCGAGCGCAGCCTGCCGTTCTACCGCGAGCTGCTCGGTCCGCTGGGCTGGCATGGGTTAGGCGAGGTCGAGGGGGAGCGCGGCGAGACGATCTACTACTTGACCGGGCCCGGCACGTCGATCGGCTTGCGTCAGGCGCAGTCGGAAGGGACGCACGACCGCTACGCCGTGGGCCTCCACCACGTGGCGATCGAGGCCATGTCCCGTGGGGCTGTCAACGAGCGCGCCGACTGGCTCCGGGCGCAGGGTGTGGAGATCGAGAGCGGACCGGAGGAGTACGCGTACATCCCCGGCTACTACGCGGTGTTTTTTTACGACCCCGACGGCATAAAGCTGGAGATAGTCCATATCCCCGGCCAGGCTGCGTGACCGGAGAAAGGAGACCACATGTCGACGACGCCCCCCGAGCAGGGCGGCACCGGTCCTGGATATACGGTGGCGAGCAATCTGAGCGTCGCCCGTATGCCGATACCAGGCAATGCCGAGTTTTTCGCCCTGATCGTCATCAACGTCTTTCTCGCATTTCTCTTGTTCGACGACGCGTGGAACGTAAATGACTGGGCCTTCGCGAACGTCGTGCTCGGCGCGGCGTACCTGCTGAGCCGCGGAATCGCGAAGGCGAGCCGCGTCCTCGAGCAGTAGCGGTTACTCGGCGACCGGAGCGGCCGTCTCGAAGCGCAGCTTCGCGGCCGCCTCCGGCACCTTCGTCGGATACTGGCGCGTCAGACAGGCGCGGCAAAACGACGATGCCGGCCGGCGAGTCGACGCCTGCAGGCCCTCGAGGGAGAGATAGGCCAGCGAGGTCGCCCCGATGTATTCACGGACCTCCTCGACCGAACGGCCGGCGGCGATCAGCTCGTCCTCGTCCGCGAAGTCGATGCCGTAGTAGCACTGCGAGACGATCGGCGGTGCGGAGACGCGGACGTGCACCTCGGCCGCGCCGGCGTCGAAGAGCATGGCGACGATCTCCCGGGTTGTATTTCCGCGGACGATCGAGTCGTCGACCGCGACGACGCGCTTCCCCTTCACCTCGGCGAGCGGGTTGAACTTCAGCTTCACCCCCTGCCGGCGCAGTCCCTGGTCGGGCTGGATGAACGTCCGTCCCACGTAGCGGTTCTTGATCAGGCCTTCGCTGAACGGGATCCCGCTCGCTCGCGCGAAGCCGATCGCGGCGGGCGTGCCTGAGTCCGGAATCGGCAGCACCAGATCGGCATCGACCGGCGCCTCCTCGGCCAGCCGCTCGCCCATCCGCACTCTCGCCCCGTGCATCTCGACTCCGTTGAGGCGGGAGTCAGGCCGGGCGAGATAGAAGAACTCGAAGATGCAGAACGCAGGCTTGACCTCGTTTGCGAGCTCGATCGTGCGACAGCCGTCCTCGGCGATCACGACCAGCTCGCCGGGTCCGACCTCGCGCTCCAGCTCGGCGCCGACGAGGTCGAGGGCGCACGTTTCCGACGCCAGAACCCACTCGCCGTCGAGACGGCCCAGGCACAGCGGGCGAAAACCGTGCGGGTCGCGCGCGCCGAGCAGCTTGCCCTCCGAGAGCGTCACGATCGTGAACGCGCCTTCGAGGCGCGACGCGGCGTTGGTCACGGCCTCCTCGAGGGGGGCGGGGTCGTTCGCGATCAGGGCGGCGATCACCTCCGTGTCCGACGTCGAAGTGAGCCGGACGCCGTCGGCCTGAAGGGCGTCGCGCAGCTCGGTCGAATTCGTGAGGTTGCCGTTGTGTCCGAGCGCGACCGTCCGCGCGCGCCCGTGCTGAACGATCGGCTGGGCGTTCGACCACTTCGTCGAGCCGGTCGTCGAATAGCGCGTGTGCCCAATCGCGACGTCGCCGCGAAGCCCGCGCAGCTTCTGCTCGTCGAACACCTGCGTGACGAGGCCCATGTCGCGCAGCACGGTCAGGCGACCGTTGTCGGAGACGGCGATTCCCGCCGATTCCTGGCCACGGTGCTGGAGCGCAAACAGGCCGAAGTACGTGACGCGCGCCACGTCCCGGCCCGGCGCGCGGATGCCGAAGACGCCGCACATCAGCGGCGCCCGCCCGAGCAGAACGCGCTCGCCGATGGCGAAAAGCGAGTTCGGCGAGGACGCAAACGCATACGCGTCCTGGGATGACGCGAGGCTACGTGCGCGACTGAGGACATGGCCGAACGATGCTTTGCAGCCACCAGGCGGGCACGAGATGTGAGGAAGGGTGCCGCCACTTAGTGAACTACTCCGATCACCCGTAGATGGTGCCAGTCGAGCCGCTCGACGGCGCCGGCATCGCACGCGAGCACGACCGAGCCGTACGGCGCCTCCGTGTCGTCGAGCCGTGCTTCGCGCCCGCTCCAGCTCGCGGCTTCGCCGACGGCGTGCTCGAGCCCGCCGTCGCTGACGTCGTGCGCGAGCGAGAGATGTTGAGCCGCGCGCCAGACGAACTCGATCAGGGCCGCGTCGTCTCCGCCGGCCTCTGCGAGGAGCACGACGTCGCCCGCGCGCCAGCCGTTGGGCAGCAGCCGCACGTCGGGAACGATGCCCACGCAGCCGACCACCGGCGTCGGCGGGATCCCACGGCCGTCGGTCTCGTTGTAGAGCGAGACGTTGCCGGAGACGACGGGGATGCCGAGCGCCGTGGCCGCCTGCGCGATCCCTTCGATCGCCTGCTCCAGCTCCCAGCCAATCTCGGGCTTCTCGGGATTCGCGAAGTTGAGGCAGTCGGTGAGCGCGACAGGCTCGGCTCCGGCGCACGCGACATTCCGGGCCGCATCGAGCACCGCCTCCCGTCCCGCCGCGAACGGATCGCGCTCGCCGAGCGGCGGGCCGTCGAGCGAGACGGCGAGGCCCCGGTACGACGGCCGCAGCCGGAGCACCGCGGCGTCGAGCCCCGGCCGCCTCACCGTCCGCGACTGCACGAGCTGGTCGTACTGCTCGTAGATCCAGTCCTTGCGCTCGAAGTTGACCGCGTCGACGTTCGGGCGCGCCGCCGACCTCGGCTCGCGCTCGACCTCGTACCGAGGGCATTCGTCGGTCAGCAGCGCGGCCGGAATCTCGCCGACTACCTCGGCGCCGAAGAAGGCGCGCAGCTCACCGGAGTCGGTGACCTCGCCGACGACGGCGTGGTGGAGCTCCCAGCGTTCGAGCACCGCCGCGACCTCCTCGACCTCGGACGTGACCGCGACCATCCGCTCCTGGCTCTCGGAGATCATGATCTCCCAGGGCTCGAGGTCGTCCTCCCGCAGCGGCACGCGGTCGAGGTGAACGTCGACCCCGGCGCCGTCTCGAGCCATCTCCGCGAGCGCCGAGGCCAGCCCGGCGGCGCCACAGTCCTGCAGCGAATCCACCAAACCGCGCTCGACGAGCTCGAGGCTGGCCTCGATCAGCTTCTTGCCCATGAAGGGATCGCCGATCTGGACCGACGGCCGCTTGTCGTCGTCACCCTCACCGAGCTCCTGGCTCGCAAGCACGCTTGCGCCGCCGATCCCGTCGCGGCCGGTGGTCGCGCCGTACACGACAACCGCGCTCCCGGCTCCGCTTGCCCGGGCGCGCGTGAGGCGCTCACCGGGAAGAAGCCCGACGCACATGGCGTTGACAAGACAGTTGTGGCGATATGCCTCGTCGAAGACAGCCTCGCCGCCAACCGTCGCCACTCCCACGCAATTCCCGTAGTGGGCGATACCGGCCACGGCGCGTTTGAACATCCAGTCGGGCGAGCCGAAGCGCAGCCCGTCGAGCAGCGCGATCGGCCGCGCGCCCATCGCGACGATGTCGCGGAGAATCCCGCCGACGCCGGTGGCGGCGCCCTGAAACGGCTCGACCGCCGTCGGGTGGTTGTGGCTCTCGACCTTGAAGGCGACCGCGAGTCCGTCGCCGATGTCGATCACGCCGGCGTTTTCTCCGGGCCCCTGGAGGACACGCTCCCCGTGCGACGGCAGCCTCTTGAGCAGCGGCGCCGAATGCTTGTAGCCACAGTGCTCCGACCAAAGCAGCGAGAAGACGGCGAGCTCGAAATGATTCGGGTCGCGCTCGAGCAGGTCGCAGATACGGTCGAATTCCCCGTCGGTCAGCCCGAGGGCGCGATGCAGGGGCTGTTGCGCGACCTGCGTCAGGTACCCGAGTCTAGCCGCCTCACAAGACGGCCCGCGCCGCCGTTTACGGGCAGATGAGCCGCACCTACCTGCCGCTGCTCGTCCTGCTCGCCGCGCTCTGGGGCGCCTCGTTCATGTTCATCAAGGTCGCGAACCGCGACTTCGAGCCGACGACGATGATGCTGCTTCGTGTCGGTATCGCGGCCGTGATGCTGTTCGCCGTTTTTGGTGCGCAACGTGGCTTTCGCCGTGCGGCGCGAGACATCCGGGGCCTCGGGCGCCACGGCGTCGTGCTCGGGCTCGTCAGCGCGGCGCTTCCCTTCACGCTGATCGCGTGGGGTGAGAAGCACATCGACTCGGGTGTTGCGGCAATCGCGAACGCATCGATGCCGATCTTCGTCGCCATGATCGCCTTGCGCTACCAGCGCAGCGAGTCGGTCTCAGGCCTGCGCCTGGTGGGGATTCTGGTCGGGATCGTCGGTGTCGGCGTGCTGGTCGGCGTGCACCCCGAGGGCGGCTGGTGGGGTGTCGTCGGGACGCTGGCGGTCGTGCTCGCATCGATCGCCTACGCGATCGGAAGCCTCTACGGCCAGCGCGTCGTCGAGAGCGGCACGACGGCGCTCGCGATTGCGACTGCCCAGCTGATCTGGGCCACCGCCTTCCTGCTGCCGCTCGGCGCTGCGCAGGCGCCGCACGAGCTTCCGGGCTGGAAGGAGATCGGCTCCGTGCTCGCGCTGGCCATCCTCGGCACCGTGCTCGGGCAGCTCATTTACTACACGCTGCTTCAAACGGACGGGTCCGCCCGAGCGAGCCTCGTGACGTACCTCTTGCCGGTGACCGCGCTGTTCTACGGCGTCACGCTGCTCGGCGAGCCGCTCACCGTCTCTGAGATCGCTGGCCTCGTGCTGATTCTCGGCGGAGTTGCGCTCGGGTCGGGGCTCGTGCGAGCTCCGCGCGCGGAGCCGGCGCCCGCCTCTCCTTGATGAATCTGCGAATCCGGCGGGCCGAGGCCGACGATCTCGACTTCTTCGTCGAGCTCGTCACGCACGACGAGGTCGAGCCGTACCTCGCAGGCTCACGCGCTCGAGAGCGCGCGGAGGTCCTGGAGGAGATCGAGCGGTCTCAACTGGAGCCGTACGAGTTCGGCCGCTTCGTGATCGAAGTCGAAGAGGGCGGCGAGTGGCGGCGCGCCGGCGTGATGGGCTTCGAGCTCGCCAACCGGCGCAGCCGCATCGCGCAGCTCGGCGGACTCGCCATTCATCCGGACTTTCGCGGCCGCCACCTCTCCGACGAGGCCGCGCGGCTCCTGCAGCGGCACCTGCTGCTGGAGCTCGACTACCACCGGTTGCAGCTGGAGATCTACGGATTCAACGAGCGCGCGCAGCGGCATGCCGAGCGGGCGGGATTCGTCCTCGAGGGCGTGAAGCGGAAGGCGTACCGGCGGCACGGCGAGTGGGTGGACGGCGTCGTGTACGGGCTTCTGCGGGAAGATCTCGAGCAGTGAGCTTCGCGACCGAGTGGGCGAATGCGTATGAGCGCGCCTGGCTCGCGCATGACGCCGAGGCGGCGGGTGCCCTCTACACCGAGGACTGCACGTTCCGTTCACACCCGTTTCGCGAGCGCGAGAACGCGCAGGAGTACGCGCGGCGCGTGTATGCCGAAGCCAGGGCGCGCGAGGTGTGGTTCGGCAAGCCGATCGAGGACGGCGACCGCGCCGCCTGCGAGTGGTGGGCATTGCTCGAAACGCCCGAGGGCGACGAGCTCACGCTGGCCGGATGCTCGATCCTCCGCTTTGGCTCTGACGGCAGGGTCGTCGACTCGCGCGACTACTGGCACGAGGAGCCGGGGCACCGCCGGCCGCCCACAGGCTGGCGCTAAGCGCTAAGCGGTCTGGTCGGTGAACGGCCGGACCTGGCTGTCCGGGCCGATCAGGACGATGTCGTGCTCGTCGTTCAGCCAGAGCAGCTGTCTCGCGGAAAGCTTCGCCGCGAACCCGCCCAGCTCTCGATACCGCGTGGTCGCGGTGAAGCTGTAGTCGTGCTCGAGCTCGTCGATCCTGGCGTCGACGTCGGGCACGGTTGGATCGAACAGCACGATCCATCGCGCGGGGTCGGGCACGATCACGTTCACACTTCGGTCTAGGCGAAGACGCGCGACCTGTTTACGCGACAGCCGTGCAGAGAACCCGCGCAGCTGAGGGCTGTCGTAGCGGAGCTTCGCGCGGAAGCCGACGCGCTGCTCGAGGCGGCGGACGGCCGGCCGAACGGCTGCGCTCGCGCCCCTCACCTTGAGCGTGACCACATACGGGGCACGGTTCGCGTCCGAGCGCGCGATGTCGACCGCCGCCTGGACGGCAACGATGCTCGCCACGATCCCGACCAAGAGTAGGCGTGGCCCAAGCAGGCGAGGCCGCAGAATCGCCATGCATTCTCTGACGACACTTCAGGCCCGGGAGTTGTTACCCAAACGGGGGAAATTTCGCCGAGTACAAAAGTTGCGGCGGCGCGCAGTCGATGCCTGCCGCGCGCCGCCGCCTCCTGGAGGGCGAGCGGTGCCGCAGTTCCGCTCGGTTCCGAGTATTGCCGGGCGTCCTGCGCGGGCGCGTAACCCGCATGGGTCAATTCGCGACGAGGTGCTCCTGGCGGGCGACGGCGACGGCTTCAAGGCGTGAATGGACACCGAGCGCGCGAAGCAGTGCGCGGATGTGATTACGAACGGTCTCGATGCTCAGATGAAGCTCGTCCGCGATCTGGGTCGTCGAGCGGCCGTGCTCGAGCAGCCGCAGGACCTCGGCCTGCCGCGGCGTCAGGTGAGGATGAAGCGGTCGATCGTGCGCCGCTTCAACGCGAGTGACTTGTCCGAAGACCCCGATCACGTGACCGCCTCTGTGTAGCGCGACAGAGCTCAGCTCGACGGTAACGCGTTTGCCGTCGCGGTCCACGAGCACCGCTTCGGCGTCGGTGACCTGGATTGTCCCGGCGATCTTCTTCGCGAAGAGCTCGCGCGCCCGGCGGACCTCCTCGGGTGCGCAGACAGAGGTGAACTGGCGCCCTCGCACGTCGCCGGCGACACGTTGGGCCGCAGGGTTGATCCAGCGGATGATGCCGTACTGATCGATGACGTAGCTCGGAACGTTGACGCGCTCGAGCGCGCCCTCGACGTCGGCATCGACCGTGTGCAAGCCCGACACTTACGTCCTGCTCGACCGAGCGGTGTTGCCGTTCGGTAGCCGGCGAACCTCGAGCAGCTCGAGGCCGAGTGCCTGGATCCGGTCGATCAATCCGTGCAGCGCCGCCTGGTCCTCGACGGGGCCGTGCAGGACCGTGCCGACCGGCTCGACGCTCGCATCGAGGCCCTCGAGCTCGGCGAGCAAGGTGTCAGTAATTCGACCCTTCACACGAATCTCGTACTGCGCCACCGAACCTCCAGGACGGAGAGCGGCCAGCATCGCTGCCGGTCGGGTGACGCATCGTCATCCCTGAGGGGTGATCGGCGATTGCCTCCGCCGCGCTTTCCGCCTTTTGCGGCGAAAACCTCACCTCGGTAGTGTGGCCAACTACCGCCAGTCACCAGGAGGCCGGCCGTGTCTCCTCCCGCGCCGCCGCGGCGCCGGTTGCAGCGCCGCGCTCACCCGAATCCGGTCCTTCCGACCGAGATTGTTCCGCCGGCACTTCCGCGCGGCTTCATCCCGCGAGCGCGCCTACACGATCTCGTGAGCTCGGCGACGCAGCGGCGCGTAACCCTCGTCTCCGCGCGTGCCGGCGCCGGGAAGACGGTTCTGCTTTCCGCGTGGGCCGCTTCGAAGCCTCAGGTCGACGTGGCCTGGCTCACGCTTGATCGAGACCACAACTGGAGCCCGTCCTTCTGGCTCGGTGTCCAGTGTGCCCTCGACGAGGTCGAGGCTGGGATGGACGGTCCGGCCACGGGCAGCCTGTCTAGAGACGGCGACGAAGCAACGGCGGCACACGTCTCGGCGCGAATCGGCGCTCGCGAGTCGCCGGTCGTGCTCGTGCTCGATGACTTCCAGGAGATCGAGAGCAAGACCGTGCTCCGCGAGCTCGACGCCTTGCTCGTCCACGCGCCTCCGCAGCTACGGCTTGTTATCGCGACGCGCGCGGATCCGCCGCTCCGGTTGCAGAGGTTGCGCTTGGCCGGGGAGACGGCAGAGATCCGAGCCTTCGATCTGGCGTTCACCTCCGGCGAATGCCTCGAGCTCCTGGGCGATCTCGCAGACCGGCTCTCGGATGACGACGTCGAGGCGCTTCGAGAGCGCACAGAAGGATGGGCGGCCGGGATCCGCCTGGCAGCCATTTCGCTCGAGCAGCAGGCCGATCCGAGTCAGTTCATCCGGCGATTCGCGGGCGATGACCGCGCGGTCGCGGATTACCTGCTCAACGAGGTCCTGGAACGGCAGGCGCCCGAGCGACGAGCGTTCTTGCTTCGAACGTCGATCCCGGCCACGCTCACCGCCGGGCTCGCCACGGAACTCAGCGGGGACCCGAACAGCGGCTGCATGCTCGAGACGCTCGAGATGCAGAACATCCTCATCTCGACCGAGGCGGACGGCGAGAGGCGCTACCGGTACCCGGGGCTCTTCCGCGATTTCCTCGTGGCCCACCTCGGGCGCACGATGCCGGATGAGGCGCCCTCGTTGTTCCGGCGCGCAGCACGCTGGCACTGGCGCAACGGAGAAGCCCTCGTGGCGTTTCGGGAGGCCGCCCGCGGCGAGGATTGGGATCTCGCGAATGAGATTTGCGCGGACGCGTGGCCGATGTTGGTGCTCCGACCACTGGCCACGGGTTTTGCCGACCTTCCCGCAGTTCGACCAGAGGCGGTCGGCGGCCGTCCCGCGCTCATGCTCGCGGCGGCGGCGGCGAAGCTCGAGGGGCCGGGCGGCGATCTTCCCGTCGCCGAACGTTTGCTTGCAGAGGCCGAGTCGGCGCTCGAGGACGACTCCGCCACATTCGAGTCCCTGAAGACGCACGCGATGTTCCTCCGACTCGTCCTCGCGCGGTTGAACGGCGACGTCGAAACGCTGGAATCGGCCGCGGCCGAATTGCTCGAGGCGAGCAAGAATCACGGCTTTGGATCGACGGCGCCGGCGCATGTGCTGCAGTCGATCGCACTGACGAATCTCGGCACGGCCTCGGTCGCGACCGGGCGCCTCGACGAGGCCGAGACTCGGCTCGACAGAGCGTTGGTTTTCGCCCGCGACGCCGGCGCGAATCTGATGGAGCTGAACTCTCTGAGCCAGATCGCTCTGATCGAGATCTCCCGTGGCCGTCTGCGCCGTGCAGCCGAGGTAGCGACCGAGGCGACCGCCTTCGCCGACGGGCGCGGCTGGCTCGACTACCCACAGGCATCAGGCGCCCACTTCGCGCTCGCCTGGACGCACTACCACTGGGACGAGTTGGAGCTGGCCGAGACGCATCTCGGACGCATGGCCGACGGAGAGTCGAACGACCAAAGCGCACGTCTTGCTGCCGAGGTCATGGCGGCGATCCTTGCCGGCGCCCGAGGCACGAGAGGGGCCGAAGAGGGGTTGCGGTTGCTGCACGGCGCCGTCGACAGGGACCGCCGACCGGCGCCGTTCTATCTGAGATCGACGCTCGCGTTCGCAGAGCCGAGGCTTCTGGCCGCTCGCGGGGATCTCGACGCGGCGCGCGCCACGCTCGACGGCCGCCCCGGTCACGCTCCAGCAGGGGGTCTCGATGTCCTGTTTGCGCGCTTGCTTCTCGTCGAGGGGGATCCCGAAGGCGCGCTCGCGGCGCTTGCGGACTTCCGGTCAGAGCCTGGTCCGGAGCAGGTACCGCTCGAGATCGAGGCCGCCGTCCTGAGGTCAGTCGCCCACAGCGAGCTCCACGACGCTCGAGCGTCTTCAGTCGAGTTCGAGCACGCGCTCGAGCTCGGGAGCCCGAACAGCTATCGACGTGTCTTCGTGGACGTGGGGCCTTCGGTCCGGCCTCTGCTCGAGTACCAGGTTCGGCGCGGCACGAGTCACCGCTCGTTCGCCGGCGAGCTCATTGCCGCCCTCGAGCGCCGGGCACCGAACGTGGAGATCACCAAGCCCAAGCTGCTCGAGCCGCTCAGCGACCGTGAGCGGGCCGTGCTGCGTTACCTGCCAACGCTGATGTCGAATGCGGAGATCGCCGCCGAGTTGTTCGTCTCGGTCAATACCGTCAAGACCCACCTCCGCAGCATCTACCGGAAACTGGGCGCGACGCGGAGGCGCGACGCCGTCGAACGGGCGCGCCGGCTGGAGCTCCTCTAGAGGAGCTGCGGACGGGGGCAGGCGCCGGCACGGGTGACGCGGCGTCACCCTGTCGGGGTGATGACCGACCACCCGCGACCCGGCGAAGTTACCAGCATGGATGACGTCGGGTTCCGCTTTTGGCTCAAGCTCGGGGGCCTGATCGTTCTGGGCGGACTGGTCGCGATGATCGTGTTCCTGATCATCGGCGCCGCCTTGCTCACCTGGGGTGCGCTTGCAGCAATCGTCCTGGTCGGCCTCGTGTTGATCGGGTTCGCGTGGTTACTCGACCGGCGACGAGCTCGGGAGGCTCGCGAATGGGAAGAGGCGGCGCGTAATCTCTGACGAGACGAGCGCGCTGCGCGCGAGGCCCGGCTGACCAGGTCTCGCGCGCAGGCACTAGCAAGCTAGTCGGTGGTTCGACCTCCGTAGACGATCAGTCCGTAGAGGACAAGCACGTCGACCACCATGGCCGAGACGGCCCACACCGGAAAGGCGCGCGCCCAGGACAGCTGAGCGATCAGGTTGAACGTGGCTGTGACGATGCCGACGAAAACGGCCCATCCGGCTCCGCCGAAGAGTGCGAAGCCGGCACAGACCTGGAGGATCCCCCAGATGAGGAAGAACCAGCCCCATGCGTCGAGATTCGCGAACAGCAGCTCGTTCGCGAGATAGTCGGAGTTCGCGATCGCGGCGATTCCCTCGATGATGTTGAACGATCCGACGACGATCAGCATCACGCCCGCGAATGTGATCCAGCCATAGCCCGGGGTCGCGGCGGCGCGGTCCAAACGCTGAGCCCTCTCCATCGTCTCTCCTTTCGTGCGGTTGTCGTGCGAATCGTCCTGGGAGCGAGAGTGAATCGCATCACCCAGATCGAATGAGTCGGCTGAGCTGCGAGAACGGCGTTTACCGCACGATGCAGCGAAAGCCGATGTGCCCTGTCGACGTGTCTACGGCTTCGCCCTGCCGGGCCGCCGGGCGGTATCGCAGGCAGTAGTTGGGCGCGCAGAGGTGCGAGCCGCCCTTGATCACCCGGCGGGGGATTTGCTCCCCGGGCGGGAAGGTGTCGGCGGGTAGCGCTACGCGGGGGTTGCGAGGGGCGCAGCAGAGCTTCTCGGATTGGTTTGCCCCGTGCTGGGCGAAGAAGTCGCTCGTCCACTCCCACACGTTTCCCGTCATGTCATAAAGGCCGTAGCCGTTCGGCGGAAAGGAACCGACTGGCGACGTACCGTCGTAGCCGTCGAGCTTCAGGTTCTGCCACGGGAACTCGCCTTGCCAGGTGTTCGCCATCGCCTCTCCCGCGGGAAAGTGCTCGTCGCCCCAGGCGAAGACGGCGCCGTCCAGGCCGCCGCGGGCGGCGAACTCCCACTCCGCTTCGGTCGGCAGCACTTTCCCCGCCCAGCGCGCGTACGCCTCGGCGTCTTCAGGCGTTACGTGGACGACCGGATGGTGGTCGCGTCCGTTGATCGTGCTCCCCGGCCCGGTGGGCCGCTTCCAGTACGCGCCGGGAACGTAGCCCCACCAGTTCGTGAAATCGCGCAGGTCAACCGGACCGACGGTCTGGCGGAAGACGAGGGAGCCGGGGACGAGCAATTCCGGGTCAGCGTCCGGATACGCCGCGGAATCGAGTTGGCGCTCACAGAACGTCACGTAGCCGGTCTCGCGAACGAAGCGACGGAATTCGGCGGCGGTCACGGGGCGCTCGTCCATCCAGAAGCCGTCGACGCTCACCTGGTGAACTGGACGCTCCTCCGGGTAGAAGCGTTCGTCGCCCATTCGAAACGACCCGCCCGGGACCCACCGCATTGACTCCGCTGGAGCCTGTCGTGGCGCGGGCTCTGTGTTGGCGGCGAGTTCGTTCATGGCGGTCAACCTACACACACGGTGGCGCGCATCAGCTGCCAGGTCGCGCGGCGAGCGTGATCCCCCAGCGGCCGGTATGCGTCTCGCCCGGCTCGAGGCGGATCAGCCCGTCGCCGCTCCGAAATGCGTTCGGCGCACAGGTCATCGGCTCGACCGCGAGGCTCCGTCGGTCCACGTCGGGCAGCGCGTCGCCCGTGAAGACCATCAAGTACGCGTAGCTCTCGTCCGCCCAGAGCGTCGTCTCCTCGCCGAGGCGGACGCGAACGCAGCCGTCCCCGTTGCGTGTGAGGTCGGTGAAGCAGTGGTCGAGCCTGACGCTCCCGATCTTCCTCGGCATGCGGAAGTCGAGCTCCGTTCCGTCGACCGGTTGCGACCCGACCGGAAGGCCGCGCTCGTCGGCCTCGAGCACCGTCTCGGCCGGGACAGACAGCGTCGCGTCGTCCACTTGCGCGGCGCTGACGGTGAGGTAGGGGTGCGCGCCGGCGCCGTAGGGGCATGCTCCGCCGCCGAGGTTCGTCGCCTCGGTCCGTACCGTCAGGCCGTCGCCGCCGAGGGCGTACTCGACGCGCAGCGCGAGGGTGAAGGGATAGCCGGGTTGGGGATTGAGCAGGTGCTCGAGGACGACGCGGTCGGTCGCGCGCTCGGCGATGCGCCACGAGGCCCAGCGGACGAGGCCGTGGATGGCGTTGCGACGCTCTGGCTCGTCCACTGGTAGCTGCAGGCCGCGCCCGTCGAACTCGTAGCGGCCGTCTGCGACTCGGTTCGGCCACGGAATCAGGAGCTGGCCGCGCCCCGAGCTACAGAGCTCGCGATCCGAGTAGCCGTCCAGGAGCGGCCGGCCGCCGGCCGTGTACGTGCGCAGGCCGCCCCCCACCTCGACGACGACGGCCCGCTGGTCTGCAAACGCGAGCTCGACCTGCTCGCCCGAGGGAGCGCGCATGGCAGGGAGGTTTACCGACCGACCGGGCGCAGGCTTCATCCCCATGGGACGATGTGCCGGGACCGGCTCGTTTCTAGCCTCGCTCGGGATGAGCGCGATCGCTTCGACGGCGGTGGATCTCGCGCGGATCCAGTTCGCGACCACGTCCATCTACCACTTCCTGTTCGTCCCCCTGACGCTTGGCCTCGGGCCGCTCGTAGCGATCATGCAGACGATCTGGCACCGCACAGGGAACGCGGTCTGGTTGCGGCTCACCCGCTTCTTCGGAACGCTCTTCCTGATCAACTTCGCGATCGGGGTCGCCACCGGGCTCGTGCAGGAGTTCGAGTTCGGGATGAACTGGTCCGTTTACTCGAGGTTCGTCGGCAACGTCTTCGGGGCGCCGCTGGCGATCGAAGGGCTCGCAGCGTTCTTCCTCGAGTCGACCTTCCTCGGCCTTTGGGTCTTCGGCTGGGACCGGCTCTCGCCCCGCCTCCACCTCGCGACGCTCTGGATCGCCGTGCTCGGCACCTGGCTCTCGGGCTACTTCATCCTCGTCGCCAACTCGTGGATGCAGCACCCAGTGGGCTACAAAATCGTGAACGGCGAAGCGCAGCTGACGAGCGTCTGGGCGCTCCTGTCGAACGGTTTCGCGCTACGCGCCTACCTGCACACGATGCTCGCCGCGCTGATTTTCGGGTCGAGCGTGATGCTGGGTGTCTGCTGCTGGCAGTTCCTCCGCGGCCACGAGGTCGACCTCTTCCGTAGGGCGGCGAAGCTGGCGCTGATCGTCGCGGTGCCGGCAACGCTGCTCCAACTGGTGGTCGGCAACCGCTTCGGGGCGGCGGTGACGAGCGCCCAGAGCATGAAGATCGCCGCCTCCGAGGCGCAGTGGAACACCTGCCAGCCCTGCGGCTTCTCGCTCTTCCAGATCGGCGGCTTCACTGAAAGCGACCAGAAGCCGAGCTTCGCGATCACGATCCCGCGAGCCCTCTCGTACATGGCCACCGGTTCCTTCGACGGCCAGGTCGAAGGCCTCAATCAGCTCCAGGCCCAGGAGCAGAGCAGGTACGGCCCCGGCAACTACATGCCAAATGTGAGGGTGATCTACTGGTCGATGCGGGTGATGGCCTTCGCGGGCGTGCTCATGTTCCTGATCGCCGGCGTGGGCGCGTGGCTGTACTGGAAGCAGAAGCTCGAACGGGCACGCTGGTTCCTTTGGACTGCGCTCGTCGCGATCGCCCTTCCGTACATCGCCGCGACCGCAGGCTGGATCCTCACCGAGATGGGGCGCCAGCCGTGGATCGTGCAAGGGCTGCTGCTGACCAACGAGGCGAACTCGCCCAACGTCAGCAGCGCCTGGCTCGGGGTCAGCCTCGGCTTCTTCATCACCCTCTACATAGTCCTCGGCGTAGTCGACTTCGTGCTCATGCGCCGGTACGCGAAGCCCGACCGGCCGGCGACGCGGGATGAGCTACCTGCACCGGCGGTGACCTACTGATGACTCTCGAGATCTTCTGGTTCTGCCTGATCGCGGTGCTGTGGGGTGGCTACTTCGTGCTCGAGGGGTTCGACTTCGGCGTCGGCATGCTGCTCCCGTTCGTGCCCCGGGACGAGGCCGAGCGCGGTGTCATGTTCCGCACCATCGGGCCGGTATGGGACGGGAACGAGGTCTGGCTCGTCGTCGCCGGCGCGGCTACCTTCGCTGCGTTTCCGGCCTGGTACGCCACGATGTTCTCGGGCTTCTACATCGCGCTCCTGCTGCTCCTCTTCTTCCTGATCGTCCGCGTGGTCTCGTTCGAGTGGCGCGAGAAGGGCCACAGCCCCCGCTGGCGCGCGGTCTGGCTGTGGGCGAACGCGCTGGGAAGCACAGGGATCGCGCTCGTCTGGGGGATCGCGCTCGCGAATCTGATCTACGGGGTTCCGCTCGACTCCAACGGCGACTACAGCGGCACCTTCTGGGACCTGTTCAGCGTATACACGGTGCTCGCCGGGGTCGCCTTCGTCCTCCTCTTCGCCTTCCACGGCGCGAGCTTCCTGACGCTGCGGACGACGGGTGACCTCTGCGAGCGCGCCCGCCGAGCTGCTCGTGTGCTGGCCGTACCTACCGTCGGAGCGGGCGCGGCCTTTCTGATCTGGACGGTCGCGGTGGCGGTCGACCGGAACGACAAGGACGTGTTCCCCGTCGTCGTGCCCGCCGCGGTTGCCGTCGCGGCCCTTGCCGCCGCCGCCCTCCTGGTGTACTCGGGTAGGAGCCGCCCCGCGTTCGCGATGACCGTGCTCGGCACGGTCGCTGCGGTCGCGACGCTGTTCACGGGGCTGTACCCCCGCGTGATCGTCTCGAGCCCGGACTTCGGCAACAGCCTGACGGTCTCCAACACCGCCTCCGCCCACTACACGCTCGCGGTGATGACGGTGATTGCGCTCATCGTCACGCCGGTCGTCCTGCTCTACCAGGGCTGGACGTACTACGTTTTTCGCGCGCGGGTGACCGGCGAGGAGCTGGAGCCCGGCCCGGCCTCGGGGCCGGAGCCGCTCCCGAGGGCGACGGGCAGTTCCCGCGCAGGCTAGGTGCGCACCCTCGACCGTCGTCTGCTGCAACGCGCGCGACCGGTCCGGCTGCTCCTCGCCGGCGACATCGTGCTCGGCTTGGTTGCGGCGATCCTCGTCCTCGTCCAGGCGACGCTGCTGGCTTCGATCGTTGGGCAGGCTTTCGCCGGGGGGTCCCTCGCCGATGTCTCCCTCGAGCTCGGCGTCCTGGGTCTCGTCTTCGTTGGCCGCGCAACTCTCACCTGGGGCTTCGAGATCGCCGGCCGGCGCGCCGCTTCGAGCGTCCTCTCCGGGCTACGACTGGCGCTGCTCGAGCGGCGGTTGCGCCGCGAGCCGACCGCGTTGGACGGAGCCGAGGTGGGCGAGATCGCCGCCTCGGCCGTCCAGGGCGTCGATGCGCTGGAGGCGTACTTCGCGCGCTACCTGCCACAGGTGGTTCTCGCCGCCACGGTGCCTCTGGCAGTACTGGCGTGGGTCATGCGCATCGACCCGACCTCGGCGGGCGTGATGCTGCTGACGCTGCCCCTGGTTCCGGTCTTCATGTGGCTGATCGGTCGCTACACGGAGGAGCGGACGCGCGAGCAGTGGACCGCGCTGCGGCTGCTCTCGACCCACTTCCTCGACGTCGTCCGCGGACTGCCGACGCTGCATGCATTCAACCGCGCCCGGGCGCAGGCGGCCGTGATCGGCGCGGTCAGCGAGCGCTACCGCCGGACGACGATGGCGACGCTCCGGGTCGGCTTCCTCTCCGGGGCGGTGCTCGAGCTGGCGGCGACCCTCGGCGTCGCGCTCGTCGCCGTCACCGTCGGCGTGCGCCTCGCCAACGGCGGCCTCGGCCTCCAGGCCGGGCTGACGGTGCTCGTGCTCGCGCCCGAGCTCTACCTGCCACTGCGGCAACTCGCGGCGCAGTTCCATGCGAGCGCGGACGGTCTCGCGGTTGCGGAACGCATGCTCGCGCTGCTCGACGCGCCGTCCGCGGCGCCTCGCGGCGGTCGCCTCGTCGCGCCGACTCCGGCGGAAGCGCCCGTCCGGCTCGAACACGTCTCGTTCGCCTATCCGTCGCGACCCGGCCTCGTTCTCGACCGCTTCGAGCTCCAGCTCGACCCCGGTGAGACCGTCGCGCTCGTCGGTCCGAGCGGAGCCGGGAAGACGACCGTCGCGAACCTGCTCTTGCGCTTCGCGGAACCGAGCGCGGGGCGGATCACGGCCGGCGGTGTCGACCTCGCCGACTGCCGGACGGAGGCCTGGCGTGGGCTGATCGCGTGGGTGCCACAGCGGCCGACGGTCTTCCGCGGCACTGTCGCCGACAACATCCGGCTCGGCGACCCCAGCGCGTCCGAGCTTCGCATCCGCGACGCGGCTGCCCTCGCGGGGGCCGACCGGTTCATCCGCGCGCTGCCCTCTGGCTACGAGACGGTGTTGGGCGACGGGGCTCGCCCCCTCTCGGCGGGGGAGCGGCGACGTCTCGCGCTTGCGCGCGCCTTCGTGCGCGACGCACCGCTCGTCATCCTCGACGAGCCCACCGCCGATCTCGACCGGACGAGCGGAGAGGTCGTCGCCGAGGCAATCGAGCGTCTCCGCATCGGACGGACGATGCTCCTGATCGCGCACAGGCCGGAGCTCGTCGAGCGCGCCGACCGGATCGTGGTGCTCGGCGGCGGCGGCAGGGCGGTGGCGAGGAACGAGGCCGCATGACGGCGACGCTCGGCAGACTCCTCTCGCTCGCCGATGCGCCGAGGTCGCGGGTTGCGCTCGCGGTCATGCTGGGCACGCTCACAGTTGTCTTCGGCGTCAGCCTGATGGCGAGCGCCGGCTACCTGATCTCGCGTGCCGCCGAGCGGCCGGCCGTCCTCTCCCTGACCGTCGCGATCGTCGCCGTCCGCTTCTTCGGCCTCGGGCGTCCGCTCCTGCGGTACCTCGAGCGGCTGAGCTCGCACGACGTCGCCCTGCGAGCGTTGGGGCGGGCCCGCGTTCGCGTCTACGAGCGGATCGAGGAGCTGGCGCCGCCGCAGCTCGACCGGAGTCGGCGCGGCGATCTGCTCGCGCGGCTTGTCGCCGACGTCGATTCGCTCCAGAACCTGCACCTGCGCGGGATCGCCCCGCCGCTCGTCGCCCTATTCGCATCCGCGCTCGCCGTCGGGGTCACCGCGGCCTTTCTTCCGAGCGCGGCGATCGTGCTCGCCGCCGGCCTCGTGCTCGGCGGAATCGTGGCACCGGCCGCTGCGGCGGCTCTTGCCCGCCGCGCGTCGCGGCGACAAGCGGCGGCACGCGGCGAGCTGGCGTCCGAGCTCGTCGAGACCCTCGCCGGCAGTGCGGAGCTCGTCGCTTTCGGCGTCGAGCGCGACCGGCTACGCGGCCTGCGGGCGGCCGATGGTCGTCTGGTGCGGATCGCCCGTCGGGCGGCGTCCGCCGACGGCACCGGCGACGCGCTCCGGTTGCTCGCCACGGGCCTCACCGTGGTCGGAGTGCTGGCGGTCTCCGTCTCCGCGCACGCGTCAGGGGGCCTGAACCGCGTCCTGATCGCAATGCTGGCGTTGCTCGCGCTCGCGGCGTTCGAGGCCGTCCAGCCGCTTTCGGAGGCGTTTCGACAGCTCGGAGCCACTCTGGGCGCAGGTCGACGGATTCTCGAGCTGACCGACCGTGAGCCGAGCGTCACCGATCCGGTCGACCCACTCCCGGCACCGACCCCGCCGTACAGCGTGGCGCTCGAGAAGGTCACCGCCCGCTACGCGCCAGGGGAGCGGCCGGCGCTGAAGCAGTTCAGCCTGAGGCTCGAGCCCGGCCGGCGGGTTGTCCTGCTCGGGCCGAGCGGCGCAGGAAAGTCGACCGTGACGAACCTGCTGCTTCGGTTCCTCGATCCCGAGCGGGGGCAGGTGACGCTGGCCGGAGAGAGCCTGCGCCGCTATCGCCAGGAGGACGTCCGTCATGCGATTGCCGTCGCGGGCCAGGACGCGCACCTGTTTTCGGCGAGCATTCGAGACAACGTCCGCCTCGGCCGGCCCGAGGCGACCGCTGCCGAGCTCGAGCGGGCGCTCCGCGCGGCCCGCATTTGGGACTGGGTGCAGTCGCTCCCCCAAGGTCTCGACACGCTCGTCGGTGAGGAGGGACGCGAGCTCTCGGGCGGGCAACGGCAGCGGATCGTCCTCGCGCGGGCGCTCCTGCTCGAAGCGCCGCTCCTCATTCTCGACGAACCGACCGCGCATCTGGACTCCGCGACGGCCGAGGCCTTGATCGACGACGTCTTCGCGGTGGCGGGCGACCGCGCCGTGCTGCTGATCACGCACCGGGACGAGGGCCTCGAGCTCGCCGACGAGCTGGTCGCCCTTCCCGGGGGGCCTTCGTCCGATACGCGAACCGCTACCGAAGGAGGAAGATCATGACGGGCAAGGCCGACTTCACGGAGGAGGAGTGGGAGCTCGTGCGCGAGGGCCCGCCCACTGCGGGCATGGTCGCCCTGATTGCCTCGCGCGGCGGGAGCTTCCAGGAGAGCTGGGCCCTCGCGGAGACCTATGCCGAGGCCCGGAAGGAGCACGGCGAAAGCGAGCTCCTCGACGCCCTCGTGGCCGAGAGCCCCGAGGTCAGACGCTACGACTCGGCGAAGGAGGCGGAGGAGCAAGGGCTATCCCGCCTGGGCGAGGCCGTCGAGCTGCTCCAGGCAAGGGCCAGTCCGGGCGAGGTGCGGGGCTATCAGCGCTTCACCCTCGACGTGGCCGCGCGGGTCGCCGAAGCTCACAAAGAGGGAGAAGCGATGGTCAGCAGCGAGGAGCGCGACGGGATCGAGAGGATCGCGGCGCGCCTCTATCCCGCTCCGCCCGCGTAGTAGGCCGCCTCGGCCCCGCCTCAAACCAAGGTTCTACGCGACCGCGGTGGCGGAGGCGTGAGCGCCCATCCGCTCGAGCAGATGGTCTCCGACACGGAGCGCATTCGCCATCGCGGTCAAGGCCGGGTTGACGGCGCCGATGCTCGGGAAGACGCTCGTGTCGACGACGTAGAGGTTGTCAAGCTCGTGGGCGCGGCAGTCGAGGTTCAGGGCCGACGTCGCCGGGTCGTCCCCGAATCGGCAGGTACCGGCCTGGTGGGCGCAGCCGGCGACCGGGATCTCGTTCTTCATGTACGCGAAGCGGTGGAAGAGGTGGCCGGGGTTCAGGTCCAGCTTGCCGAGCATGGAATGAAGCTTCTTGTAAAGCTGCTTCTTCGCCTCCGCGTTCGTCTCGCTGTAGCTCAGGGTGAGCTTGCCGTCATTGTCGACGGTGACCCGGTTTTCGGGCCGTGGCAGGTCTTCGGTCGAGAGCCAGAAGTCGATCGCGTGCCGCGCGACCCGATCCAGCGTCCACTCCGGCGCAAGCTTCGTCTCGCCCGGCTTCTCACCGCGGAACATCGGCGCTTGCGACTTTCCGACCATCTGGACGTTCCCGAGCGGGTACTCGAACTCGTCGCTGCCGAAGTAGAAGTCGTTGAGCCCGAGCGTCTTCTGGTAGACGGTCGGGTTCTCTTCGCGGGAAAGCGCGAGCACGGCGATGCTGTCGTGGAACATGAAGTTGCGCCCGACCTGGTCGGAGCCGTTGGCGAGCCCGTTCGGGTGCCGATCGGTGGCCGATTGGAGGAGCAGTTTCGCCGTATTGGCCGCACCGCAGGCGACCACGACTAGATCGCCGGCGTAGGTCTCCGTCTCGCCCTGGCGTTCGACGACCACGCCGGAAACGGCCGTGCCGGCGGTGTTCGTCTCGAGCTTGACCGCTTTCGCGTTCCTGAGGAGCGTCACGTTCGGGTGCTCGAGCGCGGGTCGCACGCCCAGCACCTCGGCGTCGGATTTCGCATGGACCGGGCAGGGGAAACCGTCGCAATTGGCACAGCGGACGCACGTGCTGTACGCCATGTTCTTCTCGTCGAGCAGGATCCCGCAGGGTGCATGGAACGGGTGGTACCCGGCGGCGGCGAGCTGGTCGGAAAGCTCTTGGATCCGCGGCTCGTGCGAGACGGCGGGATGGGGATAGGGACCGGTCGCCGGCGGCTCGGTCGGGTCCTCGCCCCGCGCGCCGTGCACCTCGTAGGCCTGCTCGGCCAGCGTGTAGTAGGGCTCAAGCTCGTCGTATGAGATCGGCCAGGCGGGCGAGATCCCGTCGTGGTGCTTGAGCTCGCCGAAGTCCTCCGCCCTGAGCCGGTAAAGGGCGGCGCCGTAGAGCTTGGTCGCGCCGCCCACGAAGTAATGGACCTGCGGCTGGAACGGCTTCCCCTTCTCGTCGTACCACGTGTCCTCCGAGACGTAGCGGTTGTCGACGAAGACGTCCTGCGCGAGCCAGTTCTGAGGCTCGCGCGGCAGCCAGTCCCCGCGCTCCAGAAGCAGGATCTTCTTGCCTGACGGAGCCAGGTGCCGCGCGAGCGTGCCGCCGCCGGCACCGGTGCCGACGATGATCACGTCGTACGCGTCCGTCACGACAGCTCTGCCGTCAGCTCGGGGAGCATGACCCGCCCGGCCGCCTCCAGCAAGGCGAGGTGCGAGAACGCCTGAGGGAAGTTGCCGAGGTGTCGCCCGGTTTCCGCGTCGAACTCCTCCGCGTATAGCCCGAGCGGTGAGCCGACCCGCAACAGCCGCTCCATCAGGTCACGCGCCATCTGCAGCTCGCCGACGATCGCGAGCGCGGAGACGAGCCAGAACGAGCAGATCAGGAAGGTGCCCTCTTTCCCGGCGAGCCCGTCGTCGGTCTCGTCCGTCCTGTAGCGGAGAACGAAGCCGTCCTCGGTCAGCTCTTCGGCGATCGCCATCACGCTTGCCTTCAGCCGCTCGTCGTCAGCCGGTAGGAAGCCGAAGATCGCCGCGAGCAGAGTCGACGCATCGAGCGAGTCCGTCTCGTAGTGCTGGCGTAGGACGCCTCGGTCGTCGACCCCGTGCGTGAGGATGTCCTCGCGGATCTCGTCCGCGACGGCGGCCCATTTCTGCCGCGACTCGCCGTCGCCGCGGATCTCGGCGAGCTTTGCCGCCCGATCGAGGGCGACCCAGCACATCAGCTTGGAGGAGACGTAGTGCTGCGGCTTGCCCCGGGCCTCCCAGATGCCCTGGTCGGGCTCGCGCCAGACGCGCGTGGCGCACTCGGCCTGCGACTCGACGATCGGCCACAGGCGCCGAGGGAGGCGCTGGCTGCGGCGCGTGTGCAAGAGAATCGAGTCGAGCGCAGCGCCGAAGACGTCGTTCTGACGCTGGTCGAAGGCGCCGTTGCCGACCCGGACCGGTCGGGCGCCCGCGTAGCCGGTCAGCTCGTCGCGCGTCGACTCGGTGAGGTCGCGTCGGCCGTCGATGCCGTACATGATCTGGAGCGACCCGTCGTCGGTTGCCTCGACGTCGGCGACGAACTGCATGAACTCGTCCGCCTCCCAGTCGAGATTGAGGTAGTGCAGCGCCTGCAGCGTGAAGGTCGTGTCCCGGATCCACGTGTACCGGTAGTCCCAGTTGCGCTCGCCGCCGGGCGTCTCGGGTAGAGAGGTGGTTAGCGCCGCGACCGTCGCGCCGGTCGGCATGTACGTGAGGCCTTTGATCGCCAATGCCGAGCGCTGGATCGGGTCGCGGAAGCGGTGATCGGGTATCCGCGCGCGGCCCAGCCAGGCCCGCCAGAAACGGGTCGTTGCGGCGATCCGCGCATCCGCGTCATCCACCTCGCGCGGTGCCGGGAGCCCGTCGTCCCACGACAGCGCGCAGAACGCGCGGTCGCCGGCTTCCAGGACGTGCCGAGCCCGGGCGCGGTTCTCCTCGATCCCGAGGCCCATGTCGGTCGTGAGCCGGATCGTTTGGCCGGCGCCGGTTGCGTCCGCGACGTGACGGTCGTCTCCGACGAGTGCCCACTCAGCGGGCGTACGACCGTAGTCGAACGCCGGCTCGCAGACGACCTCGACCTCGACGCGGCCGTCGAGGCATTCGACCGTTCGAACGAGCAGATGCTCGGCGTCGTCGTCGGCGGGCGGCCGCGTGTGCGGGGTCACCGTGTCCTCGTGCTCGCGCGGTGCCATGGTCAGCGCGTCGCGAACCACGACCCACCCGCCGGGGGTCTTCCAGGTCGTCTCGAGGACGTTCGTGCCCGGCTGGTACGCGACCGCGGTTGGATGGTTGATCCCGAAAGGAGCGAAGCGGAAGAAGCCGGCCTCGCGGTCGAGCAAGCTGCCGAAGACGCTCGCGGAGTCGAAGCGCGGCACGCAGAGCCAGTCGATGGCGCCGTCGGGCGCCACCAGCGCGCCGGTGTGGCAGTTCGACAGGAAGGCGTACGACGCGATCGGCGGGAACGGGGACGGTGCGGCCGCGCTCTGCGGGCGGTCCTTGGCTGTCGGCTCGACGGTGGTCATGACGCGATCCAGGGCTCGTACCAGCGGCCTTGCCCGGCGAGAAGCTCGTTCGCGGCTTCGGGCCCCCAGGTCCCGGGCGCGTAGGCGCGAACCGGGGGCGGATCGTCGAGCAGCGGCTGCATGACCCGCCACGTCTCCTCGACCCCGTCCTGGCGCGTGAAACGAGTGCTGTCGCCGACCATCGCCGCGTGCAGGAGCACCTCGTAAGGCGTCGGCCCCTCACCGCCTTCCTCGCCGAACTGCATGTCGAGGTTGATCGGCTCGTCGGCCGCAGCGTCCGCGCGGTGCGCGTCGACCACGAGACGGATTCCCGTCGAAGGGTCGAGCTTGACCACGAGTTGGTTTGCCTGGGGGTACCGGTTCAGCGCCTTGAAGCCGAGCTTCGGCGGATGCCTGAACACGAGCCGCAGCTCCGTCTGCGTCGCCGGCAGCTGCTTCCCTGTGCGGATGTAGAAGGGAACACCCGACCAACGCCAATTCTCGATCTCCAGCCGGAGCGCGGCGTAGGTCTCGGTCTGCGAGTCCTTGGCCACGCCGTCGATCTCGCGGTAACCGTCGTATTGGCCACGGACGTAATGCTTCGGATCAGCCTCGGCGACCGCGCGGAAGAGCGCGACTTGCGCGTCCTTGATCGTCTCGGGGTTGCCGTGGGCAGGTGACTCCATCGCGGCGGCAGCGACGACCTGCATCAGGTGGTTGACGACCACATCCCGGAGCGCGCCCACCGGGTCATAGAAGTGGCCGCGATCCTCGACCCCAAAGCTCTCGGCCATGGTGATCTGCACCGCGGCGAGGTAGTTCCGGCTCCAGACCGGCTCGAGCATCGCGTTCGCGAAGCGGAGATGGATGATCTCCTCGAGCCCCATCTTCCCGAGGTAGTGGTCGATCCGATAGAGCTGCGCCTCGTCGATGTATTGATGGAGCTCGTCGGCGAGCTCTTGCGCGGATGCGCGGTCGTGGCCGAACGGCTTCTCGACGACGACACGCGCATTCTCGGTCAACCCCGCCTCGGCGAGACCCTTGACGACCGTGCCGAAGAGGAAGGGCGGAATCTCGAGGTAGAAGACAGGGCTTTCGGCGCCGTCGATCGCCTCCGCCACCCGCTCGTAGGTCGCGGAGTCGGAGAAGTCGCCGGCAACATAGGCGAGTCGCTCGGCCAACAGGTCGAACACCTTCTCGTCGAGCTGCTCACCCGTGCCCACGATCGACTCGCGCGCGCGATCCTTGAGCTGCTGCACGTTCCAGTCGTCGACGGCAACCCCGAGGATCGGACAGTCGAGGAGCCCGCGTCGTTCGAGCCTGTAGAGGGAGCGGAAGGTCATCACCTTCGCAAGGTCGCCCGTGATCCCGAAGACGACGAGGACGTCTGCGGGTCGCGGGGTTTCGTCCCGACGTTTCGAGGCCGCCGGGGCCGCCATCGTGCTCGTCATCACCGTCTCCTCTCTGACCGGATCGCGTTGCTGTCGTGCTCGGCGTCGAGAATACGCCGCGAGACCCCGAAATCGCATCGTCCGCATGGGGTGAGAAGGCGGCTCACGTGTCGACCGTGATCCGTGCCCCCCGCTGGTGAGTCAGCCCCGCGCCGGCCCAGTCGACGACCGCCTTCGCACGGTCCTCATTCGTGGGCAGGAGCGCGAGGTGGACGGTGCCCCACGCCACCTGGGCCGCTTTCCCCTTCATCGTTCGGCCGCCCAACATCTGGACGACCGCCGAGCCACGGCCGATCGTCGCCATCGTGCCCTTGTCGTGGTACTTGAACGGCTTCGTCTCCTTGCCGGCGACTCGCTGTGCGATCGACTTGCCCGCGTGCTCACCGGACTGCAGCGCGACCGAGCCGAGCTGGGGCAGGACTTGGCCGGTCTTGGTGTCGGTGATCGCGGCGACGTCGCCGACGGCGTACACCTCCGGGTGCCCCGCCACGCGCAACTCGGGATCGACACCGATCCGGTTCCCTCGTTCGAGCTCGAGGCCGAGGGATTGGACGAGGTTGTTGCCCTGCAAGCCCGCGCCCCATACGAGCGTGTGGGCGGGCAGCACGGTGCCCGACTTCAAGGTCACACGTTGCGGTGTAATCGACTCGACCACCTCGCCGGTCATCACGTCGACGCCGCGCTTCGCCAGCGCCTTCTCCGTGTACGTGCGGATGTCCGGCTTGAACATGGGGAACAGTTCCGGGCCGGCCTCGACGACGACGATCCGCGCCTGCTCCGATGGCACGTCGGGGTAGTCCTTGCGAAAAACCCCGTTGTAGAGCTCTGCAAGCGCGCCGGCCGTCTCGATCCCGGTGGGCCCGCCGCCGACGACGACGACGTTCAGCGCCCCGTCGTCGACGAGTGCCCGATTCCGGTCGGCCGCCTCCCACGTGCGCAGCACGTGATCCTTGAGCCGCACCGCGTCCGCCAGCGTGTAGAGGGGGAACCCGTGCTCGGCCGCACCCTCGACGCCGAAGAAGTTCACCTCTGCCCCGAGCCCGAGGACGAGGTGGTCATAGCTGTGCGGCTCGAGTTCCTTGAAGCGGACTTTCCGGCGTGAGAGGTCGATCTCGGTGACGGCGTCCTGATGCACCCTGGCGTTGTCCTGCTCGTGGAAGAGATCTCGGAGCGGATGCCCGACCGCCGGCTGCTCCAGAAGGCCGGTCGCGACCTGGTAGAGGAGCGGTTGGAACGTGTGGTAGTCGTTCTTGTCGACGAGCACGACGTCGACGTCGCTCTTCTTCAGCTTCTGCGCAGCGCCGACTCCGCCGAAGCCGCCACCGAGGACGAGGACGCGCGGACGCTCACCGTTGTTCTTCGGAGTGCTCACGGGACGCGCCGACCGTACCCCTGCCCATCGTGTCCGAGGTCATCCAAAGGGGATGAAACCCGGCTGCGCGGGTCTCAGGCATGCGGATAGGTTCCGACGTAGTAGAGGGCGATCACGAGCAGTACCGCGGACACGCCGAACAGCCCGATCCGCACCTTTTCGACCTTGAACTTCTGAGCGAGAGCGGTGAGGAAGAGGACGGTCGCGAGCAGGACGGTGTTGCGGAGGTACTTGTCTCCGGTCTCCCGCGCCTTCGTCCCTTGCTCGAACGCGGCGCTCGCCCGCTCGTCGTACGCTGCGGCTCGCTCGGCCGCGGCGTTGTGGTACTGAGGCATGAGGAGCGGTCCGGCGGGCGCCTTCGGGTTGTGGATCGGATCGGTCTTGAGCCAGGCGTTGAAGGCGGGTCGGTATTCCGGACGGAACCGCCGTCGGAAGAGTGCGGCGGCTCGATCGTCCCCCTGAGCCTTTGTCTGCAGCCAGAACGCGAACGTGGTCGTGTCATAGAGACGTTGCTGACCGCTGAGGGCCGCGGCGCGGTTCTCGGCCGCCCGATACTTGTTCGAGAGCCCGTACTGGTGAGCCTGGCGGGCGTCCCAAAGCCCGGTCTGGTAGCCGCTCCAGGCCGTGGCGACTGCGACCACCGCGAGCAGCACGGCCTCGAGGATCTCGATCAGCTCAGTCCGGCGGCCGGCCTTCTCGTGCTCGGCATGGTGGCCGTGTCCGATGGCATGTGCCACCTCGGGGGTCGACACCGTCTCCGGCATGGCGCCAGCCTTGCATCGCGCGCGGCCCATCGGTTCATCCGAACGGGACGATGCGGCCGCAGTTGCGTTGCTCGACGCTCGCGCCGTGGACGTCGAGCGAGCTCGACCGGGGCCGTTTCGCTGAGGCGGTACATCCAGACATGAGCGATGCCGCCACACACGCGGCGCCGGCCGATCGGGCACAGCGCCCCGACGAGGCCTCCGTCGTCCCGAAGCGTGCCGGCCTCGTCCTGGCTGCGCTGATCGCAGTCGCAGCCGTGGCCAATCTGGGTCTTGCGGTCGCCAACGTGGCGCTCCCTTCGATCGGCAAGGAGTTCGACGCCTCGCAGACGGCGCTCAACCTCGTCGCGGTCGGCTACTCGCTCGGCCTCGCCGCCTCTGTGCTCTACTTCGGCGCCGTCGGCGACCGCTACGGCCGCAAGCTCCTGCTGATCGTCGGCATGGTGGTGACCGTGCCGGCGGACTGCCTGGCCGCCTGGGCGCCGTCGATCGAAGCCCTTTTCGGCGCGCGGGTCCTCGGCGGGCTCGCCGCAGGGATGGCCTACCCCACGACGCTGGCGCTGATCACGGCGCTATGGTCGGGCCCGGCGCGCACGAGGTCGATCGCGCTGTGGGCGGCGACGGGTGGAGCGATCTCCGCACTCGGGCCACTCGGCTCGGGGATCCTGCTCGAGCATTTCTGGTGGGGATCGGTCTTCCTGCTCACGCTTCCCCTCGCGGTGATCGCGCTGGCGGCGGCGATCCTGCTCGTCCCGAGCCACGTGAACGAGGCGACGGACCCGGTCGACCATCTCGGAGGTGTCCTCTCGGTTGCTCTCGTGGGCGCCCTCATCCTGGGAATCAACTTTGCCGCCGTGCCGAACGAGACGGCGCTCATCGTGGGCCTCTTTACCGTCGCCGCCGCGGCGCTGATCGCCTTCTACATCAGACAGCGCCGCGCGGAGAACCCGCTCTACGATCTCCACTCGGCGGCCCGTCCCACGTTCTGGGTGGCGGCGTGCGCGGGGCTGGTCGTGTTCGGCTCGTTGATGGGCGCGATGTTCATCGGCCAGCAGTTCCTCCAGAACGTGCTCGACTACTCGACGGTCGACGCCGGGCTGGCGATCCTGCCCGCGGCCGCGTTCATGGTGGTGGTGGCGCCGCGCTCGGCCAAGCTCGTCGAGGCGCGAGGCGCCCGGTTCACGCTGCTGTTCGGCTACGTCTTCGTCCTGCTCGGGTTCCTCACGATGCTCCTGCTCTGGAAGGAGAACATCCCCTACTGGAAGGTCGCGCTCGGCTACTCCTTCGTCGGGATCGGCGTCGGCCTTGCCGGCACGCCGGCCTCCCATTCGCTCACCGGCTCGGTGCCGGTCAAGCGGGTCGGGATGGCTTCGGGCACGGCCGACCTTCAGCGGGACTTGGGCGGGGCGATCATGCAGTCGATCTTCGGCGCGGTCCTCACCGCCGGCTACGCCGCAGCGGCGGGCGCAGCGATCTCGGCATCCGGCAAGAACATCAGCGACAGCGTCCAGGGAGAGCTGACGAAGTCATTCGCAAGCGCGGCGGACACGGCGCAGCGGTACCCGCCCTCGGTCCAGGACAACATCGTCGCCGGCGCGAAGACAGCCTTTCTCCAGGGCGACGAGTGGGCCTATCTGGCTGGGATCGTGGCGGTTCTGCTCGGGGCAACGCTTGTGTTCTTCATGTTCCCGAAGCGGGACGAGGAGACGCGACTGCTCGCGGCGTACCACGCCGAGGACGACGAGACGGCTGAGACCGGGCCGGCCAAGGCCCTGGAGGCGGTCGCGTGATCTCGTTCGTCGACCCACTCGAAACACAACTGCTCGGAGGCGCGACATGACGAAGCCGTTCAAGGGCAC
>JBKPFU010000009.1:0-23628 GCA_046728975.1 Actinomycetota bacterium | reverse complement strand
CGTTCTCGCGACGGGGACGCTGACCTTCGCTGCCGAGAAGCGGCTGACGGCCGCTGCCCCCGAAAAGCCGAAGGCGACCCCGCCGGCCGTCCTCGTCGTTCCCGACGTGCACCGCCAGGCCTACGTCTTCGCCAAGGGCATCCTCGAGGACGCCGGCTTCGCCTGGCGCGTGACGGGCGGCGTCCACGGCTTCGCGTCGAACGTCGTGGCTTCGCAGTCGCCCGCCGCCGGCAGCCGCCTCGTCGATACCGGTGCGCCGACGATCGTGCTGCGGCTCTCGAGGGGCGCCTACCCGGAGCACGGCAAGGCCACCGACGAGTCGCCCTACGCGGGCACCGAGATCCGCTTCGCCGACAGTCCCGCAGCGTCCCCCAGTGGCCCGAAGGCCAAGCCGAAGGCGAAGCCGAAGAAGCGCGCCGTCGTCAAGCCAAACGTCCGACCGCGGTTGAGGCCGAAGGTCAAGCCGCGGCTGAAGCCGAAGGCGAAGCCGTGGCCGCAGCCACGGGTGAAGGGGCGGCCTGCCGCATTCACGGTGGCAGGCGCTCCGAAGGAGCCTGTCAACGAGATCACGCTTCCCGCGCGCGCGAATCGCCTCGGCGCCTGGATCCGGACGAGGCCGGCCGCCACCGATCGCAACGTCCGCCGCTGGGTCTACCAGCACGCCTGGATCGTCACCGGCGCCAAGTTCGGCTGGTGGCACGGCGCCGCCGCTCTGCACACGCTCATCGGCGTCGACCGACAGGTGCAAGCCCTTTGGGGCCTCGGCTACAAGAGTGAAGCCGTCGCCCGCGCCGCGCTGAGGACGGTCGAGCGAAGGTCGAGATGACGCGCCTGCGGGCGCTCGGGCGCCGACTCGCCCGTGAGCATGGCTACACGCTCACGGAGATGCTCGTGGTGCTGATCATCCTCGGCGTCGTCACGGGGGCGCTGATGGAGGTCTTCGTCTCGGCCTCGAACGCCGAGATCTCGATGCAGCGCCGTTTTCAGGCGCAGGTGACCGCGCGCGTCGTCCTCGACAAGATCAGGCGCGACATCCACTGCGCAAGCGCCGCGAGCCCGTCGGGCTCCACGACGGCGTTCACGCTGACGCTCCCCACGTACTGCAGGGCTGGCAGCGGCCCGGTTACCTGGTGCACGCGCAGCGTGTCGACCAATCGCTACGCCCTCTACCGGGTGGCCGGCAGCTCGTGCACCGGCGGCGCCAAATGGGCCGACTACCTGACACTCGACACCGCCTTCAACTACACGGCCCCCGTGGCGAACACCAGCCTCGGAAGGGTGGCCGTGGACATCCGCGTCAATCTCAACCCCAAAAAGAGTGTTGAGGCCTACGAGCTCACGGACGAAATCGTCATGAGGAATACCTCGAGGTAGGCCTATGCGAACGCGGCTGAAAAACCTGCTGGTCCAAGAGCGCGCCGTCGCGCTGGTGATGGCGCTCGGCATCATGACGGTCCTCGGGATCACCTTCATCACGGTGATCGACTACACGACCGCCAACTCGCGCACGACCCACTACAGCCGCTCGCGCCTGTCTGCGTTCGACCTTGCCGAGGCCGGCATGAACGACGCGATGGCGATCCTCAACAAGCCGACGAACAACGCGCTCGACCCGGACTTGCTGCCGTCGACGACGAAGACGTACGAGAACGGCAGCACCACCTGGTCGGGCACGCTCGATCGGGCCAATGCGATCTGGACGGTGACCTCGACGGGCACGACGCGCAATCCCACCGGGCCGAAGGCCGGCAACGTGGTGAAGACGCTGACTGCGAAGGTCACCGTCGTCCCGACGCTGACGCAGCCGCTCAACAACCCCGTCTGGAACTACCTCTATGCCGGCCACACGGGCAGCACCTGCGACCAGACTCTGAACAACAACATCACCGGCTCCTCGCGGATGTACGTCGCCGGCAACCTCTGTCTCAGCCCGAACGTGATCCTCACCCAGTCGGTGGTGATCGTGCGCGGCGATCTCGACGTCTCCAACAACGCCGCCGTGGGCGCGAACACCAGCATGAGCACCCGTGTCGAGACGTATGTGGGCGGAAACTGCCGCTACGGAACCGGATCCTGGGGCGTCTGCTCCGGAGACCAGGATGCGCGCCACATCTACAGCAAGCTCTCCGACGGCACCACGATCGGCGTGAACCACACCGCGCCTGTCGTCCCCGCTCCGACCGCCGACTTCGCCACCTGGTACGAGAACGCGATCCCGGGGCCCTCGCAATCTTGCACGACCTCGAGCGGGCCGGTCCCCACCTTCGACAACAACTATCCGAGCCGCGACAACAGCCTCTCGAGCGTCGTCGACCTCACCCCCTCCAGCTCATACATCTGCCGCGTCGGTGCCGGCGCACAGTCGACGATCTCCGGGGCGATGAGCGCGAGCCAGACGACGGTCACGGTTGCGTCAGCGAGCGGCTTCCCGACGAGCACGTTCCGGATCCGCATCGACGACGAGCTGATGAACGTCACCGGCGGCTTCGGGACGACCACCTGGACGGTGACGCGCGGCGTCAACAGCACGACCGCGGTCAATCACGCGAACGGCGCGAGCGTGCTCTGGGACACACCGCCGAGTGGTGAGCTCTCGTGGAACGCGACGACGAAGTCGCTCACGATCAAGGGCACCGTCTTCATCGACGGCAGCGCCAAGATCGCGAACAGCGCCCTCGACACCTACAACGGTCAAGGCACGTTGTACCTCTCCGGGACGTTCCTCCTGAACGCTTCGCTCTGTGGCGGCGTCTCGGGCTCGACCTGCGACTTTGCCTCCTGGAACCCGAACAGCGAGATGTTGACGATCGTCGCGAACGGCAACGGCGGCCAGGTCAACCCCGGCGACAGCGTCCAGGTCAACAACAACTGGGCGTTCCAGGGAGCCCTGTTCGGGACGAACGCGATCGAGCTCGGGAACAACGTGACGATCGACGGGCCGATCGTCGGGAGCCAGATCGTGCTCAGCAACAACCTGGCCACCAACGCCTTCCCGACGATCACGACCGTTCCGGTCGGGATGCCGTCGAACCCTGCGGTCTACGCCCAGCCCAACCCGCCCCAGTCCTTCTCGGGCTAACGTGGACCGGCCCTACGGCCGATAGCGCACTTCGTGGACCTCGCGCTCGCCGCTTTCGCTTTGGCACCCGGCCTCGCCCTCGGTAGCTTCCTGAACGTGCTTGCCGCGCGCGTTCCGCTGCGCCGCTCCGTCGTCCGGCCGCCGTCGGCCTGCATGAGCTGCGGCACGCGGCTCGCGTGGAACGACAACGTCCCGCTCCTTTCCTACGCGCTCCTGCGCGGGCGCTGCCGTTCGTGCGCGGTTGCGATCCCGTGGACGTACCCGGCGGTCGAGGTCGTCACGGCGCTTCTGCTCGCCGGCTGTGTCCTGAGGTTCGGTTTCACCGCGGAAGCGGCTCTGGCCGGGTTCTTCTGTGCCGTGCTCGTCACGGTGTCGGCGACGGATCTCGCGCACCGGATCGTCCCGAATCGCGTCGTGCTCCCCGCGACGGCGGTCGTCCTGGCGGGCCAGACGGCGATCCACCCGAGTCCCGAGTGGGCGCTCGGCGCGCTCGGCGCATCTGGGTTCCTGTTCCTAGCCGCGCTCGCCTACCCCGCGGGGATGGGCATGGGCGACGTGAAGCTCGCACTGCTGATGGGGGCCGCGCTCGGCAAGACGGTCTCAGTCGCGCTGATGCTGGGCATGTTCGCGGCGCTCGTTCCGAGCTTCTATCTACTCGCCCGCTACGGCGGCGCCGCCCGCAAGATGGGCATCCCGTTCGCGCCGTTCCTGGCGATCGGGGGCGTGATCGCGCTCTTCTGGGGCGGGTCGCTGCTGGACGCGTACTTCCAGCTTTTTTAGGTACCTCCTCAGGCAATACGCGCCATCGCCTCCGACGGCTGCAAAGCATCGCCAGGCTGCGTCCTTCGCTCGCTTTTCGCGCGCCGGAGGCGGGCCGTATCACCTGACGGGGTACCAGCGGTCAAGGCGGGCTCCGCCGCTGCCGATACCTCGTTCGAGGGATTCTGAGTGGAACTCGAGCGGCCACCCAACCTGCGGACGCCCGGCGCTGCCGGCGATGAGGCCGCCGCGCCCGCAGGCGGGCTGCCGACAGCGTCGTTCGGCATCAACGCGAACGCCGAGCTCGTGGCCGACCTGCTCGCAGCCACGGGGCTGCTGAGCGAGGACAAGCTTGCCACCGCCCGCGGCCGCGCCGGTCAAGCAGGGTCGCTCGCCCAGGCGCTCGTTGACGAAGGCTTCGCCACGAGCGAGGGGGTCGCGCGCATGCTCGCCGCGCGCTACCAGCTGCCCGTGGTCGACCTACCCGTGACCGGCGTGGACGAGGACGCGGCGAAGGCGCTTCCTCTGCACGTGCTGGAGCGGCTCGGGGTGATCCCGTATGCGCTTGACGACAACGCGCTCCGCGTCGCGATCGCCGATCCGAGCAACCTCCATGCGATCGACGAGCTCAAGCTCGCGACGAAGTACCAGGTCGAGCTCGCCGTTGCCGCCCGCGAGGACATCCTCGGCGAGATCAGGCGGCTCACGCGCGCGTCCGAGGCCTTCGGCGCACGCGCCGTGCTCGAGGAGGAGGTCGAGGAGGTCGAGGAGGACGCCGACGACCTCGAGGTCGACGACGGCATCTCCGAGGCTCCGCTCGTCCGGCTCGTGAACTCGATCATCTTCCAGGCGGCCGAGGACGGGGCGTCCGACATCCACTTCGAGCCGCAGGAGGACGCGCTCGTCGTCCGCCTGCGCATCGACGGCGTGCTGCACGAGGTGCAACGGATTCCCCGGCGGATGACGCCGGGCGTGACGACGCGCTTGAAGGTGCTCGCGAAGCTGGACATCGCGGAACGGCGAAAGCCGCAGGACGGCCGGATCTCGCTGAACGCCGCCGCCGCGGGCCGGATGCTCGACATCCGCGTGGCGACGCTGCCGACGGTCGAGGGCGAGTCGATCGTCATGCGTCTGCTCGACAAGTCGAAGAAGGCGCCGACGCTCGAGGAGCTGGGCCTCGCCGACGACATGCGCGCCAAGCTCGAGGAGATCCTGAGCCGGCCGACAGGGGCGCTGCTCGTGACGGGGCCGACCGGTTCGGGTAAGTCGACCACGCTGTACGCCGGCCTTGCCGAGATCAACAACCCCGAGATCAACATCATCACGGTCGAAGATCCGGTCGAGTACCGGCTCGCGGGGGTAAATCAGGTGCAGATCAACCAGCGCGCGGGCCTGACTTTCGCGGCCGCGCTGCGGTCGATCCTCCGTTCGGATCCCGACGTGGTGATGGTGGGGGAGATCCGCGACCCGGAGACCGCCAAGATCTCGATCGAGGCCGCGCTGACAGGGCACCTCGTGCTCTCGACGCTGCACACAAACGACGCGCCCGGCGCGCTGACGCGCCTGAACGAGATGGGTGTGGAGCCGTTCCTGACCGGCTCGGCCGTGTCCGCAGTGCTCGCCCAGCGCCTGGCGCGGAAGCTCTGCACGCACTGCTGCGAGATGTTCACGCCGTCGGTTGAGGACATGATCAAGGCGCGCGTGTCGCCCGACGTCGCGGCGAAAGCGGACGGGATGGTCTTCTACCGCAAGCGCGGCTGCCCGCGCTGCGGCCAGACCGGCTACAAGGGCCGGATCGGGATCTTCCAGCTGCTCGCGATGAGCGAGAACCTGGAGCAGCTCGCGGCGTCGAAGGCGAGCCGCGAGGAGCTCGAGCGGGCGGCAATCGAAGAGGGCATGCGGACGCTCTGGGACGACGGGTTGGCGAAGGTGGGGGCGGGACTGACCTCGCTCGAGGAGCTGACGCGCGTAACCGTTTAGCGGTCGGCGCCGGTTTAGTCGGCTAGCTCGACACGCTCGATCACGACGTCCTCGCGGGGCTTGTCGCGCGCGTCCGTCTCGACGTCGGAGATCGCGTCCACGACGTCCATGCCGCTGGTCACGCGTCCGAAGACCGTGTGCTTGCCGTCCAGCCACGGCGCCGACTCGGTCGTGACGATGAAGAACTGGCTCCCGTTCGTGTTCGGGCCGGCGTTCGCCATCGCCAGCGCGCCGCGGACGACCTTGTGCTGGTTGAACTCGTCCTCGAACGTGTAGCCGGGGCCGCCTGTTCCGGTCCCCGTTGGGTCGCCGCCTTGGACCATGAAGTCCGGGATGACCCGGTGGAAGATGACGCCGTCGTAGAAGCCGTCGCCGGCGAGCTTCTTGAAGTTGGCCACCGTCTTCGGCGAGTCGGCCTCGTGCAGCTCGAGCTCGATCGCACCGTGGTTCGTGTGGAGGGTCGCGGCGGCCATACGGGTCCAGCTTAGACAGGTCCAGGGGTCTGACCCTGGTCATGTCAGATCCGGACTAGCGCCGCCGCGATTCCGTTCGCCCTTGTCGTGCGCCTCGTCGCGGCATTCCGCGCGCCAGCGCGTCAGGAGCGGCGCTTATGGACACGGCAAGGGGTCTGACCCCTGGACGCGGCTTATTCCGCCTGGATCTCGCAGCCGAGGTACATCAAAGCCTCGACAGCTTCCGTGACGAATGCCGTCGCCTGCGCCGCGTCCGCGAACGTGTACGGGCCCGGCCGGCTGGGCTCACCGTTCAGCGCTCCCGGGGGAAAGATCTCGGCCTCGACGACGCATGAGTCGCCGTGGTCGACCGCCCGCAGGACGGCGATCGAGCGACCGTCCTTGCGCGCGTGGCGCACGAACAGCTCGTTGGGCGCGCCCTTCTTCGCCATCGCCTAGGCGCTGGCGTTGATGGCGGCCTGGGCGACGCTGTCCTTGTCCGAATAGCCGCCGAGGCGCACGAACAGGTTCTTGGGACGCTGGAAGATCAAAACGGCCGGCCCGTCGAGCAGGCGGTCGGCCTGCGCGGAACCTCCGCCCAGCAGCGTCAGCAGCGGCCGCGTCTGCGCATTGCTGAAGATATTGACCTTCATGAAACTCGCGCCTGCGAGCCGTGCGCCGGCCTCGGCTTCACCCAGCGCGAGCTCGTCGACGGCCGACTTCGGTGCATAGAGCGACACGACGACGACCGGGCGCTTCGCGAGCAGGGCGTCCAGCCTCTGGCCAACATTCTGAGCGACCGGTCGCTTCGGTTTCTTCGCCGGCACCTTGCTCGCCGCCGTCGCCCTCGTCGCCGCCTTCGCCTTCTTCGAGACGGGGTGGAGCGGCTTGATCACATGCTCCGCCGCTGCCGAGCTCGACTGGCCGCGCGTGAACAGGACTATTCCCGCGGCCAGCGCGAGCACGGCCGCCAGCGCGACGGCCGCAAGCACGCGAGTTCTCGGCTTCTCCCTCACCACTGCTCTATCGGCATCCAGGAACGGGCGCTTTACGTAAACGAGAGCGAAGGGCGCGGGGCGGCCGCGCCCTTCAACCTGTCGCGGCGGCCTAGCAGCCGCCGGTCGAGATGTCGCCGGACGGGCCGGACTTGTGGTAGGTGACCGTACCCGGCGACGTGTTGCGGAGGCAGTAGCCGCCGGTGGTGGCGACGGAGATCTTGACGTTCTTGATCCCGGCGTCGTAGGACTGCTGGAGCTTGGTGAGCGTCACGCCCGTGTAGCCGGTGGCGTGGTCGGCGTTGAACGCCTCCATGCCCGGCACCGCGGCGCGGACGTTGGCCTGTGCGGCGGACTTGTTCGCCCGCGTGCGGAAGCTCAGGTAGGACGGGATCGCGATCGCCAGCAGGATCCCGAGGATGATGATGACGACCAGGAGCTCGATCAGCGTGAACCCCTTGTCGTCGCGCACGAGGCGCTGTCGCAAATTCGTCATGGAGTTAGCTCCTTCTCGGGTTGAAGCAGGGTGGCTTGCAGCCCCATCGGCGGCGGTCGCGCGGCGCTCAAGCCCCGATCGGGGGAGGTCTGAAAACGAGAAAGGGCGCGGTCTCCCGCGCCCTTTCGCCAGACTCAAACGGCGTGTTCTAACAGCCGCCCGTCTTGATGTCGCCGGACGGACCGGACTTGTGGTAGGTGACCGTACCGGGGGTGGTGTTCCGGAGGCAGTAGCCGCCGGTGGTAGCGACGGAGATCTTGACGTTCTTGATCCCGGCGTCGTAGGACTGCTGGAGCTTGGTGAGCGTCACGCCCGTGTAGCCGGTGGCGTGGTCGGCGTTGAACGCCTCCATGCCCGGCACCGCGGCGCGGACGTTGGCCTGCGCGGCGGACTTGTTCGCCCGGGTGCGGAAGCTCAGGTACGACGGGATCGCGATCGCAAGCAGGATCCCGAGGATGATGATCACGACCAGGAGCTCGATCAGGGTGAAACCCTTCTCGTCGCGCCTGATTCGATCACTAAGCCTTGCAAGCATGCGTGGTCCTCCTTAAGGGGATGCGAAGTGGCTCCGGGTAGGTATCGGCCCTCACGGCGGGCGAGTCCGACCCCTCATCTGAGGGATCCCGACTAGCTCACGGTGGGCGTCCGGGCGCAGGGTTAAGGAACGTTCGGGCGCTGCCGATAGCTCGCTCGAGGGAGCCATGCCGGAGACCCTGTATTCGATCGACAGCCTGCTCGAGCAGATGGTCGCGCGCGACGCGTCCGACCTTCACATCACCGTGGGCACGAAGCCTGTTATTCGCGTGCGCGGGCATCTGGAGCGGCTCGAAGGCACCCCGGAGCTGACCTCCGAAGACACGCATCAGCTGCTCTATCGAATCCTGTCCACCGAGCAGCAGAAGAACCTCGAGATCAACCGCTCGATCGACATGGCTCACTCGATCCCGGGGCTCGCGCGCTTCCGCGTCAACGTCTACTTCCAGCGCGAGACGCTCGCAGCGGCGTTCCGCCTGATCCCGGCCGACATCAAGACGCTGGAGGAGCTCGGCATCCCGGCGAGCCTCCATTCCTTTGCCGACAAGCCGCGCGGGCTCGTGCTCGTCACCGGCCCGACGGGGTCGGGCAAGTCGACGACGCTCGCGGCGCTGATCGACGAGATCAACCGCAAGCGCCCCGACCACATCCTCACGATCGAGGACCCGGTCGAGTTCGTGCACAGGCACAAGCGCTGCATCGTCAACCAGCGCGAGATCGGTCCCGACGCGACCAACTTCGCCGATGCACTGCGCGCCGCGCTCCGCGAGGACCCCGACGTGATTCTCCTCGGCGAGATGCGCGACCTGGAGACGATCGGGACCGCGATCACGGCGGCGGAGACCGGCCACCTCGTCTTCGCCACGCTGCACACGCAGAGCGCGCCGAGCACGGTCGACCGCATCATCGACGCGTTCCCGGCCGCCCAGCAGGAGCAGATCCGCGTGCAGCTCGCGGCCACGCTCGAGGGGGTCGTCACGCAGGCGCTGCTGCCGACTGCGGACGGCACCGGCCGCGTGCCGGCGCTCGAGATCCTCTTCCCCGACGACGCCGTCCGGAACCTGATCCGCCAGGGCAAGGTCGAGCAGATCTACTCCGTCATGCAGACCGGCTCCGGCAAGGGCATGCAGACGATGGAGCAGTCGCTCGCCGACCTGACGATCAAGCGGATCATCACACTCGACGTCGCCCTCTCGCGCTCCAGCCGCCCGGACCAGCTCTTTGGCCTGCTCGAGCGCGGCGGGTTCGACACGGGCGACCACGTGGTCGAGGCGCCGCCGGCGCCGCTCGCGGGCGGCCTCAGGGTCGCCGGGGCGTAAGCGGAGGTACTGCGGTGGTCGATTGGAACAAGGAGATCAAGCTGTCGGATCTCGTCGGGCGCAGGAAGTCGAAGGAAGAGCCCGCAGAGGCGCCCGCAGAACAGATTTCGCCGCTGGTCGCGGAAACCGAGCAGGCGGCGCCGGAGTCGGCGCCGCCTGCACCTTCGCCCGTCGTGCCCGTTGCCCCCGTGGTACCGGTCGAGGTGGCCGCGCCCGAGCCCGAGGCAGCAAACGAGGAGGTTCCGTTCTGGAAGAAGGAGATCTCGCTCGGTCGCAAGAAGCAGCCGAAGGCACCGAAGCAGAAGAGGGAGAAGACGCCCAAGGCGCCGCGCGAGAAGAAGTCCAAGCGGGCGAAGCGGGCGGAGCAGCCGAAGCCGGACGAGCCGAAGCGGAAGGCCCCGAGGGCCCCGAAGGACCGGCGCGGCAAGAAGCTCGTCGGCCTCAAGATCGGCGGCTCGCAGGTCGCGGCCGCGCGGGTCGCGAACAACGGCGCTCCCGAGCTGGTGCAGGTCGCGCGGCAGGAGCTTGACCAGGGCGTCGTCGTCGCCGGCGAGCTTCGAGACCCTGAGGCGCTGTCGGAGACGCTGAAAGAGTTCTTCCGCAAGCAGAAGCTCCCGAAGCAGAACGTCCGCCTCGGCATCGCGAACAACCGCATAGGCGTCCGCATCTTCGAGATCGCCGGGATCGACGACGAGCGCCAGCTCGAGAACGCGGTCCGGTTCCGCGCGCAAGAGGCGCTCCCGATTCCCCTCGAGGAGGCGGTGCTCGACTACCAGATCCTGAGTGAATCAGTCGACGCGGAGGGAACGCCTTCACGCCGCGTCCTGCTCGTCGTCGCCTACCGCGAGCTGATCGAGCGCTACGTCGACGCCTGCAAGAAGGCGGGCCTGAAGCTGGCCGGGATCGACCTGGAGGCATTCGCGCTGCTGCGCGCACTTGGCGAACCGCGCCCGGCCGATACACCCCCTCCGAACGCCGCGGTCGTCGTCGTCGCAATCGGCCACGATCGGTCGACCTTCGCCGTCTCGGACGGGCGCGTCTGCGAGTTCACGCGAGTGCTCGATTGGGGCGGCTCGACGCTCAACGTCGCAATCGCCCGGGCGCTCGACATCTCGCCCTCCGAGGCCGAGCCGCTCAAGCGCGCGGTGTCGCTCTTTGCGGCCGCGCCGGCCGAGGGCCTTACCGAGGAGCAGGCGGCGAAGGCGCGCGACGCCGTCAAGCGCCAGCTTCAGACTTTTGCGCGCGAGCTCGTCTCCTCGCTCCAGTTCTACCAGAACCAGCCCGGATCTCTGGGCATCGGCGAGATCGTCATCACCGGCGGCTCGGCCCACCTCGACGGGCTCGCAGAGGAGCTTCAGCAGCTGATCGGCGTGGGCGTGCGCGTCGGCGATCCGCTCGCACGCGTCAGGGTCGGCAAGCGGGTCAAGGAGGCCGAACAGGTCGGGTCGCTCGCCGTCGCGATCGGGCTCGGGATCGAGGACTAGGCCTGATGCGCGCGATCAACCTTCTCCCGCGGGACGACAGCCGCCGCCGAGGCGGCGGCGAGGCGCCGAACAAGCTCGTGATCGCGGGCGTGCTGATGGTGGTCGTCCTGACCGCCGTCTTCAGCGGGCTCTTCCTGATGGCGAGCGGCAAGGCGAGCCAGAAGCGGGCGACGCTGAAGGACAAGCAGTCCGAGCTCGCGTCGATCCCCACGCCGCCGCCGACGGAGCTGAAGACACAGGAGGACTTCGCCGCCGACAAGAAGCAGCGCGTGACGGCGCTGAACGGCGCTCTCGGCCGCCGCGTCGCGTGGGACCGCGTGATGCGCGAGTTCGCGCTCGTCCTTCCCGACGACGTCTGGCTGAAGAGCATGTCGGCGAAGTCGCCGCTCTCACCCTCGGCCGCCGCCGCTGCCGCCCCTGCAACCGGGAGCGGGTCGGCGCTGCCGCCCGCGACCGGCTTCACGATCGAGGGCTTCACCTACTCGCATGCCGCGGTCGCTCGGCTGCTCACGCGGTTGCAGCTCGTCCCTGACCTGAAGAACGTCCAGCTGCAATCGAGCGAGCTGGCGAAGGTCGGCGGCCGACAGCTCGTCCACTGGCGGATCGTCGCCGACCTGCGAGCACCGGGAGCGACGTCATGAAGAAGAAGACGCCGCAGGCAGCCTGGATCGCGGCGATGGCCGGGGCGTTCCTGCTCGTCGCCATCGCCGGGTGGTTCCTGCTGATCTCGCCGCAGCGGTCGAAGGCTGCCGACCTGCAGAAGCAGATCGACGACACGCAGAGCCAGATCGACACGGCGCGCTCGCTCGCCGCCAAGGCGAAGAACACGCCCAAGATCCGCGTTGCCGACCTGTTCCGCCTGACCAAGGCGATGCCCGACGAGGCCGACATGGCCGACATCGTCCTCGAGCTCAACCACATCGCGAAGGGGACCGGGATCACCTTCCAGTCGATCACGCCGGGCGGCTCCGTCGTGCTCTCCGGTTACCAGGCCGTGCCGATCACGGTGATCTTCAAGGGCAACTTCTACGACCTCGTCGACTTCCTGTTCCGCGTGCGGACGCTCGTCGACGTCC
Source organism: Actinomycetota bacterium (assembly GCA_046728975.1). GTDB lineage: Bacteria > Actinomycetota > Thermoleophilia > Gaiellales > Gaiellaceae > JBKPFU01. Next base: position 11,454 of record JBKPFU010000009.1, on the reverse strand, counting down.
GGCGCGGGGCATTGGCGGCGAACGGGCGAATGTTCGCCGTCGACACGCTTTCGTTCGAGGAGGCCGAGGAGCACTTCCCGCAGATCAAGGCGACGCTGATGGTCGATGCGTTCGTGTTCGGAACCGCGGCGCCCGCGACGATTGCGGCGCCCGGAACGACGACGGGCGCGACGGGCGCCGGTACGACGACGACGCCGACGACGACAACGCCGACCTCGACGACGCCTGCGGCGAGCACGACACCGGCGGCGCCGCCGCCGCCTCCGCCTCCGCCTCCACCGTCTCCTCCGACCAGCGGCGCGACCGCCGCACCGGCTCCCTGATGGCCAAGAAGATCGATCCCAACGCAAAGGCGAAGCGGCAAAAGATCATCGCCGCGGTCGGCGGCGTAGTTCTGCTCGGGCTGCTCGCGTTCCAGGTGCCGCGGACGATGAAGATGCTCCATCCGGAAGATCCGCCTGATGAGCCGGTCGCGGCCGCGACGACGACCAGCGGCTCGACGCCGCTTGCGCCGCCGACACTGTCGGGCGGGGCCGGCGGGACGCTCGCGTCGGCGGGCACTGACTCTTCGGCGTCCGGCGACGGGATGGTCGACCCCGACACGCTGCCCTCGCCGGCGTCCGGCCAGCTCCTCTCCTTCAGCCGCTTCAAGAGCAAGGACCCCTTCCACCAGCAGGTGAAGGACTGCGCTGTCGAGGCGTGCGACGCGGCCGTTCCGGCGGGCGCGACGAAGCCGGCAACCGGTGGCGGCGGGGCCGCCGGAACCAGCACCTCGGGCGTGGTTCCTGCGTCTTCCGGGGTGGGCGCGCCGACGTCGAGGCCGGGGGGAACGGCCGCGGCCCCCGTTCGGCGCGCGACGATCTCGGTCGGCGGCATGCCCGAGGCCGTGTCGGTCGGCAAGACCTTCCCGGCGGACGAACCGGCGTTCAAGCTCGTGTCGCTGACGCCGACGAAGGCGATGATCGCCATCGTGGGCGGGTCGTTCGAAAGCGGTGCGCGGGCAATCGCGCTCGTGAGGGGCAGGACCGTGACGTTGCTGAACACGGCCGACGGCACCCGCTACGTGCTGAAGCTCCTCTCCACGGCGCCGTAGGCGTGTATCCGGGGTCAGACCCCGGGACCTGTCACTAAGGGCGCACGAGATCGAAACGAATGGGCGTCGCTGCCTGTTGGCGCCCGCCGTCCATTCCTACGCTCGCTGCATGCCTCGGCCACCGCGTCTGCAGCTCGCCGGCGGGATCTACCACGTCACGTCTCGCGGCAACAGAAAGCAGCCGACGTTCCGAGAAGGTCGCGGTGTGACAAAGCCACTTCCGCCGCCCGACCACGGCCTCGAGAGTCACGAGGAACTGCTCGCAGTCGTATTGCCTAATGCCGAATCACGTCCACCTCGTGGCGGAAACGCCAGAGCCGGATCTCTCAGAGGCGGAGCCATGCCTTGCACAGCTTTGGGACTTCGCTCGGTGCATCAATGGTCTCCGACGCGAAGGCGCGAGTGGCGGTGGCCGTAAGCGGCGTACACGGCGAGACCGACGACGAGCCAGACGGCGAAGCCGATCCAGGTCACCGCCGCGAGGGTGCTCATGAGGTAGACGCACGTCGCGGCACCGATCAGAGGAATCCACGGGACGAGAGGAACGCGGAAGCTCCGGGGCAGATCTGGCCGAATCCGGCGCAACACGATGATTGCGACGTTGACCACGAGAAATGCGAAGAGCGTTCCGATGTTGACGAGCTCGACGAGGTCGCCGAGGGGAACCACCGCAGTGACCGCTGCGATGAGCGATCCGAGCGCTGCGGTGACGAGCGCCGGCGTGCGCGTCCGGTGCCAGACCCGCGCGAACCCTTGCGGCAGCAGACCGTCTCTGCACATCGCGAAGAGAATGCGCGTCTGCGCGTAGAGCACGGTCAGGACGCCGCTGCTGATCGCGATCACCGCGCCCGCCGAGATCGCGGTGGCGCCCCACGAGTAGCCCGCCCCGTCCCGAAGCACGGCGGCGAGTGGAGCGTCGGCGTCCGCGAACTCGCGCACCGGAAGCCCGCCCGTCGCGACGAGCGCGACCGCGGTGTACAGGAGTGTTGCGATTGCGAGTGACGCAACCGTCGCGATGGGCAGATCGCGGGCTGGCCGCTTGCTCTCCTCGCCCGAGGTCGCCACGGCGTCGAACCCGATGTAGGCGACGAAGATAACTGCTGCGGCCGACACCGTTCCTCCGACGCCCTCGGTCGCGAAGGGTGAGAAGTGATCCGCGTTGAAAGCCGTCGCTCCCAGCCCGACGAAGAGGGCGAGGATGCCGACGGTGACGAAGACCATCGCCGTGTTCACGCGAACGCTCTCCTTCACTCCGATGATCAACAGCGTGGTGACGGCAACGACGAGCAAGACGGCCGGGACGTTGACGACGCCTCCTTCGCCGGGCCCCCGAACGATCGCATCCGGCAACGTAACGCCAGCTCCCGAGTCGAGCAGGTCGTTGAAGTACTGACCCCAGCCGACGCAGACCACAGCGGCCGCGAGTCCCCACTCGAGGAGGAGAGCCCACCCGATGACGAAGGCGACGATCTCGCCGAGGGTCGCGTACGTGTACGTGTAGGCGCTGCCGGAAACCGGGATCGTCGAGGCGAGCTCCGCGTAGGCGAGCGCCGAGAACAGGCAGCTCACGGCAGCCAGCGCGAACGCGACCACGACCGCCGGCCCGGCCTCGGAGGCGGCCTGGCCGATTACCACGAAGATGCCCGTGCCGACGATCGCGCCGACCCCGAGCGCCGTGAGGTCGAGTACGCCGATTACTCGCTTTAGCTCGCTGCCACGCTCGTGCGTCTCGGCGATCAGGCCCTCGGCCGGCCTCGTCGCCCAGATGCTCGGCCGGGTGGCGGTCTCTCCCGGCTGCTCTGGAACGCGCGCCATCCGGGAAATCTATGTGCCGCCTGGGCCGCGAACTACGAGAATCACGCCGCGGATTGAACTGCCGCTCGCGCCTCCCATATCGTTCAGCACGACCGAGAGCGACGTCGCCGCCAGGCCCTACATGAGAGCGCCGGGCTCAAGAACCGCAAGCGCGCGCCCGACGGGCCGCCGATGCAGATCAGCGAGTGCGAGCGGGAGCTGCGCCGTCGCGGCGCGGCGCACCCCCTACATCCCCTTGCTGACGACCATCCCCGGCATCGCCTAGGTGCTCGGCTACACGATCGCCGCCGAGATCGGCGACATCGCTCGTTTCGCAAGCCCGCGGAAGCTGATCGGCTACACGGGCCGACCCCGGAAGTGGGGCTGAAGCTGCCGGAAGTCTCCGCGGCCTGGCACAACTTCGGCCGCACCGCACTGCTCGAGCGGTCGCGCGAGACCATCAGCCGCGCATTCGAACATCGCGATGCTCGATCCCATGAAGCGGGAGACCGCGAACGCTGAGATGCTGGCACGGAGCGCGAAGGTGGCGTAGGTGTGGCGCAGGTCGCCCACCCGTCGCTCGGAAGAGCAGGTCGTGCTCATCGCTTCCGAAGCCGGAGGCGACGAGCGTCTCACGGGCGCGGGCACGGACCGCATGATCCCGCTCGTGGACCTTTTCGAGCGTCGGCCGCATCTTGTGCTTTCTCCGGGGCCACCCTGGGTTCGGCCACTTCGTGAATCGCCTCTCCAGCTGCGCCGCCAGACGCCCGCGAGCCGTGAAGCGTCTTCTTAGGCGATGCCCAGGCGTCTGACCTTTGGACGTGGCCCTTTTCGCCGCTGCGAAGACAGGGCTGCCTAGGTGGTGGGGCAGCTGCCGTATGGCTGCCCGGTCGAGCAGTCGAAGGTCGACGCCTGCCGCACCCAGACCTTGCTCAGGTTGATGCCGTCGCGGACGACAACGGTCACCCGCTTCACCGTTCGGGCTGCCGCGGTCGGGTTCTCCGTGACGATGTAGGTGTCGACGCGGTAGGGGTGATGATCGGGCGACTGAGTCGCGCTCACGGTCCGCGACGCACTGCACTCGTTCGGCAACGGTGAGCCCGTGCAGGTCCCCGTAACCTGCGTCGCGCTGTAGGCGGAGTCGGTCGTGTACGGCGCCCCCAAAGGAATCGTGCTCGACTCCAGCCGGACCTGATCCCAGGTCAGGGCGCGGTAGAGCTCGAGCTGCTGGTCGGCCAAAACGGTCGCCGTCCCCGTCAGCGTCGCGCGGCGGATCGAGAGGATCCCAGCATTGAACGCAGCGACGACGGCGAGGATGCCAATGTTCAGCACCGTCATCGCCATCAGAAGCTCGATCAGGCCAAAGCCGCCCTGCTCACGCACGCGCGCGCGCACGTGAGACCTATCGGCAGCCGTCGCGCATAGCTCAAGCGAGGGAATCCCCCTGCCGATGAGATCCCCGTATGGCGGCCTACGCCTACAGCGCGATCAACGCTGAAGGCTTCGAGCTCAGCGGCGAGATCCACGCACCCGACCTCGAGGCGGCGCGCGAACAGCTGCGCATCCGCGGGCTGCTCGCAGAGCAGCTTGAAGAGCTTCCGGCGAGCGGCGAGGAGAGCGTCCGCACCGTCTTCAAGAAAGTCAAGCCGAAGACGCTGCAGATCTTCTCGCGGCAGTTCGCGACGATGATCGAGGCCGGCCTCAACGTGGTCAGCTCGCTCGTGATCCTCGAGGAGCAGACCGACGACGCCTACTTCGCCTCGGTCGTCCACGAGCTGCGCTCGGACGTCGAGGGCGGCCTCCTCCTCTCGCAGGCGATGGCGCGCCACCCCAAGATCTTCAGCCGCCTCTACATCGCGATGGTCGAGGCGGGCGAGGCCGCGGGAATCCTCGACCAGGTCCTCGACCGCGTCGCCTACCAGATCGAGAAGGAGACGCAGATCAAGCGCCGCGTCAAGGGCGCGATGATGTACCCGACGATGGTCCTCGTCTTCGCGACCCTCGTCCTGATCGGCCTACTCATGTTCCTCGTGCCGGTCTTCGCCAAGATCTTCGAGCAGCTCGGCAACGCGAAGCTCCCCACACTGACGCAGTACGTCGTGAACATGTCGAACGCGCTGCGGCACCAGTGGTACATCATCTTCCCGGCCTTCTTCGCGTCGATCTACGGGATCCGCCGCCTCAAGCGGACCGACAAGGGCGGCTACGTGTGGGACCGGATCAAGCTGAAGATCCCGATGAAGATCGGCGACGTCGTCCTGAAGGTGACGATGGCGCGCTTCTCGCGCACGCTCTCGACGCTCGTCGCGGCGGGCGTCGACATCATCAAGTCGCTCGAGATCACGGGCCAGACCGCCGGGAACCGGATCATCGAGGAGGCCTTGACCGGCGTCCGCCAGCGCGTCCACCAGGGCGTCCCGATCGCCCAGCCGCTGATCGAGAACCCCGTGTTCCCCCCGATGGTCAGCCAGATGGTGAAGATCGGCGAGGAGACGGGAGAGCTCGAGAAGATGCTCTCGAAGATCGCAGACTTCTACGAGGACGAGGTCGACTCGGCGATCCAGACGCTGACGTCGATCATCGAGCCGGTGATGATGATCCTCGTCGGTGCCATGGTCGGCGTGATCGTGATCTCCATGTACCTGCCGATGTTCCGCATGCTCTCACTGGTGAAGTAGCGCGCGCCGGCTACGGCGAAAGCAGCTCACTCGTCCAACCGTCACCCTCGCGCCGGTGGCGCACGCGATCGTGCAGCCGGTTGTCGCGGTGCTGCCAAAACTCGTACGCCTCGGGAACCAGGCGGTAGCCGCCCCAGTGCGGCGGTAGTGGAACCTCGCGACCTTCGTGCTCCCGCTCGAGCTCCGCGTAGCGGGCTTCGAGCTCGCCGCGGCTCGCGAGTGGGCGGCTCTGGTGGGAGGCCCACGCCGCGAGCTGGCTCGGCCGCGGGCGCGTCGCGAAGTAGGCGGCCGACTCTTCCTCCGACACGCGCTCGACCGTCCCCTCGACGCGCACCTGCCGCCCGAGCGGCCGCCAGTAGAAAAGCAGCGCGCCCCGCGGGTTCTCCGCCAGTTCCTCGGCCTTCCGGCTCTCGTAGCCGGTGTAGAAGACGAACCCTTCCTCGTCGGCGTGCTTCAGCAGGACGAACCGCGCGGACGGCCGGCCGTCCGCCGTGGCGGTCGCGACCGTCATCGCCTCCGGCACCTCCACGCCCGCTTCCTCGGCCTCGCGGAACCAGGCCTGGAACTGCGAGATCGGGTCGGTCATCGCGGAGCCGTGACGAACCGTTCGAGCGTTACGAACCGGTAGCCGCGCCGCTCGATCAGGTTCAACAGCGCCGGCAGCGCGTCTGTGTCCAAGGTCGATCGGTCGCGGTTGGCGCCGACGTGCAGGAGCACGATGTCGCCCGGGGCGAGCTTCGTCGCCACCCGGCGGATGACCGCCGCCTTGGACATTCCGCCGGACGGCCCCATCCACCCCCACGTGTCGAGCGACCAGCGGACAGACGTGTACCCGAGCGCGTTCGCGACCGCGATCGTCCGCGCGTTCCGGTCGCCGTACGGGAAGCGGAAGAACGGCCGAGGGCTGCGCCCCGTGCCTGCGCGGATCCAAAAGTCGGCGCGCCGGATCTCGTAGCGAATCGCCGCCGATGACATCCCAGTCATGCGCGGGTGGCTCCACGAATGGTTTCCGACCGGGTACAGCCTCCCGATCCGCCGCGCGAGACGCGGGTAGTGCTTGACCCACTTGCCCGTCATGAAGAACGTCGCCGTCGCGCGGTGGCGGGCGAGCGCCGCGAGGATGCGATCCGCCCCGCTGCCGTCCCAGCCGGCGTCGAAGGTGAGCGCGACCACCTTCGCGCCCGTCGGCAGCCGCTCCACCTCGATGCCGCGCCTAGTCGCGCCGGCGCTGGAGACCAGCACGAGCGCTACGACGGCGACCGTAAGGAGGGCTCGGCGAAATACGACGCTGAGCCGCCGGAACGCACTGGAACGGCGCGAGGCTTTGTCCTCGGTCGCGTCCGTATTGCTAATACGAACGCTCCCTGCGTCCTTGCCTCGCGCCGCCCATCGCGCCCCGGCGACGAGCGGAATTCCGCCGAGCCCTCCTAGTCGCGCCGCCATCCGTGCTCGAGCAGCTCGCGGACTTCCTCGACCCCCGCGTGCCAGATGTGGAGCACCTCCTCGTCCGGGCGCTCGTAGAGGCCGCCGAAGGAGCCATCTCCGATCAGGACGCGCATCCCCGCGGGATCGGCGACGCGATAAGCGGCCTCGTCCAACATGGGCTTCCGGTCCTCGGGGAGCTCGATCCCCTCCAGGCGCGTCCAGGGAAAGTTCTCGCCCCAGTTCGCGTGCGAGTAGTCGGGGTCGATCGCTTCGGCGACCTCGCGGACCTTCGGCGCATTCCACCAGCTATGGAAGATCGCCTGCGCGTCCGGATGAGCCGCCGCCCACTCGCGCGCAAGCGACTCGGCGGGCGTATTCCCGCCGTGGCCGTTGACGAGGAGGATGCGGCGGAAGCCGCCGGCGTAGAGGGAGTCGAGCAGGTCGCGGACAACCGCGAGGAACGTGTCGAGCCGTAGCGTCGGAGTGCCCGGATACGCCGCGGCGAAATAGGGCGTCAACCCGTAGGGCAGCACCGGGAAGACCGGGACGCCGAGCGGCTCGGCCGCCTCCTCCGAAACCCGCTGCGCCAGGATGTTGTCCGTCTCGAGTGACAGGTACGCGTGCTGCTCCGTCGACCCGAGCGGCAGCACGACGCGATCGTCGCCGCGGAGGTACTCGTCGACCTGCATCCAGTTGAGGTCGCGAACTCTCATGCCGACTCCAGTGAGGCCCGCCGGCGGCCCTCGAACTCCAAGATCCGCAGCAAGAGATAGGCGGCGACCGCGTAGCAGGCGCCGATGAGGGCCTCCTTCCAGAGCAGGTCGCCGACCGAGCTCAGGGAGGCGCCCGCGGCGACCTCACGCGCCGCCTCGATCCCGTGGGTCAGCGGGAGGCAGCGGCCAACGGTCTCCATCCAATCAGGCAGCGCGGACAACGGGATGTTGACCCCGCAGAAGAGCAGCATCAGGAAGTAGGCCGGGTTCGCGGCGACGAAGGCGTCGCGGAGGCGCAGCCCGATCGCTCCGACCACGAGGCCGAACGCCGTGCACGAGGTCGTCGAGAGGAAGACGATCAGCGCGAGCCCCGGGAGGCTCGAAAGCGGGGGGTCGAAGTCGAGGAACGCCCAGCCGACGAAGAACCCGAACGCGGAGACGATGATGCCGTTCACGATCTGCGGCAGTGCCCGGCCGAGGAAGAGAGCGAAACGGTTCGCGGGCGTCGCGAGCAGCGCCGAGAGCGTTCGCGTCCACCGCTCGCCGCCGATCGTGATCGCCACGCCGTAAACCGCGGCCATCGCGCAGACCTGCACCGAGTTCCCCACCACGAAGAAGGCGTCGTCCTGCACCCCGCTGAAGCGTCCGAGGTAGGCGAAGAAGAGCACCTGGAACATGGGGTGGCCGAGCATGGTCGGGATGTAGAAGCTCGGGCTCTGCCAGTTAAAGAGCGCCCGGTAGGCGTAATAGCCCCCGATCGTGAAGACGCGAAAGCTCGTCATGTCAACCTGAGGCGTCGCTTGCGATGCCGATCAAAAGGCCGTGGCGGCTTTGCCGCCGCGGCCGGCCTAGCCCGGTTGTTGGATCGGTGCGCCTCGAAGTGTCCGTTCATGTCAAGGACAAGGCAGCGCGCTCCCGCGCCTGGCGCTCGAAGATGTTGAGGAAGAACTGGGCGATGAACAGGTAGATCACCCCGAGCAGCGCGCACATCGCAATGCTGGGCAGGGGATCGCCGCCGAGAGCCGCGGCGCGCACGGCGCGGAACCCCCAGGTCGGCGCGAGCACCCAAGAGATGTAGTGCACCCAGCCTGGAAGGAGCGAGAGTGGGACGATTGCGCCCGTGACGATCCAGACCGGGAACTCGAGCATGTTCGAGAGCGCGTTCGCGTTGCGGTAAAGGACGAAGCTGGACGCGATCACCGTGCCGAGCGCTCCAAGCGCGACGACGGCGACCACGACCGCGATCACGAACCAGAGGGGATGCGCGAAGTCCAGCGGGATATCGAAGACGAGGCGTCCCCAGAGCAGCGTGCCGGTCAGCGAGTAGATCCCGATTGTCGCGGTCGCGATCGTCATCGGGAAGAACTTGGCGAGCAGGGTCGGCGGCGCAGCCACGATCGGCTCCAGCGTCCCTTCCCAGCGCTGCCAGGCGATCGCGCCGCCGGAGCCGAACAGCGTCGAGGTCCAGACGCCCATCAGTCCCGCGGAGAGCGACGCGTACAGCAGCGTTCCGGGCTGCTTGCCGGCCTTGAACAGGTAGTAGGCGAGCGTGGCGAAGATGAGCGGCTCGATGATCGCCGTGAAGATGAAGAGCCCCGATCGCGTGAGGCTCTTCAGGTAGAACCACCAACCGGCCCACGCGAGTCGGGCACCCGCGATCACGAGTCCTCCTTGACGAGGCTGACGTATGCGTCCTCGAGCGTCGGCTCGCGCGCGGCGATCCGGCCGACCTGGACGCCGTTGAGGTAGGCGAGCAGCTCCCGCGTCAACTCGAGCCCCTTCGGCGACTGGACGAGGACGAGCTGCGCCTGCTCGCGCTCCTCGACGGCGACCGACGTGACGCCGGGCGCCTGCCGCATACGCTCGATCGCCTCGTGCGGCACGCCGAAGGTCTCGATCTCGACGACGGTGCGGTCGGCCACGACCGACTTCAGGTCGGCCGGCGTTCCGGACGCAACGATCTCGCCCTGGGAGATCACGGAGATCCGGTCGCAGAGGGCGTCGGCCTCGTACATGTAGTGCGTGGTCAGCAGCACGGTCTTGCCGGCCCGGGCGAGCTCGGCGATCGTCGAGCGCAGCTCGCGGGCGCCGATCGGGTCGAGCCCGATCGTCGGCTCGTCGAGCACAACGACCGGCGGGTCGTGCAAGAGCCCGCGCGCGATGTGCAGCCTCTGCTTCATCCCGCGCGAGTACCCCTCCACGCGCTCCTTCTCGCGGCCGGTCAGGCCGACAAGCTCGAGGAGCTCGGGAATCCGCCTCTTCTGCACGCGCGGCGGGACGCCGTAGAGCTCCGCGAAGTAGCGGAGGTTGTCGAGGCCTGAGAGCCGGTCATAGGCGCCTCGCTCTCCCCCGAAGACGTAGCCGATGCGCTTTCGGACCTCGCGCGCGTCCTTGACGACGTCGAAGCCGAGCACGCGTGCGACTCCCGACGTCGGGATCAGCAGCGTGACGAGCATCTTGATGGTGGTCGTCTTGCCCGCGCCGTTCGGCCCGAGCAGCCCGAACAGCTCGCCCTCGGCGACCTCGAAATCGATGCCCTTGACGGCCTCGATCGTGATCGACCGCCGGCGTGGGAACCCGGTCGTCGTGCGGTAGTTGCGGACCAGCTTGCGAGTCTCGATTGCCGCCATGGCTTGAGCCTATCTTCGAGAACTCGTTGCTACACTCAGCCGGCGCGGGGCGGCGTAGCTCAGTGGTTAGAGCGGCGGACTCATAACCCGCAGGTCGGTGGTTCGAATCCACCCGCCGCTATTTTTTCGCGTACCTGAAGACCCATGGCTACCGGAGTAAGAGACAAGATCACGCTCGCCTGCGGAGAGTGCAGGCGCCGCAACTACATGACCACGAAGTCCAAGCGGAACACGCCGGACCGCGTCGAGCTGCGCAAGTACTGCCGCTGGTGCGGCAGGCACACTGCGCATAGAGAAACCCGCTAATGCTGGCGATCACCTTTCTCGCATCTGGCACCCGCGAAGCCGCTGCAAACCGTCGCGGCGCGGTGTCCTCGGTCGCGCACGTAGCCTCCGGCTACGCACGCTCCCTGCGTCCTTGCGCCGCTCGGTTTTCGCGGCCCGCAGGCACCACCTGCTCGGCAGGCGATCGTTAACCATGGCACGCCAGACTCGAGCTCAACGCCGTGCGCGCCGCGAGGCGCAGCAGAAGTCGGGGATGGCGCAGCGCGCGCGCCAGCGCCAGCAGCAGGTCCGGCCGGCCGCGCAGCAGCCCAAGAGCCAGACGGGCGCCCGCCGCGCGCCGGGTGGCGGCTTCGGCCGCTTCATTGGTGAGTCGTGGGCGGAGCTGAAGAAGGTCGAGTGGCCGGGGCAGTCGCAGCTGATCCAGGGCACGACCGTCGTCCTGATCGCCTGCGTGATCGTCGGGGTCTATCTCTGGCTCGCCGACCTGGTCTTCAAGCCGCTGGTCGAGCGCGTCTTCCTCGGATAGGGGTTTTCAGGATGTTCCGCTGGTACGCGATCAACACCTACTCCGGCCATGAGAACAAGGTGAAGGCCAACCTCGAGCACCGCATCGACTCGATGGGGCAGCACCCGCGCTTTCGCCGTGTGGTCGTTCCGACCGAGCAGGTGATCGAGACGAAGGACGGCCAGAAGGTGCAGACCGAGAAGCGAATCCTGCCGGGCTACGTGCTCGTGAACATGGACCTGAACGACGACGCCTGGACGGTCGTGAAGAACACTCCGGGCGTGACCGGCTTTGTCGGCGCAGGCAACAAGCCCGTCCCCCTTTCGCAGCC
>JBKPFU010000008.1:0-4132 GCA_046728975.1 Actinomycetota bacterium | reverse complement strand
GTCTCCCACCCTGGCCACACCCGCATCGCGACGAGGTTCGCGACCGCGAACGCCGCCCACGCGACCTCGACGGATCTACGCTGCAGTAAGCCGATAACCCGCATGTCGAACCGTCTCGATCGGGGCGTCGGTGCCGAGCTTCTTCCGCAGCCGGCGGATGCAGACGTCGACGACGTTCGAACCTGGATCGAAGTGGTATCCCCACACCTCGGACAGGAGCCGCTCGCGACTGATGACCTCGCCGGGATGCTCGAGCAAGTGATGAAGGACGCGAAATTCGCGATCTGACAGATGGGCCGTAACCGACCCGATCCGCGCCTCGCGTCGCGCGAGGTCGAGGACGAGCGTTCCCGAGCGTAGAACATGGCCTTCTTCGCCCGTTCGCGCCCTCCGGAGCTGCACGCGAACGCGTGCGATCAGCTCATCGAACGAGAAGGGCTTGCTGAGGTAGTCGGCAGCGCCGAGGCCGAATCCGCGCAGCTTCGTCGCGAGGTCGGAACGTGCCGACACGATGACGACAGGCAGCTCCGGGCGTGCGCGATTGAGCTCGTGTAGGACGCTCAGTCCGTCCTGGCCGGGAAGCAGAAGATCGAGGAGAACGAGGTCGTACGCACCGCGGCGGGCGCGCTTCAGTCCTTCGGAACCGTTGCGTGCAGCCTCCACCGAAAAGCCTTCGGCCTCGAGCCCTCGGACGAGGAACCCGAGGATGCGAGGCTCGTCCTCGATCACCATGATCCGCATGACCGCAGACCGACCATAACGCAGTTGAGATGACATGAATATGACCTGCGGATGACAGTTCGGTCATCTGCGCGGGCCCGAGCCTACGCCGCGTTTATGGTCGGCGCCGGCTATGGCCGAGCGAACTCGGGAGCCAAGCGCGGCGGTCCTCGAGCCGCCTGCTCCTGCTGCGATTCCGCTCAAGGCTCCACGCGCGCTCCCGTACCGGGATCGTGCGGCTCGTCACTGGCTGCTCTCGTCGATCATCTGGCTGACCGTCGTCGACCTCTTCGGCGGCGTGCTCTCGACCGAGTTCATCAGCCCGGATGCCTTCGGCGGCATCTCGTGGCTCGCCTTCTCACGCGTCCGTCAGGGCCATGTCAACGGCGTGATCCTCGCCTGGCTGACGATGATGTACTTCGGCGCGCTCTTCTACATGCTCCCGCGGCTGTGCGGCACACGCGGGATGTGGAGCGAGCGGCTGGGCGTGTGGTGTGCGTGGGCGTGGAACGCCATGTACCTGCTGGGCGTGATCGGGTTGCTTACAGGTCACAGCCAGGGTCGTGAGTACGGCGAGCTGATCTGGCCGCTCGACATCGCTTTGCTCGTGATCTGGTGCCTCAACATCGTCAACATCATCGCCACCGTCCAGATTCGGACGATCAGGCCGATTTACGTCACGGTCTGGTGGTTCCTCGCGAGTCCGTTGTGGCTCGCGGTCGACTACGCGATCGGCAACGTCCTTTGGAGGCCCGGCCATATCTGGGGCGCGCCCTCGGGCACCCTCTCGAACAGTCTCGCGGACGCGATGCTGAACTGGTGGTACGCGCACAACCTGTTCGGTCTCTGGTTGACGCCGATGCTGGTCGCGCTGACGCTCTACATGGTTCCGCGCGTCACGAACACGCCGCTCTACGGCTACACCCTCTCGCTCGTCAGTTTCTGGGGCATCGCTTTCTTCTACACCGGGGTCGGCGACCATCACATCCTGCAGTCGCCGACGCCGGCCTGGCTCAAGACCATCGCCACGACGTCTTCCTGGATGCTGCTCGTCCCCGTCTTCGCCTTCACGATCAACATCCTCGGCACGATGAAGGGCAACTGGGACAAGTTCTTCACGAACTTACCCCTTCGCTTCACGCTGACGGCGTTCTTCTTCTACTGGCTCGTCAACATTCAGGGAGCTTTCCAGGCGCTGCAGCCGTTCAACCGGCTCACCCACTTCACGAACTTCGTCGTCGCTCATGCGCACCTCGCGTTACTCGGCGCCTTCACGATCCTCGGCATGGGCGTGATCGACTACATCGTCGCGCAGGTCTACGCACGTCCGTTATGGAGTCGCAGTCTGACCGAGTGGCAGTACTGGCTGGTCACGATCGGCTTCACGGGCTTCTTCAGCGTGCTCACCCTCGCCGGCTTCCAGCAGGGCTTCAGCTGGGCTCAGGGGATCCCCGAGGTGAACGTGCTGCCGCAGCTCCATGCGTACTTCATCGCGCGCGGAATCTTCGGCGTGATGATCATCGCTTCGGGGATCGTGCAGATGATCAACGTCGGCATGACGATCTGGTCGAACACGCAGGAACGGAGACGGCTGGAGACGCTGCGGTTCGCCGAGGCCGCCTCGCCGCCTCTGCCTGTGAGCTAGCCGATGGCCGAGGGCGACCGATTCGAGTCGAACGAGGCCGAGCCGCGAGCTCCGCGCGGCTGGGCTCCGCACCCGCGCGAGCGGATGCTGATGACGCCGCTCGTTGCCGGCCTCGGTGGGCTGTTGGCATTCTTCGCCGTCGTCTTCGCGGTCGTCTGGCTCCCGATCCACACCTTCGATCCCCCCGCGTCGGCCGACTGGGCGCCCCTCTCCAAGAGCGCCGTCAAGGGCCGCGACCTGTTCGCCTCCAACGGCTGCTATGTGTGCCACTCCGGCTACTCACGGCCGCAGGACGTGCGCTACGCGCTGTACTTCCTCTATCCGAAAGTCTCCCAGCCGGGTGACTTCTTCGGCAGCGACCAGTCGCCGAACCTGTTCGGGACGGAGCGGACGGGCCCCGACCTGTCGCAGGATGCGGGCTGGCACCCCGACGATTGGCACAGGGCGCACTTCTACAACCCACGGTTCATCGACCCGCTGTCGCTGATGCCGCCCATGAAGTCGCTCTTCTCGGACAAGCAGGTCGACAACCTCATCCTGTTCACCCAGGAGCGCAGCGGCAAGTCAGGCCTGCTGCGGTATGCCAGCCAGCTCTATGCGAAGCACGTCGTCAACACGGTCCAGGGCTTCCCGGCGCCGTACACGGGCTTCCAGGGTGCGCACAGGCCACCCCTCAAGCCGAAGGAGGTGAAGCCGCCGCCGAACCAGCTCGAAGAGGCGCCCAACCTCGCCCAGATCGACCGCAGCTACTGGCTCGCCGCCAACCCCCTGCCGGTGACGACGGCGAACCTGCTCCGCGGCAAGGAGATCTTTCTCGAGCGCTGCGTCGGCTGCCACGGGCCGCAGGGCAACGGGAAGGGTCCAGCGGAATCTTTCCTGTCGCCGACTCCGCTTCCGTTCGACGACGCCGACGATCAATGTTGCGGCGGCGACACCGGTCCGGGTGACTTCTACTACCGCATCCTGCGCGGGTGGCCGGGCACTGGGATGGAGAACTTCGGCGAGCGGCTCTCGGTGGACGACATCTGGCGTGTCGTCCTGTTCCTGAAGACGATCCCGAACAAGACGCTGGCCAAACACCGCATCCCGACCCCGAAGGACTACATCGTCTGGTCACCGTCCAAGGAGTTGCTGGCGTGGGTCAAGACGCGCCAGCAGATCGCGAAGAACGCGTCGTTCGCCAAGCACGAGCTCGCGGATCCCTTCTTCCAGGCAGCGCGGCGCACCTTCCCGGGTCTTGCGCCGAGCGACGTGATTGTCGTCAACGGCCTCGAGACGCCGCTCACCCTCAAGGACGCCGCCGCCGGCATCAAGACGATCTACGAAGATCTCCTCGACCGCGCCTGGGCCGACGCGAGGGCTCGCGGCGACGAGCTTCCGCCTGAGGTACAGAAGGACATTCCTCCGACACTGCCGGGCCATTGATGAGGCGTCTTCTCATCACGGCCGTCTTCGCGCTGGCAGCCTCGCTCGCCGTTCCCGCGGCGGCGCTTGGGCACGATGCGCCGGAGAACGACCAGTCGAAGTGGGTCATGGCGGATTGGATGCTCGACATGTTCTTCATCCTCGCGGGCGTCGCGCTGATCGCGTTCGTCATCACCTGGAAGCTCGGCCACTTCCACAACCTGGCAGAGGCCTCGCGGGTGCCACTCGAGATCGAGGAGGAGGACTACTACACGCCCGACTGGGCGTACGACGAGGAGGAGTGGGACGATGGCGATGCCAACCGGTGACTCGCCGGAGACAGCGCAGCAGTACTACGACTAC
>JBKPFU010000007.1:0-48877 GCA_046728975.1 Actinomycetota bacterium | reverse complement strand
GCGGCCGGTCGCTGCCGCTGACGCGCTTCCACGCCTCGTCGAGATCGACGTCGACGAGGACCGTGACGGCGCGCGCGCGCAACGCGTCGCGCACGCCCGCCGTCTCCGCGGCTCCGCCGCCGAGCGCGATCACGGCCGGCGAGCCAGCCAGCGCCGCGATCACCGTCCGCTCTTCGATTGTGCGAAACACGCCGCGCTCGAACAGATCGGGGATCGCGCCCTCGCGCTGCTCGATCGCCTGGTCCGTGTCGACGAACGGCCGGTCGAGCCGCGTCGCGACCTCGGCGCCGAGCGTCGACTTCCCGGCGCCCATGAAGCCCATCAGCGCGACGTGTTTGTCTAGCGCGGGGCCCAATCGATCCGCTCGACGTAGGCGCGGTAGGCGGCAACAAAATCGCCGAGCGCGTCGCCGCCGAACTTCTCGCGTGCGGCACGCGCGAGCTCGAACGCGACCGCGGCCTCGGCGACCACGGCGAGGGCCTCGACGGCCGCGACATCGCTCCGCTCCACGAGCGCATCCGTTGCCTCACCGGTCTGGAGATCGACGGACGCCAGCGGCCTCATCAGCGTCGGCAGCGGCTTCATCGCGGCGCGGGCGACGATCTCCTCGCCGTTCGAGACTCCGCCCTCGATGCCGCCGGCGCGATTGGTCGTGCGGTGAAGCCCGCGCTCGTCGCGCAGGATCTCGTCATGGGCCTCCGAGCCGCGCAGCTCCGCGAGGCCGAACCCTTCGCCGATCTCAACTCCCTTGACGGCTTGCGTCCCCATGAGCGCGGCTGCGAGGCGCGCGTCAAGCCGCTCGTCCTTCGTCGCGTACGAGCCGAGCCCCGGCGGCACGCCGGAGGCTCGGACCTCGACGAGGCCGCCGACCGTGTCGCGCTGCGCGCGCGCCTCGTCGATACGCCGCTCGAGGTCCTCGGTGACGACGCGTCCTTCGACCGCGATGTCGAGCTCGCGGAGGAGCGCCTTCGCGACCCCGCCCGCCGCCACGGCCACGGCCGTCTGGCGAGCGCTCGCGCGCTCGAGCGCATCACGAACGTCCTCGAGGCCGAACTTCATGAACCCCGCGAGGTCCGCATGCCCTGGGCGTGGGAGCGTGACGGGCTTCGATCCCTTGCCTCGAGCCTCGCCCTCCGGCGGCCACGGGCTCATACCCCACTCCCAGTTGGCGTGATCGCGGTTCTGGACGACGAGGGCGAGCGGCGAACCGAGCGTCCGGCCGTGCCGAAGGCCGGCGAGTACCTCGACCTCGTCGGTCTCGATCTGCTGTCGCGGGCTGCGGCCGTATCCCTGCTGCCGGCGCCGCAGGTCCTCGTTGACGGCGTCGCGGTCGAGCACCAATCCCGCCGGAAGGCCGGTCACGATCGCCACCAGCGCGGGACCGTGCGACTCACCGGCGGTGACCAGGCCAAGCGTCATGAGGCAAGCGTAGGGCGAACGGCTGCGCGCATCGTGTCGACGGGAGCGGGGATTCCGGTCCAGAGCTCGAAGGATGCGGCACCCTGCCGGACGAGCGCCTCGAGGCCGTCGATGACCGTGCAGCCGGCGGCGCTCGCCGCCTCGACGAGCGCGGTCGGACGGCCGTCCGGGTAGTACGCGAGGTCAACGACGATCTGACCTGCCACCGGCCGGACGAGCAGCTCGTCGCGCACCGGCGTTGCGTTCACGATCAGGTCGGCGTCCGACGCGTCGGGCGGCCAGTCGCCTCCCCGGGTATAGGTCTGCACCTCGCCGCGCAGCGCAGGCAGCAGCGCAGCGGCGGCGCCGCCACCGCCGATCACGCACACCTTCTCGGCCTCGATCTCCTCCACGATCTTGCGGTCGGTGTTGAAGCCGACCACGTGGCCGTCGCGGATCACGAGCGTATTGACGGACGCGCCGTCGGCTTCGTCGCAGAGCTCGGCGATCGCCTGCTTGTGCGGGATCGTCACGTTCGCACCCGCGAACCCGAGCGCCACTAGACCCGCAACCGCCTCGCCAAGCCGGTCCGGCTCGACCTGCAGCGGCACGTAGGCCCAGTCGAGGGCGACCGCGGCGAACGCCGCGGTCTGCATTCTCGGTGAGAGCGATTCGGCGACCGGCTTGCCGAGCAGCCCGACGACCTGGGTCACCGGTAGCCGTGCGCGTTCTTGTAGTTCTCGAATTCGCGCTCGCTCGCCGTGAAGAAGTGGTGCAGCTTGTCCGGCTTCCGCACGAAGAAGAGCCAGTCGCCCGGTTCAGGGTGCGCGGCGGCTTGGATCGAGGCAAGACCGGGGTTCGCGATCGGCGTGGGCGTCAGCCCGACGCGGTCCCGCGTGTTGTAGGGCGAGGGGCTGTGGAGCTGGGACTCGCGGAGTGATTCCGTCGGCGCCACGCCGAGGCCGTACCGGATCGTCGCGTCGATCCCGAGCTTCATCCCCTCGTGCAGCCGGTTGTAGATGACGCGCGCGATCTTGCCCCGCTCCTCGGGCGCGGCCGCTTCCTTCTCGACCATCGACGCGATGATCAGGACGTCGTAGGGCGTCAGGTTCTTCGAGCGTGCGTAGCGCAGGTTGACCTTTGCCCAGTTCTTACGGAACGCGTCGAGTTGTTCGGCCACGAGCTGGGCAGAGGTCGTACGCGGCGTGAACTCGTACGTCGCCGGGAAGAGGAAGCCTTCCGCCGGTCGCGCGCGGCCGAAGCCTGCGAGCGCCCGCACGACACGCGTCGCCCGGAGATACGCCTCGGCCGACAGGCGAGGCTTAACGCCGCGCTCGTTCTCGGCGATGCTGTTCACCTCGGTGACCCGGTGTGCCATGTCGCGCCGGGTGAAACCCTCGGGGAAGATGATCCTGAGCGCCGGGGGCTGGGCCGCGGTCGTCACAGGCTTGGCCTTCTGGTCGTCCTTGCGGGCGACCGAGGCAATCGCGAACCCTGCCGCGATCAGCGCTGCCGCGAGCAGCCCCAGCGCAACGAGCCGCCGCCTCATGACCGCGCCTCGCGGCGGACGCCGCCGCCCCGGGGGGCGCTGCGTCGGCGGGATCATGCCCCTGCGCTGCTCGACCACGCCAGGTAGCTCGTCAGAAGATGGGCCGCCGCGCGGGCGTCGTCGGCGGCCGCCGGGTTTTCGTCTCGCTCGGCCAGATCGGAGGTGAACCGCTCGTCGAAGCTCTCGACCGGGACGCCCAAGGCCGCCCGCAGCGCCTCGACAAACCGCTCCGTCTCTCTCGCCTGCTCGCCCCGGCCGCCGCGCATCGTCAGCGGCAGCCCGACGACGACCCGCTCGACCTCCTGCTGGCGGACGAGCTCGGCCAGCCTCGCGAGGCCGCCTTCCGTCGCCGCCTGCTCGACGACGCCGAGCGGGCGCGCGATCGTGCCGCTGGCGTCCGAGATCGCGACCCCGGTTCGCGCCGACCCGTAGTCGAGAGCGAGCACCCTCACGAAAGAGCAGATGTGATCTCGCTCTTGCCGACCTCGTAGGCTTCCACGAGCCCGTCGGGGTTCCTGCCCCCGGCCTCGGCGAGCGTCGGCCGTCCGCCGCCGCCGCCGCCGATCTTCTTCGCCGCCTGGCGGGCGATCGCGACCGCGTCGACACCCTTCTCGACCAGCGACCGGTCGATGTTCACGACGAGATACGCGCGGCCGTCGTCGACCGACCCCAGGAGGACCGCGTCCGCGTTCTTCGCCTGCCGGATCCGATCGGAGAGATCCCGCAGCTCCGAGCCCTTGAGCGCCTTGACCTCTGCAACCACGATCCCGGCCGATTCGTCGCGATACGTGATGTCCGATTCAGCCGCCGCCGGTTTTTTCGCCGCCTCCTTACGCTGTCTCGCCAGCTCGTCTCGCAGCTCGTCGGCCTCATGGGCGCGCGCCCGCAGGTAGGCGAACGCCTCACCCGAGGTGACGGCCTCGATCCGCCGGGTGCCGGCTCCGACCGAGGTCTCCGAGAGGATCGCGAACGGGCCGATCTCCGCCGTCGACCGGACGTGCGTGCCGCCGCAGAGCTCGCGCGAGAAGTCGTCGATCTCGACGACACGGACCTCGTCGCCGTACTTCTCACCGAAGAGCATCATCGCGCCGAGCTTCCGCGCCTCTTCGATCGGCGTGACGAAGGCGCGGACGGGCCGGTTCTCGAAGATCTTCTCGTTGACGAGCTCCTCGATCGCGGCCCGCTGGTCGGGCGTGACCGGCTGCC
The DNA here is from genome assembly GCA_046728975.1 of Actinomycetota bacterium. Classification (GTDB taxonomy): domain Bacteria; phylum Actinomycetota; class Thermoleophilia; order Gaiellales; family Gaiellaceae; genus JBKPFU01. The sequence goes on along the minus strand of JBKPFU010000007.1, from coordinate 44,724 downwards.
CGTGTGTGAAGTCGAACCGGAGCTTGTCCGGCCTGACGGCCGAGCCGGCCTGGCGCACGTGGTCCCCGAGCACGATCTGCAGCGTCCTGTGCAGAAGGTGGGTCGCCGTGTGGTTCGCAATCGTCGGAAAGCGGACCGACCACGGCACGACCGCTCGGACGCGGTCGCCCTCTTTGAACCCGTCGCCGGCGAACGTGAGGACTTGGTCGTCCTCGAAGCGGGTCGCTCGCACGAGCTCCGCCCGCGCGCCCGTCTCCTCGTTCTCGATGAAGCCGGTGTCGGAAACCTGTCCGCCGCCCTCGGGGTAGAACGGCGACCGCTCCAGCTTCGCGTCGAACAGGCCGTCGTCGCGCGCCTTTAGCGCGATGATCGCCGTCAGCACCTCCGTCCGTTCGTAGCCGACGAACTCGCCGCGACCGGGGAGAGGCTCCACGTCGAAGGCGCCGGCGCCGCGCGAGCGCGCCCGCTGCTCCTCCATCAGACGGGTGAACTCCTCCGCGTTGACGCCGAGGCCGCGCTCGCGCGCGAGCTCCTCCGTCAGCTCGAGCGGAAAGCCGTAGGTGTCGTGGAGCAGGAATGCCTGGTCGCCCGGGATGTCGCCTCCCTGCGCCTGCTCCACGATCTCCTCGAAGAGCCGCATTCCGCGCGCCAGAGTTTGCGAGAACCGCTCCTCCTCGCCGGCGAGGACCCGCGTGATCTCCTCGGCATGGTCGGGTAGCTCCGGATAAGCCGTCGCCATCTGCTCGATCACGACATCGGCGAGGTCGGCGACGAATGGGCCGTCTAGGCCGATCCGCGCGCCGTGCTGCAGCGCGCGCCGGATGATCCGCCGCAGCACGTAGCCACGGCCCTCGTTGGACGGAGTGACGCCGTCGCCGACCAGGAACGTCATCCCGCGGCCGTGATCCGCAAGGACGCGGTGCGCCTTCGTAGCATCCTCGGAGGCGTCGTGGGCGACGCCGGATCGGTCCTCGATCCAGTCCATGATCGTCCGGTAGCCGTCGGTTTCGTAGACCTCGATTACGTCCTGCAGGGTCGTGGCCGCCCGCTCGACGCCCATGCCTGTGTCGATGTTTTGCTGCGGGAGCGGCGTCAGCGTGCCGTCAGCACGCAGCTCGTACTCCATGAAGACGAGGTTCCAAATCTCGAGAAAGCGCTCACACGAGCAGCCCGGCTGACACTCCGGCCGTCCACACCCGACCTCGACGCCGCGGTCGTAATAGATCTCCGAGTCTGGACCGCAGGGGCCCGGGCCGCCGACCGACCAGAAGTTCTCGGAGCTCGGCAGCGGCACGATCCGCTCCGCCGGCATTCCGGCCTGCCTCCACAGGTCGATAGCAACGTCGTCCGGGCCGAGCTTGAGCTCGGGGTCGCCGGCGTGGACGCTGGCCCAGATCCGGCCCCAGTCGAGCTTCATGCGCTCCTGGATGAACTCGGTCGCGAGCGCGATGGCGCCGTCTTTGAAGTACTGGCCGAACGAGAAATTGCCGAGCATCTCGAAAAACGTGAGGTGGTACGTGTCGAGGCCGACCTCGTCGATGTCCGTCACGCGAAACACCTTTTGAACCGTCGTCGTGAGCGGCGCCGGCGGCTTCTCGCGGCCGAGGAAGTACGGCATCTGAGGCTGCATCCCGGCGCTCGTGAGCAGCGTCGAGCGGTCGTCGGCGCGCGGGACGAGCGACGCCGACGGGCGGCGCAGGTGACCCTTCTCCTCGAAGAAGGAGAGGAAGCCCTCGCGAAGCTCGGCGGTGGTGCGCATGCCTCTCGATTCTAGGTGCGGGGGGTGCTACCCCTCGGCGGCGCGCGCCCGGCCTGCCTCCTCGTCCGCGATCTCCTCGCGGATCTTCTCGAGCGACCGGCGGATCAGCCGCGAGACGTGCATCTGGGAAATCCCGACCTGCTGCGCGATCTGCGACTGGGTCAGACCCTTGAAGAACCTCAGGTGGAGGATCTTGCGCTCACGCTCGTCGAGCACACGGAAGCCCGGCGCCAGGACGGCGCGATCCTCCGACACTTCATATTCGTGCTCTTCGGTGCCGAGAGACTCCAGCGGGTCGAGGTCGCTGTCGTCGTCCGGCGAGCCGCCGCTCGACAGCGACAGCGAGCTGTAGGCGCGGCCGCTCTCGAGCGCCTCGAGAACCTCCTCCTCGCTCACCTCCGCCGCCTTCGCGAGCTCGGGAATCGTCGGCGACCGACCGAGCTCGACTGTCAGCTCCTCGATCAGTCGCGAGAGCTGGATGTTCAGCTCCTGCAGGCCGCGCGGCACGCGCACCGACCAACCGCGGTCGCGGAAGTGCCGCTTGATCTCGCCGATGATGTTCGGCGTCGCGTACGTCGTCAGCTCGACGCCGCGCTCGAGATCGAAGCGGTCGATCGCCTTGATCAGCCCGATCGCCCCGATCTGGACGAGGTCGTCGAGTTGCTCGCCGCGGTAGGAGTAACGGCGCGCGAGCGACCGGACGAGCGACATGTACTGCTCGATCAGCTGCTCGCGGGCTTGGAGGTCGCCGTCCTCGTGGTAGCGGCGGAGGAGCGTCTTGTCGTTCTTCTCGACGGTCATCGCTCGCGCCCCGCCTCGTTGAAGCGAACGCTCTTCACGAGCACGACCCAATCGCCGTCGTCGCGGTCGTCCAGCTCGAAGCTGTCGACGACCGTCTGGAGCACACGGCGAAGGCCGAGGCCGGTGGTGGTTTCGCCTTTGAGCTCTGCGAGCGTCCCGTCCCGGAACGGCCCGACCGCCGCGCGGATCGCCTCATCTTCGACGTGCAGCTCGACCGTCACGTGGCCGGCCGCGTCTGCCCGTTCGAGGAGCGACTCGAGCGCCACGGCCAGGTCGTCGAGGCTTTCGTACGTCAGATTGAGCCGTGCGGCCACGCCACCCAGCACGAGCTGGGCGACGTCCTGGAAGCCCTCTTCCCTGGGGATCGTCAGGCTGATCTCGTCCCTCGTCACCTTGCCTCCCGGTCGTGCGCGTACTCCGCCGTTTTCGGGAGCGCCCTCATTCAACGCCACAAGGCGTTCAGAAGTTGCGCGCACCTCGTCGATCCTCTGCAGGACTGATCGTTCCTGCCCCGACGACCACGTCGTGCTCGTAGAGGACGGCGACCTGTCCGGGCGCGACGCCGTAAACCGGCTCGTCGAAGCGCAGGCGGAAGCCACCGGGGATTGTCTCCACATCGGCCCATGCGGCGGGTGAGCGGTACCGCACCTTCGCCTCGACCCGCTCAGCCTGCACGTAGAGGCGCCCGCGCGTCGCGACGTCGCGGCATCCGAGCCGCGTGCGCGGAGCGACGACGAGCGTGTTCGTGCGCGGCTCGCTGCGCAGCGCGTACAGCGGTTCTGCGGCAGCGACGCCGAGACCTCGACGCTGACCGGCGGTGTAGCGCCAAAGCCCGGCATGGCGGCCGAGCTCGGCGCCCGTCTCGTCCACGATCGGGCCCTCGGTCGACTCGAGGCCTCGCCGCTCGAGGAACGACCGGTAGTCGCCGCCTCCGAGAAAGCACGCCTCCTGGCTTTCGCGACGCGCCGCGACCGCGAGGCCGGCCGCGCTCGCTTGCGCGCGCGTTTCCTCCTTCGTCTGCTCGCCGAGCGGGAACCACAGCCGCTCGAGCAGCGCCGGGTCGAGGCGCGCGAGCATGTAGGACTGGTCCTTCACTCCGTCTGCTCCTCGGGCGAGGAGCAGACGACCCTTGTGCGGAACGATCCGTGCGTAATGGCCCGTTGCGAGGCGTCGAGCGCCTGCCCGCTTCGCGAAGGACAGAAGCTCCGCGAACCGGAAGCTGCCGTTACAGCGGACGCAGGGATTCGGCGTCTCGCCGCGCGCATAGCCCGCTACGAATGGATCGACGATCGCCCGGCGAAACTCGTCGCGCAGGTCGAGCGTGACGTGAGGGAGGCCGAGCGCGTGACAGGTCTCGCGCGCCGCGAGCACGGCCTCGGGTGAGCAGCAGGCACGCTCCGAGGCGGGCGCCTCCGGATCGATCCAGAGCCGAAGCGTCACGCCGATCGCGCTCGGACCAGCGCGCAGCAACGCGACCGCGCTATCGACGCCGCCACTCATCGCGACCGCGACACGCCCGGGATCCGGCGCCGCCCGGAAGACCTGCGCGAGCGCGTTCGCCAGTGCGTCGGCCGCGAGCGTGTCACCCGGAACCGCCGCGGCCTCGAGCAGCGTCAGCCCCTCGAGCCGACGCTCGAGACCGTCCGCGTCGGCCGAGACGATCCGATCGCCGTCGACCGCGAGCCGGACGAACGCGAGCTCGTCATCGCGCGAGGAGTCTCCGAAGACCTCGATCACACGGTGAGGGTAGCCGCCGCAGTCGGCGGTCCGATACGCGCCCCGACCCTGCCGACTGCGCCACGCACGAGTGAACCTGGACAAGCCAGGTGGGTGCCCTGCCGGCCTCGGGCAACGCCCTATCCGGACGCGGGCTCCCTTCGAAGTAGTGTTGGTTCTACTTTGACTGCGCGGCGCCCGTACAGGGTCGGGCGCGGGCGCAACTCTAGCGGGCGTAGACCCACTTGACGCGTTGCACCCCGTCGAGGCCGAGCTTCTCGGCGAGCGCGGCGGTGACGTCGAACCGGCGTCCCGGAACCACGGCACGGCGGTCGATCACCTGCGTGAGCACCTCGGGGCTGTCCTTGTACGTGAGATAGATCTTCACGTTGCAGGGCAGGACGGGATCGATCACGCCGGCGGTCTGCCGCCTGAGCAGAACGCCGCATTTCGTCCGGCGTCCGACGCGCGGGTTGACTGGTCCCGCCAGCGCCGTGTACCACCCGCCGGCGACGGGAACCGGCTTCGGCAGCGATCGAGCCTCGTCGGAGCTCGAGCCCCTCGACGAGATCGCAAGTGCGGTTACCGCGGCCAGAAGCGCGACTCCTGCGAGCGCCACCTGTCGCTGCGCGAGGACTGCGTTCACCGGCTCTGCGCGATGAGCTCGCCGAACGACTCCCGGACCAGCGGATCGAAGCTGCTCGGCAGCGCTCCGTCGGGCTCCGCGAACTGCCGGAGCTGAACGAGCAGAAGCGAGCGCTCCTCGTCCCGGCCGGTGTCGACCCCCTCGCCGCCTTTTGCCATCCGTTCGAGATCCCAGATGTTCCACTCCCGCGTCGCGTCGGCGCGACCCCCGAGCTGCGGCGGCTCGGGCACCGGCTCCGGCTTCGGCTCAGGCTCGGGGTCGGGAGCCGGCACGGGGTCGGGCTGCGGCTCGGGCTCGGGTTGTGGCTCGAGCTCGACGGGCGCGCGGCGCTCCGGCTTCCGGTCGACGGTGGAGCGGATCAAGCGCGAAATCTTCACTGCGCCCGCTCGTCACGCTCGCCACGGTCGAAAACCTCGGCAACCTCCGCCTCCGCGCCGCTCGCGTCCTCGCCCCGCGGCGGAAGCAAGCGCACGTGCCGTGGCTGCGGCACGGGAGGCTCGGGCTCCGGTTCGACCTCCTCCTTGCGCCGCCGGCGAAACCACCGCCGGCGAGGGGGCTGCGCCTCCACGGCCTCGGTCTCCCTGGGAACGACCATGGTCGCCTCCTCGGCGGGAAGGACTGGTTCGGGCTCGGGCTCGGGTTCAGGTTCGGGCTCGGGTTCGGGCTCCGGTTCCGGCGCGTGTGTGACGACGACCTCCTTCGCAGGTGCCGGTGTCGGTTCTGGTGCCGGTTCCGGCGGCGGCATGTGCTCGATCTCCTCTTCGGCAGGTTCCGCGCGCCAGTACGACGTCCCGAACGGCCGCATCAACGTGATCCGCTCGGAGAAGAACTCGACGAGCGCAACGAGGACCCAGGCGCCGGCCATGATCGCGACGATCACCGCCGGACGCAGATCGGCGAGGCCTGCGGCGACGGCCACCAGGATCAGGAAGGCTGCTTCGAGCGCGAACCGGGGGCCGAACCGCCCAGGCATCAGGCCGAGAGACTAGCGAGCAGACGAGTCGTCTTCGTCGCTCTCCGCCTCGCCTTCGGTCTCAGGGGGAGACGACTCTGCGAGCGGCGCTGCGGGTGGCTCCGGAGCCGGAGAGATTGACGGCTGCGTCGCCGGCGGTTCGTGCTCCTCGGCCTCGGGGGCCCGGGGACGCTCCGTCGTTGCCTTTGCGGCCTGCACGATCGACTCGACGGCCCGCCCGATTGCCTCGTCGCCGAGCCCAGCCGCGCCAAGGAGCTGCTCCGCCCCCTCCTGGGCGCGCGCCATCACGGCACCAGCCTGCGCCCGCGCCCACTCGAGCGTTTGCTCGACTTCGGCGCGCGTGGCATTTGCCAGCTCTGTCGCCTGATGGCGCGCCTGCTCGATCAACCGGGCGGCGCGAGCCTCGGCCTCGCGAATCTCCTGCGCCGCCTGCCGCTGAGCCTCGTTCATCGTCTCGCGCGCCTCGTTCTTGGCGGCGTTGACGACCTCGGCTCGCTGGCGCTCGCTCTCCTGCCGGTAGCGCTCGGTGTCCACGTCCTTCGCCTGGATCTCCTTCTGGCGCCGTGAGACCTCTTCCTGCGTCCGGCGGAGCTGCGCCGCGGATGCGTTCTGCGCGTCGCGCTCGATCGTGTCGGCCATCTCCGCCGCGGCGCGCACGAGGTGAAGCGCGTCCATGCGGACGGCGTGGCCCGTTGGCTCGACCTGCCCGCTCCTCGCCGCGGTTTGCAGCACGCGCAGCTGCACCTGCAGCTGCGTCGCATGTCGCCGAAATGCCTCGAAGGCCTCGCGGACGCGGTCGGGGTCGTAACCCTTCTCAACCGTCGGTAGATCCTCGACCCGCGGAAGGGCGGTGAGGGAGGGTGCCTGTGCGGGTTCTGTCGCTTCGCTCGCCATCGCGGGAAAAGTATGCCGGGTGGATCGGCGGGATCTTCTCCGCGCCTAGGTGTTCTCCTGCGGAACCACACGTATTCCAAGCTCGTCGAGCTGCTCTTGCCCGATCTCGGTCGGCGCACCGGTCATCGGGTCGAGCCCCGCCTGGTTCTTCGGGAAGGCCACCGTGTCGCGAAGATTCGGCTCGCGCGCGAGCACCATCAGCATGCGGTCGATTCCGAGCGCGATGCCGCCGTGCGGCGGGGCGCCCATGGCCAACGCGTCGAGCAGGAACCCGAACTTCACGCGCTGTTCCTCAGGCGTCAGCTGAAGAAGGTCGAACACCCGCGCCTGGAGCTCCGGCTCGTGCATTCGGAACGACCCGCCGCCGAGCTCGTTCCCGTTGCCAATCAGGTCGTAGGCATGCGCGACGGCGTTCTTGGGATCTTCCACGAAGCGGTCTTCCCAGCCGGGCGCCGGCCGTGTGAACGGATGGTGTCGGGCTGCCCACCGTTTCTCGTCGTCGTCCCAGTCGAACATCGGGAAGTCCGTGATCCAGAGCCACGACCACGCGTCGTCGTCGATCAACCCGAGCTCCTCGCCGAGATGGAGGCGGAGCGCGCCGAGCACCCGCGACGTCGTCTCCCACTCGTCCGCCGCGAACAGCACGGTCGATCCGGGCTCCGAGCGAAACAGCGCGAGCTCGTCCTCCGACAGGAACTTCGCGATCGGCGACCGCACCTGTGCCTCCTCGTCGTACACGAGATACGCGAGCCCTTTCGCCCCCCACTCCTTCGCGAACGCTTCGAGGTTCTCGAGCTCCGCGCGGGAAAATGCTTGCGGGACGCGGAGGAACCGGACGGCCTCGGCGTCGGCGAACACACCGAACTCCGAACCCCGCGTCGCCTCAGTCGCGTCCTCGATCTCGAGCCCGAAGCGCAGGTCGGGCTTGTCGGACCCGAAGCGGCGATCAGCCTCGCCGAAGGTCATCCGCTCGAGGGGAATCTCGAGCTCGACCCCGAGGCACTCTCGCCAGATCGTCTGAACCATGCGCTCCATCAATGCGAACAGGAACTCCTGGTCGGGAAACGCCATCTCGACGTCAAGCTGCGTGATCTCCTGGACGCGGTCGGCGCGGAGGTCCTCGTCCCGGAAACAGGTCGCGATCTGGTAGTAGCGCTCGAAGTTCGAGATCACGAGCAGCTGCTTCGCGATCTGCGGCGACTGAGGGAGCGCGAAGAACCGCCCGCGGTGGAGACGGCTGGGCACGACGAAGTCGCGGGCGCCCTCGGGCGTGGGTTTCCAGAGGATCGGCGTCTGAATGTCGACGAACCCGGCCTCCTCCATCACCCGCCGTATCGTCGCGACCATCTGCGCGCGCAGGCGGATGTTCCGCTGCATCTTCTCGCGGCGCAGGTCCAGCCAGCGGTAGCGGATCCGCAGCGTCTCCTCGACGTTCTCCTCGTTGAGCTGGAAGGGCAGCGGCGTCGAACGCGAGAGGATCGTGAGCGTGTCGACCTGCAGCTCGACCGCACCGGTCGGCAGGTTCGGGTTTACCGCTTCCGGCGCCCGCGCGGTGACCTCGCCTTCCGCCTGCAGGACGAATTCGTTGCGAACCTCGTGGGCGACCTTCGCCGCTTCCGGGGCGCGGTCGGGGTTCATCACGAGCTGGCAGACGCCGGTCTCGTCGCGCAGGTCGACGAAGATCAGGCCGCCGTGATCGCGGCGCCGCGCGGCCCACCCGGCAAGCTCGATCCGCTGCCCGGTGTGCTCCGCGCGGAGGGTTCCGGCGCCGGCATCCCTCCAGGTCACGCGGAGAGCCGTCCCTCGAGCGCGTCCAGGGAGACGTCGACGTCTCTCGTTCCCTGCTCACGGATCGTCGCCTGTTCGCGGCCGACGATAACCGTGATCCGCGCTCCGACCCGGCTCGCCTGCGTCAGCTGACCTTTGACCGAACGGCCGGCGTAGTCGGTGTCGGCAGATCGACCTGCGCGGCGCAGGCTCGCGATCAGCGCGAGCACCCACTCGCGCGGCGCGCCGTCCTCGCAGACGAAGAAGACGTCCACGGCCGGCGCCTCGCTCTCGACGTCCGCGGACCCGAGCGCGATCAGCAGGCGTTCGATCCCGGCGCCGAACCCGACGCCGGGCGTCGGCGGGCCGCCGATCTCCTCGACCAGGTAGTCGTACCTCCCCCCGGCCGAGATCGAGCTCTGGGCGCCGTGCTCGGGGCCGACGAACTCCCAGACCGTCCGCGTGTAGTAGTCGAGGCCGCGGACGAGCGTCGGCTCCAGCTCGTAGGCGACGCCGTACGAGTCGAGGTAGCTGCGGACGGCCTCGAAGTGCTCGCGGCAGGCGGCGCAGAGCGACTCGCCGATCTTCGGCGCAGCGGCGAGCGCCTTCTTCACCTCCTCGTTCTTCACGTCGAACACGCGCAGCGGACTCGTCGCCCGCTTCTCTCGGGCCTCCTGGTCGAGGACGTCGTCGTGCTCGTCGAGCCAGGCGGTGAGCTGCTCGAGGTAGGCCGGCCGGCACTCGCGGTCGCCGATCGAGTTCAGCTCGAGCCGGTACTCGGTGGCGCCCAGATTTCGAAGCCAGGCCTCGTACAGCTGCATGATCTCGGCGTCGAGCGCGGGATCGTCGGAGCCAAGCGCCTCGACCGAGACCTGCCAGTGCTCGCGGTAGCGGCCTTTCTGCGGCGCGGCGTAGCGGAACATGGGCCCGACCGTGTAGAGCTTCTGCGGCTGCGGCTCGCGGTGCAGGCCGTGCTCGAGGTACGCACGCGCGATCGGAGCCGTGGCTTCGGGCCGCAGCGTGAGCGAGCGGTCGCCGCGGTCGGTGAACGTGTACATCTCCTTCTGCACGACGTCGGAGCCCTGACCCGAGGTGCGGGCGAAGAGCTCGGTGTCCTCGAACGTCGGCGTGTCGATCGGCCGGTAGCCGTACAGGGCGCAGAGGCGCTCTGCCTCGCCTATGACGCGCCGCCAGAGCGGCTGCTCGTCCGGGAGGACGTCATGGGTGCCGCGCGGCGCTTTGATCACGACGCGCGGAGCTCGGTGAGAAACGGATTGCGTGCAACCTCCGCGCCGAGGGTGGTCTCGGGACCATGACCCGAGTAGACGACCGTGTCCGGCGGGAAGCGCTCGACGAGCGCCCGGATCGAGTCGACCATCGTCTCCCAGTCGGCACCCGGAAGGTCGGTGCGGCCGACGGAGCCCGCGAAGAGGATGTCGCCCGAGAAAAGGCAGCCGTCCGCGTAGTACGCGAGGTGCGCCGGCGAGTGGCCGGGAATCCGCAGCGTCTCGAAGGTGATTGCCGCGAGCTCCAAGGTCTCGTCGCCCTTCAGCAGGACGTCGGGCTTGTACGGGCGAAGACGCAGCTCGGGAGGCGCGAAGTCGTCGATCTGCTCGAGGGCAATGCGCTCGTCCTCGGCCATGTAGACCGGGGCGCCCGTGCCCTCGGCGAGGTCGGCGACGCCGCCCAGGTGATCCCAATGGCCGTGGGTGATCAGGATCGCCGTGCAGGTCGTGCGCATGCGCGCGAGCTCCAACCGGAGCTCGTTCGCGTTGCCGCCGGGGTCGACGACGACGGCCTCGGGCGCGGACCGTGACGCCCGGACGACGTAGCAGTTCGTCCCGATCGGGCCGAGCTCGTAACGGTCGACGGCGAGGCTCACAAGGGGGCTGAGTCTACTGTCGAGGCGACAGCGCTCGGTTAGGATCGGCGGCCGATGCAGAGCTGGAATCTGCGCGAGATCGAGACGCCCGGAGGCAGCCGCTCGCCCGTCGTCCTCGACTCGGACGAGGCCGCGCGCGCGGTCCTGATCGGGCTCGAACCGGGGCAGGAGCTCGGTGACCACCAGGTGAAGGAGCACGCGTATCTCCTCGTGGTCGAAGGGTCGGTCCAGGTCGGCTCCGGCGGCGACAGGTTCGAGGCGCCGACGGGGACGCTGCTCACGTTCGAGCCTGACGAGCGCCGCACGGTGTCGAGCCAAGCCGGGGCACGCGTTCTCCTGCTGCTCGCGCCGTGGCCCGGAGAAGGCCACTACCGCGGCGGCTGACAGCTAGCGGCGCTTCACGCCGCCCGCGGGCAGCTTCCCGGTCCGCTTGAGGTACGAGCGGTACATCGCCCGGTCCATCAAGTACATGAACGGCATGAAGAGGAGCGCGTACAGGAGCGCGATCGATATGCGCGCCGCGATCGGCTGGCTCGAGCTGACGACCGAGAAGGCGATGAAGAAGAGGGGGAAGAAGATGGCCGCTCGCTTGATCACGCGCCTCCACGACGGCGGCTGCACCGGCCGTGCCGCCCGGCCGTCGGTTCGCCGCGCGCCGTTCCGCTTCGTCTCGCCCTTGCTCTCGGGGAGCGCAGCGTCGTCGACCTCGACTTCGCGACCTTCCTCGTCGACGTAGACGTACTCGTAGTCGTGCCTGCGCTCTTTCTGGCGACGGCGCCGCTGCTTCCGCGAGGGCATGACCGAAAGCCTAGTCCGCCTCCCGCCCCGCGAGCACGACCTCGGACACGACGTCTCCGCCCAGGTGGTAGGCGAGGTACCGCCAGTCGGGAGCGTCCAGAAGGACGAGGTCGGCGTCGTACCCGGGCGCGAGCCGCCCCTTGCGGTCGGCACAGCCGAGAACGTGTGCGGCGTTGACGGTGCACGCAGCGAGCGCTTCCGCGGGGCTGAGCTTCAGCTGCGTCGCAGCCAGTGAGCAGACGAGCGGCAGGCTCTCGCAGAACGCGCTGCCGGGGTTGAAGTCGGTCGCAAGGGCGACTGCGGCTCCGGCGTCGACCAGCGCGCGCGCCGGCGGCATCGGGCGGCCGAGGAATAGCGCGCTCGCCGGCAGACAGACGCCGACGACGTCACTGGCCGCGAGCGCCGCCACGCCTTCTTCGCCTGTCGCCTCGAGGTGGTCGACAGACCGTGCGCCGAGGTCGATCGCGAGCGGGACCGCGCCCTGCTCCGTGAACTGATCGCCGTGGACCCGAAGTGCCAGACCCGCGTCTCGGCACGCCGTCAGGTAGCGGCGCGCCTGCTCGGCAGCGAACGCGCCGCCTTCGACGAAGACGTCCGCCGCCTCGGCGATCTCCGCGGCCTTCGGCAGCACCTCTGCAAGCGCGAAATCGAGATAAGCGTCAGCGTCCGCGAACTCCGGTGGCACTGCGTGGGCGCCGAGCCAGGTGGGGATCCCGCCGCCGTCGCGGATCGCGCGGAGCGACGCCAGTTCGGTCTCGCGGTCGAGGCCGTAGCCTGATTTTGCCTCGAACGTGGTCGTTCCGGCTCGCAGCATCCACAGCCGGTGCTCGAGCACACGCTCCCGGAGACCGTCCTCCCCCGCGGCGCGGGTCGCGCGGACGCTGGCGAGAATGCCGCCGCCTGCCGCGTGCAGCTCCTCGTAGCTCGCGCCCGCGGCGCGGAGCGCGAACTCCTCGACGCGGTCGCCGGCAAAGCAGGCATGGGTGTGGCAGTCGACGAGGCCCGGAATCGCGCAGCGCCCGCTGCCGTCGATCTCCTCGACGTCGCCGTCGTCGAGCAGAGGCAGTTCGCGCATCCGGCCGACCGCGTCGATGCGGCCGTCACGGCAGACCACGAACGCATCCTCGAACACCTCGACTTCACCGAGCGCAGAACCGCGAAGAGGGGCGTCACGGCCTGCGGGCGAAACGACCTGGCCGAGGTCGCGGACGAGCAGCGCCCGCCCGGTCGCCTCGTCGGTCACTCGCGGTCGCTCGGAGGAAGCGGTTGCTCGAGGCCGTGACTCTCGGCGAACTCGGCGGCCTCGGCGTAACCGGCATCGAGGTGGCGCATCACCCCGGTGCCGGGATCCGTGGTGAGCACGCGCTCGAGCCGCTCGGCCATCTCGTCAGTTCCGTCGGCGAGCACGACCATGCCGGCGTGGATCGAGTTGCCGATGCCGACTCCGCCGCCGTGGTGGACGCTGACCCAGGTTGCGCCGGCGGCCACATTCAGCAGCGCGTTCAGGACCGGCCAGTCCGCGATCGCGTCCGATCCGTCTCGCATCCCCTCGGTCTCGCGGAACGGCGAGGCAACCGAGCCGGAGTCGAGATGATCGCGGCCGATGACGACCGGTGCCTTCACGCGACCGGAGCGGACGAGCTCATTGATCGCAAGTCCCGCGCGTGCGCGGTCGCCGTAGCCGAGCCAGCAGATCCGCGCGGGAAGTCCCTGGAAGGCGACCCGCTGCGGGGCGACCTCGAGCCAGCGCTGGAGCGGGAGGTCGTCCGGGAACAGGTCGCGCAGGGTGTCGTCGATCACGGCGATGTCGGTCGGCTCGCCCGAAAGCGCCGCCCAACGGAACGGACCGACGCCCCGGCAGAACAACGGCCTGATATAGGCCGGGACAAAGCCCGGGTATGTGAACGCGTCTTCGACTCCTGCCTCTTCGGCCTCACCTCTCAGGTTGTTGCCATAATCGAAAACATAGCTTCCGCGTCGGACGTACTCGAGCAGCCCCTCAACGTGGCGAGCGATCGAGTCGCGGGCACGGAGCAGGTACTCGTCCGGATCGCGCCCGCGCAGCTCCGTGGCGGCGTCGACGTCCATCCCGGCCGGGACGTATCCGTTCAGCGGGTCGTGCGCCGCCGTCTGATCGGTGACGAAGTCGAAGTGCTCGCCGCGCCGAGCGAGCTCAGGAACGACCTCGGCAGCATTCCCCAGCAGTCCCACGGACAGCGGCCGCCTCTCCTCCGCAGCGGCCCGGATCCGTGCGATCGCCTCGTCGAGCGACTCGGTCGCGTCGTCGAGGTAACGCGTGTCGAGCCGCCGCTCGATCCGCGACGGATCGACCTCCACGCACAGCATCGCCGCTCCGGCGAGCGTCGCAGCCAGAGGCTGCGCGCCGCCCATCCCGCCGAGGCCGGCGGTCAGGATCGTGCGCCCTGAGAGGTCGGCCGAGCCGAAGTGCTTCTCGCCGGCCGCGGCAAACGTTTGATACGTGCCCTGGAGGATGCCCTGCGTCCCGATGTAGATCCAGCTGCCCGCGGTCATCTGCCCGAACATCGTCAGCCCGAGCGCTTCCAGCCGCCGGAACTCCGTCCACGTTGCCCAGCGCGGGACGAGCAGGGCGTTCGCGATCAGGACGCGTGGGGCGCCGGCGTGCGTGCGGAAAACGCCGACCGGCTTGCCGCTCTGCACGAGCAGCGTCTCCTCGCCCCCCAGCGTCAGCAGCGAGCGAACGATCGCCTTGAGCGCCTCGTGATCTCGCGCCGCCTTGCCGGAGCCGCCGTAGACGATCAGCTCCTCCGGGTGCTCGGCGACCTCGCGGTCGAGGTTGTTCAAGAGCATTCGCAGCGGCGCCTCCGTCGACCACGAGCGGGCATTCAAGCGCGTGCCCCGGGGCGCCCGGATCGAGCCGAGGTCGCCGCAGAGCGATTCGACCGTCGAGTCGATCGTCTCCACCGCGGTCATCGGCGTCCGCGCTCCTCGGCCTGCTCACGGAACCGCCACCAGCTCCAACCCGTCGCCAGGATGAACGCCGCCAGCGCGACGAGGATCGCTTCGAGAATGCTGCCCCCCGTTGCCACTGCGACGACGACGATCACGACGGCGAGCACGCCGTAGAAGATCGCGCTGTCGCGGTACGGGCGTTTCGGCAGGCGCCGACGCCGTTTCACAGGAGCTCCCCGATCTCGCCGTCGACGGCTGCGACGAGCGTGCCGTCGCGCACCGATGCGGCCACCGCCTCGATGTCGGGCGCGAGAGGCCGGTCGTCGGAGAGGCGGGGTGAGATGCCTCGAACGAACTCGTGCGCCGCGCGCACCCCCATCCCGGGCTGAAGGGGCGCCAGGAACTCGACAGCCTGCGCGCCGCCGAGCAGCTCGATCGCGAGCGCGCGCTCGGTGTTCGCCAGCACCTGCCAGGCTTTCAGGCCGGCCGCGTTTCCCATCGAGACGTGGTCCTCCTGCCCCGCGCTCGTGGGGATCGAGTCGACGCTCGCCGGATGGCATAGCACCTTGTTCTCGCTGACAAGCGAGGCTGCGACGTACTGCGGGATCATGAAGCCCGAGTTCAGGCCGCCGTCGCTCGTCAGGAAGGCCGGAAGGCCGTCGGAGAGGCTGGGATTCACCAGGCGCTCGAGGCGGCGCTCGGAGATGTTCGCCAGCTCCGCGACCGCCATCGCCAGCGCGTCGAGCGCAAAGGCCAGCGGCTGGCCGTGGAAGTTGCCGTTCGAGACGAGCTCTCGCTCCTCGACGAGAACGAGTGGGTTGTCCGTCGCAGCGTTGAGCTCGACGGAAACGGTCGCGCGAACGTACTCGAGGAGATCCCGCGAGGCGCCGTGCACCTGGGGCGCGCAGCGAAGCGAATAGGCGTCCTGGACCTTGTCGCACCAGCGGTGCGACTCGACGATGGCCGACTCGTCGAGCAGGCGCAGGATGTTCGCCGCCGAGTCGCGCTGCCCCGGTAGCGGACGGGCCTCGTGAATCGCGGGCAGGAAGCTCAGCCGCGATCCCTGCAGCGCCTCGAGCGAGAGCGCGCAGGCGATGTCGGCCGCCTTCACGAGCCGATCGGCGCGAACGAGCCCCAGCGCACCGTACGCGGCCATGAACTGCGTGCCGTTCACGAGGGAGAGGCCCTCCTTCGCCTGCAGGCGGACCGGCTGCAGGCCGGCGGCGGCGAGCGCTTCGGCTCCCGGGAGCGTGCGGCCGTCGACCTTTGCTTCCCCCTCGCCGACGAGCGGGAGCGCGAGATGCGCGAGCGGCGCGAGGTCGCCGCTCGCACCGACCGATCCTCTGCTGGGAACGACCGGCAGCACGCCGCGGTTCAGGCACTCGACCAGCAGCTCCACCGTCTCGACACGTGCCCCGGAGTAGCCCTTGGCGAGCGCATTCGCACGCAGGAGCATGGCGCCGCGCACGATCTCGTCCGGATACGGCTCGCCCACTCCGGATGCGTGACTGCGCAGGAGCCGCAGCTGCAGCTCCTCGGTCAGCTCCTCCGGAATGCTCTGGGAGACAAAACGGCCGAACCCTGTATTGACGCCGTAGGTGTGCTCACGCGCGCCGTGCGCGGCTTGCTCGACGACTTCTCGGGCAGCCGCCATTCGCTCGCGGGCGCCGTCGGCAAGTGCCGTAGGCGCTCCTTCGACCGCAGCGGCCCAGACGTCGTCGACGGTCAGATCCTTGCCGGTAAGGGCGAGCGTCTCGATCACGCGAACGAGTCTAGCTCTGCGACCTCAGCCCTCCAGCAGCCGCAGCTCGAGCACTCGCGAAGCCTCGAACCCCTCGATTCGCAGCATCGCGCCTGCCGCGACCGCCGCGGCCCCGGCGGGCATCAACCCCACCAGCTCCGACCCGACGACCTCCGCGCCGCGCGCATCGGCTTCCGACTGGATCCGCGCCAGGATCTCGTGCAGCGCCGCCGCCTCCCAGTCCTCGACGTTCATGCTCACCTGCACGAGGCCCGAGCTCGGCAGCTGCAGCCCGAGCGCGCGTACGCCGGGGAAGCCGCCGCCGCTCTCCCGAACGGCCGCGGCGACCTGGCGCGCCGCCTGGAGGTCACCACGCAAGTTGACGTTGAAGGCGATCAGCGGGCGGCGCGCTCCGACGAGGACGCCCCCCGCGGATGGATCGAGACGGCTGGGCCCAAAGTCCGGCCTCACCTCACCCGCATCCACCCGTCGCTGGAGCTGTTCCAGGCCGCCTCGTCGGAAGAACGCCGGGCCGCTCCCGCCGCCGAGCTCCCCGTACAGGAAGACGGGTAGCTCCAGCTCCTCACCGATTCGCTCGGCGAGCACGCGGGCAACCGCCCGCGCACGCTCCGTGTCGCCGGGCTCGATCGGGACGATCGGAACGACATCCGCGGCGCCGATCCGCGGATGTGCGCCCTCGTGCCGGCGCAGGTCGATCCGCTCGCGCGCGACCACGATCGCGCCGAGGAGGGCGCCGACGAGCCGGTCGTCCTCGCCGATGAGGGTGAAGACCGAGCGATTGTGGTCGACATCGGCGTGGACGTCGAGGACGCGCGCATCGCTGGAAAGCGCTCGAGCCAACGCGTCGATCGTCGCCTGGTCGCGCCCCTCCGAGAAGTTCGGCACCGACTCGAGCGGCAGCGCCACGGACGTAGTCTAGGAGCGTGCGGACGTACTACGACCGGCGGGCGCCGGAGTACGACGATTGCTGGCACCACCACGTCGAGCACCACCGCCAAGAGGTTGAGACGCTGCTCCAAACGCTCGCCTCACTGCCGCGCGCGCACACACTCGACGTCGCGTGCGGAACGGGGTTCGTCACGCGCCATCTTCCGGGGGACGTCTCCGGTCTCGATCAGAGCGAGTCGATGCTCGAGATCGCGCGAGCGCAGGCCCCAGATGCGAGCTATCTCGTTGGCGACGCCTTCGAGCTGCCGTTCGAAGATCGCTCGTTCGAGCGGATCTTCAGCGGACACTTCTACGGCCACCTGGAAGACGACGACCGAGCGCGGTTTCTGGCCGAGGCGCGCCGCGTCGCGCCGGAGCTCGTCGTGGCGGAGTCTTCCATCCACGACGACCTCGAACCGGTCGGCTGGGAGGAGCGCGTGCTGCGGGACGGCTCCCGTTGGCAGGTCTACAAGCGCTACTTCGCGCCCGAGGAACTGCTCGACGAGCTCGGCGGCGGCCGCATGCTCTTCGCCGGCAGCCGGTTCCTGCTCGTTGCGTCACCTTGACCCGTCGGCGCTCGTCGTATCGCTCGATCCGGTCGCTGCAGCGGGACAACTGGACCTGCCGGGCGTGCGTCGCGGCGGGGTACCCGCTGGACTCGCTCCCGATCGTCCAACCCTACGAGGGGCAGCGCGCGTACGTCTTCGGGCAGGCTCCGGGGGCGCAGGAAGGTGAGGAACGGCGGCCGTGGCGCGGTAAGGCCGGCCACACGCTGCGCCGCTGGCTGCACATGGACGAGAGCGAGTTCTATGCGACCTTCTATTGCGCGTCGGTGACGCGTTGTTATCCGGGCCGGGCTGCGAAGGGGAAGGGCGATCGGACCGCCACCCCGCGCGAGCAAGAGCTCTGCTCGTTTTGGCGGGAATGGGAGTTTCGACTGTTGCGGCCTTCGCTGATCGTGCCCGTCGGCGGGCTCGCGCTCCGACGGCTGCTCGGGCGGACCGGCCTCGCCGACTGCATCGGCCGCCGCTTCGAGCACGACGTCGCGGCAGTCGTCCCGCTCCCCCACCCGTCCGGGGTAAGCATCTGGCTGAACGACCCTGCGCACCGAGCGCTGGTCGAACGCGCGGTTTCGCTTATCCATGCGGAGCTGGGCCGGCTCGGCGACGCCGGCGAGCAGGGGGTCGGCGGCTAGATTCAAGGGATGGCCGACCGGCCGAGATACCGCGACACGTTCTTCCGCCTGCTCGGATTTCTGCGTCCGTACAAAGCATCGGTCGCGGTTTCCATAGCGCTGGCGATCGGCTACCAGGCGGCGCAGATCGCGCTGATCTGGGTGACGAAGCACGTGATCGACAGCGCGCTCGCGCCGCGCGATACCGGGAAGCTGTGGCTGTTCGTGTGCGCGATCGTCGCGCTCGGCGTCGGCCGCGCCGTGCTCATGTACGGCCGGCGGATGATCTCCGGCCGCCAGGCGCTCGCGGTCGAGATGGACATGCGGCAGGGCCTGTACGCACACCTCGTCCGGCTCTCGTTCGGGTTCTACGACCGCCACCAGACCGGGCAGCTCATGTCGCGGGCGACCGTGGACCTCCAGGGCGTCCGCTTCTTCCTCGGGTACGGACTGATCTTCTTCTTCCAGAACATCCTCACCGTCGTGTTCGTGACAGGGGTGCTGCTCGTCTTCCAGTGGAAGCTGGCGTTGATCGCGCTCGCGATCACGCCGATCCTCGTCGTGCTTGCTTATCGCTACAGCCACGTCTCCCACCCCACCCTGCGCGACGTTCAGCAGAAGCTCGCGGACGTGGCGACGGTCGCCGAGGAGAACATCGTCGGCGTCCACGTCGTCAAGTCGTTTGCACAGGAGCCGCAGGAGGAAGCGAAGTTCCGCGGCCGCTCGGAGGCGCTCTTCGACCAGACGATCAAGGCGAACAGGCAGCGCGCCCTCTACGTGCCGCTCATCTCGTGGGTGCCGATGGTCGCGCAGGCGGCCGTGCTGCTCGTCGGGGCGCGCATGGTCACGAGCGGCGAGCTGACGGTCGGCGGCTTCGTCGCGTACAACCTCTACCTCGGCATGCTGGTGATGCCGCTGCGCTCGCTCGGCATGTGGATCGGGCAGGCGCAGAGGGCGACCGCGGCCGGCGAGCGGATCTTCCAGGTCATGGATGAGCCGGAGGAGGTCACCGACAAGCCGAGTGCGGAGGGGCTCCCGCCCGGCGGCGGCCACATTCGCTTCGAAGGGGTCGGCTTCGAGTACCTGACCGGCCGTCCGGTGCTCGAGCAGATCGACCTCGACGTCCCGCCGGGCCGCACGATCGCGCTGATCGGCCATACCGGCTCGGGCAAGACGACGCTGACGTCGCTGGTGCCGCGCTTCTACGACGTGACGAGCGGCCGGCTGACGATTGACGGGGTCGACGTGCGCGACGTGAAGTTGCGCTCGCTGCGGAGCGCGATCGGCGTCATCTCGCAGGACACGTTTCTCTTCTCGGCGACGGTGCGCGAGAACATCACCTTCGGCGCGCCCGACCTGACCGACGAGGAGGTCGAGCATGTGGCGCAACTGGCTCAGGCACACGAGTTCGTGGAGCGGCTGCCAGAGGGCTACGACACCGTCATCGGCGAGCGCGGGATCACCCTCTCGGGCGGGCAGCGCCAGCGGCTCGCGATCGCACGGGCGATTGCCGTCGACCCGCGCATCCTCATCCTCGACGACGCGACCGCATCCGTCGACGCGACGACGGAGGCGCGGATTCGTCTGGGTCTGCGCCAGGCGATGAAGGGTCGGACAACGCTGATCATCGCCCATCGGCTGTCGACGATCTCGCTCGCGGACGAGATCGTCGTCGTCGACGGCGGCCGGATCGTCGCGCGCGGCGAGCACGCCGACCTGCTTGCGACGAACGACGTCTATCGCGACATCTACGAGCACGGCCTCCTGGAGCGCCAGTTCGCGGACGCCGTCGAAGCGCGGGCCGCGGTCGAGGAGGTCGCATGAGGCGCTGTTTTGATGCGGAGCCGGCACAGACGTGCGCGCTGTTTCGAGCTACGCTCGCTGCGGGCGGCGGGTGGACAGCCTCCCCACCCGGGTGGGGACGCGCGCGTGAACAACTAACGGTCCGCGCCCGATGAGGGTCTGGCAGCCGGGAGGCCATCTGATGCGCGAGCGTGGCGCTCGCGTCGACGACTGGTCCTGGCGCCGAACTCGCCGCCGGCTGCGGGCGCTGGCGGGGCTGACGGCGCCTTATCGCACCCGCACGATCCTCTCGATCTTCTCGCTCCTGGCCGCGACCGCGACCTCGCTCGCGCCGCCCCTCCTCTCGAAGTACGCGGTCGACGAAGGCATTGTCAAGCACGATCTCGACACGCTCTGGCTGATCGTCATCGCGTTCCTGCTCGCCGGGCTCGCGAATTGGGGCATGAGCTACGTCCAGACCTACCTGACCGGCTGGGTCGGCGAGCGGATCCTCGCGGACCTGCGGATCAGGCTCTTTCGCCACCTGCAGCGGCTCTCGCTCGGCTTCTACGAGCGAAACCGCGCCGGCGTCATCATCAGCCGGCTGACGAACGACGTCGAAGCCCTCGACCAGCTGGTCACGGACGGTGTGACCACGCTCGTGCAGAGCACGCTCACGCTCGGCGGCACCGCGATCCTGCTCTTCATCCTTGACTGGCACCTCGCGCTCGCGACGTTGACCGTGATCCCGGTCCTCAGCGCCGGGACGATCCTCTTCCGCATCTACTCGTCACGCGCCTACGCGGCCGTGCGTGAACGCCTCGGCCTCGTAACTGCCACGCTCGCCGAGGACATCGCCGGAATGCGGATCGTGCAGGCGTTCACGCGGGAGGAACGTAACATCGCGCACTTTCGCGAGGTCGCGGAGCGTTACCGCGAGTCGAACATGCAGACGGTCGTCCTGAACGCCCGCTACTTCCCGTTCGTCGACCTGGTCTCGTCCGTGGCGCTGGCGGTCGTGCTCGGCTACGGCGGCCACCTCTATTTCGGCGGCGACGTTACGCTCGGGACGCTCTTCGCCTTCCTGCTCTACGTGCAGAACTTCTTCGACCCGGTTCAGCAGCTGTCGCAGTTGTACAACACGTTCCTCTCCGCCACGGCGGCGCTGGACAAGATCATGGACGTGATGGACGAGGAGCCGCAGGTCATCGACAAGCCGGGTGCGCGCGAGCTGCCGCCGGTCGAAGGCCGTGTTCGCTTCGAGCACGTGCGGTTCGGTTACGCAGACGGGCCGGACGTCCTGCACGGGGTCGACCTCGACGTGCCGGCTGGGACGACGGTCGCTCTCGTCGGACACACGGGGGCGGGCAAGTCGACGATCGCGAAGCTGCTCGCGCGCTTCTACGACCCGCGCGATGGACGGATCACGATCGATGGAGTCGACCTGCGCGACGTCACGCAGGAGTCGCTCCGCCGCCAGCTCGGGATCGTCCCCCAGGAGGGGTTCCTGTTCGCCGGAACCGTCACGCAGAACATCGCGTTCGGACGCCCGGGCGCGGCGCCCGAGGAGGTCGTCCGTGCCGCCCAGGCCGTCGGAGCGCACGAGTTCATCCTACGGCTGGAGGACGGCTACGAGACGGACGTGCAGGAACGAGGGACTCGACTCTCGCTCGGGCAACGGCAGCTGGTGGCGCTGGCCCGCGCCCTGCTCGCCGACCCGCGAATCCTGATCCTCGACGAGGCGACGTCGTCGGTCGACATCGGAACCGAGCGGAAGATCGAGCAGGCGCTGCGGCTTCTGCTCTCCGGCCGCACCGCGTTCATCATCGCGCACCGTCTGTCTACGATCCGCGACGCCGATCTGATCGTCGTGCTCGAGCACGGCCAGATCGTCGAGCAGGGAACACACGACCAGCTGATGCGCCGGCGCGGCCTTTACACATCCCTCTACGGCGACTGGACGGCGGAGGTCGCCTGATGGCGCTCGATCGGGAAACCGAAGAGCGGATCGACCAACCTGTCTCCGAAGAGGCCGAGCGAGATACTCGCCTCACCCCCGCGGAAGCCGTGGAGCGCATGCGGCTCAACGTGCCCGCCCGCAGCAACCGCAAGCTCCGAACGCTGCTCGAGCGCGTCAACGCCGACAAGGAGCTGAAGGCGTGGTGGCATGTCTCGAACGTCAACGCCGCCGTGCGCCTTCAGATCAACGACCACTCATGGGTGCACGTCCAGATCGTCGCGAACATCGCTCTGAAGCTCTTGCGTCAGCTGACGAAGCACGGCGTCGAGCCGGCGATGGTCACGGATTACGGGATGGAGCGCGATGACGCCGAGGTGGTCGTGCTGCTCGGCGCGCTGACGCATTGCGTCGGCATGGCGGTGCATCGCGACGGCCACGAGGACTTCAGCCTCTTCCTCGCGGAGCCAAAGCTGCGCGAACTACTCGACGGGCTCTACGAGGAGCCGGAGCTGACCATCGTCGCGATGGAGGTCCTCCACACGATCACGAGCCACCGCGAACGCGGGACGCCGCTGACGCTCGAGGCAGGCATCGTGCGGGTCGCCGACGCGCTCGACATGGCGAAGGGCCGGTCTCGAATCCCGTTCCAGCGGGGGAGCGTCTCGATCCACTCGCTTTCGGCGGCGGCGATCGAGGACGTGATCATCAGTGACGGCGACAGTCGCCCGATCAGCATCGAGATCGTGATGAACAACTCGTCGGGCATCTACCAAGTGGACGAGCTGCTCCGCGCGAAGCTGCGGGGATCGCGGCTGGAGCCGTACGTCGACGTGATCGCACACATCGAGGGCGAGGCCGAGAAGCTGCTCCTGCCGCGCTACCGCCTCGAAACGTAGCCGCGCTACACTTTCGCTCCCCCGTTGCGGGGTCGTCTAACGGTAGGACGCTCGGCTCTGGACCGAGTAGTCTAGGTTCGAATCCTAGCCCCGCAGCCTAAAGAAGTCGCTGCAAATAAGAACTTTTGCGGCCTTTGGCTTCCTAGATCACGGCCAGCGGCGTCCCGAGCGGCATCAGCCGCCAGAGCTGCATGATCGGCGCGTTCCGAATGCGGATGCAGCCGTGTGAGATCCGCCCCGGGATGAGGCTCGGCGCGTTCGTCCCATGGATGCCGACGAACCCTCCGCCGGGCCAGTCCGTCAGCACCGGCGAGCGCGCGCTCGTCCCGAACGCGACCGGGCCGTAGACCGGGTTGTTGTAGCCCGACAGCCGCTCGCGAATGAAGAACTCGCCGCGCGGCGTGGGCCACCGCGGTTGGCCGACTCCGACCCGCGCTCGCCAGACCACCTTTCCCGCCCGGTACAACGTCGCCACCGTGCCCGCCCGGCTGACGATCAGGTGCGTGCGGATCCGGTTGAGGTGTCCGAGCGCACCGCGCAGGACCCAGCCGGTCGTGTTGTTCGGCAGCATCGCGAGGCGCACGCGAACCCAGGTTTGGCCGTTGCGCTTTCGCTCGGCGTTCAGGGCGAGGACGAGGTTGGGCGTGTTCTCGGGTGTCCACAACCCCAAGCGCTTGATCGCGGGCGCGCCCCTACTGGGGCCTCGCCGCGCCACGGCCGGCATGTTCAGGTACGCCCAGCGATACGTCTCGTTCTCGCCGCTCAGGACCCATTTGCCATACACCCGAAGGTGGACCCTCAGGGGCCGGGCGGTCAAGGACGGCCCCACAAGCGTCCTGGCAGTGAAGGTGATCGTGTAGTCGCGCATCTGCCGGGTGGTCGGAGTCCAGGTGAGACCGGCGGTCGCCGGCATGCCGTCGGTGACCCCGAGGTGCGCGCCTTTCGGAAGCCCTCGGGCAACGATGCGAACGGGCACGGAGCTCGGAGCGAGCGCGGAGAGTGAGAGCGAAAGCGTCGAGCCTGCCTCGACCGTGAATCGCGTCCCCGGTTTCGGCGTCGGCGCCTGCCAGGCGACCCTGATCGGCGCGGCGGCAACCCAATTGGGCGCGGCGTCAGCGGGCCCGGCGGCTCCCAAGGCAACGAAGAAGACCCCCACACCGAGCAGGCGGCCGCAAGCTCCGCGAAATCGTCCCCCCACGACGGCGGGAGTATACAAGTGGGGCCCGAAAGCCCCTGGAAATCCCGCAAAACCGGGCGCTGCGACCTAGCGGATGCTGAGCGGTGTCCCCGGCGCCATCAGGTTCGCAAGCCGAAGGATCGCCTGGTTCCTTATGCGTACGCACCCATGGGAGACGCGCCCGGGAAGCAGCCACGGAAGGCTCGTCCCGTGGATTCCGATGTAGCCGCCCCCCGGCCAATCGGTCAGCACGGCCGAGCGGGCGCTCGTCCCGAAGGCGACGGGGCCGTAGAACGGCTCGTTGTAGCCGTTGAGCACGAGGCGCACGTAAAACTCCCCTCGCGGGGTCGGCCAGTACGGCTTCCCCACGCCGACGCGCGTCCGGAAGATCGGCACCCCACGCTTGTAGAGCGTTGCGACGAAGGTGGCGCGGTCGATGACGAGATGCTTCCGCACCGCCTGGAACGGGCCGAGAGCGTCCCGCCGCACCCAGCCGGTCACGTTGTTCGGCAGGATGGCCAGGCGGACGCGCACCCAGGTGCGGTTGCTCTCGTCGGTCGCCTGCGCAAGCGCGAGGACCAGATTGTCGGTCCGCTCCGGCGTCATCGTCGGCAGCCGCGTGACCATCCGCGAGGCCGTCGTCGGCCGTGCTCGCACAACTGCAGCGCGGAGGACGAACGCCCAGCGCGAGAGGTTGCCGGTGCCCGTCAGCGGAACCGGGTCCAGGGGCGACGTCGGCTCGACGTTCACGAAGACTGTGCGCGGCACCGAATACCGATGCGGCTTCGTCACGTCGCGCGCGACGAAGACGATCGGCCACGCCCCGGCCTGAGCGGCGGAGGGCGTCCACGTGAAGACGAACGACGCCGGGTCGGCAGCCTGCCGCCCCAGCGAGGCGCCGGCGGGCAGCGAACGGACCGCGATTGCGGTTCGCGGCCCGGCCGCCAGGGTGATTGCGAGCGGCGTGCCCGCGTCGACGGAGAAGCTCCTGCCGTCGGACGGGCTCGGCGCGAGCCAGCGAATCGAAAGCGTGGGCCCGCGCGAGGCCGGGGTAGCGGTCGGCACGAGAAACAGCGCTGTCACGCCAACGGCCAGGTAGGCCAAAAGCCGCCTGGCCGCTCTCGCCCTCTTTCGACTTGAGCTTCTCAACCGGTTCGACCCCCGTGTACAGCCCGAGCGGGGCGGTCTCGTAACCGCCCCGCTCGGAAGGCTTGGGACTCTCCTAGCCGCTAGCCCGTGAACCGCGGGCCCCTGGCCCTGCGGGCCGCCCGCACCTTGACGCACTTCCCCTTCTTGTTGCGCTTCTTGCCCTTCGCACACTTCTTCTTCTTCGGCTTCGGGTACTGCGCAGCCGCCGAGGAATGTGACCGCGTCGGCTTCGTGCTGACATGGGTGACCTTTGCCGCGGTCTGCGCCGCGCTCGAGATCGCGTGCGACGCATAGCCGAGTGCGCCCACCGGAATGAGCGCCGCCAGTAGACCGATCGTCAGCGCGACCGCCAGCCCTGCGCGAATCCGAACACGCGTCCTCGGCTCGGGCGTCCGGACCCGATCTTCGATCGTGTACAGGAGCTCGGAGCTCGGCCTCGGACGGTTCGTCCGAAGCTCGCCCTCGAGGTCGAATTTGTGGTTCTTGCCCCAGATTCTCAACCGCTCTCCCCCTTGTGAAGGTTTGGCTCTACCCCTAGATACCGACCGAGGGCGGGATTTCTTACAGGCACTTCAGGGGGCTCGAGCAGCGCGCGCAGGCGATCGAGCGCGCGGTGCAGTGCGACGTCGACGGCGCTCGGGTTCAGCTCGAGCAGCTCGGCGATCCGCTTCGTCGAGAGATCGGCGCCGTAGCGCAGGGCGATGAGCTCCCGGTCGCGGTCGCCCAGCCGGCCGACAGCGCCGGTCACGGAGAGCCGTCGCACGGTTTGCGCCTCGAGATCGGCCGCGGCCTCCTGCTCGGGCAGCTCGGCGACGGGGACCGAATCGGGATTGCCGGCACCCGCGATGCACCGCCGCGCGATCCCGAGCAGCCACGAGAGCGGCTCGCCCCTGCCCGCGTCGTAGGTCTCGCGATACCGGAGCGCCCGCTCGAAGGTCTCGTTTGTGAGGTCCTCGGCGTCAGGCCCGTCACCGACGCGGTAGGCGATGTAGGCGTAGACGCGCTCGATCAACGGCCGCACGTCCGTGAACGGATCGCGCGGTCGCATCACGTGTCACCGCCTACAAAAACCACGGTGGCTCCTGGTGCTTGCGCAGCGCCTGGCGAAACTCGTGGACCTCCTGGCCGCGTGGGTTGAGCGCTGCCGCACGGGCGAGTGCGCGCATGCGCTCGCGTCCGCTCGCGGCGGCGGCGTAGTCGAGCCAGATGTCCCAGTCGTTCGGATCCTTCGCCAGCGCCTTGCGGAAGCTCTCGAGCGCTGCGGGCACGTCGTTCCGCCCCAGCTCGGCCTCACCAAGCCGGTCCCAGCCCGTGGACGACCACGGCGCCCATCGGGTCGCCCGCCTCGCGCTCGCCTCGGCCTTCTCCCACTTGTCGGCATCAAGGGCGCGGTCGCTCGAGGCGATCGCTGTATTCGAGATCAAGCCCATGAACGCGAACGCCGCCAGCGGAGCCAGCGCGGCGACCGCAACGGTCCGTGCCGGCATCGACAGCCGGCGCTCCCGTGTCTCACCACGCATGCGCAGGAGCGCGATCCCGAGCAGGATCGCTGTCAGAGTGACCACCGGCATCTCCCAGTCCCAGTCCTGTCCCGCGTGCAGCAGGTAGGCGGCGTACGCCGCCGCGGTCACGGAGGCGAGCGGATTCGCGCGAGCGCGGAATGCCGCCGCGAGCGGGGTCAGCAGGGCGAGCAGCAGGACGGCGAGGCCGATCGGGCCGGTCTCCGCGAGCACCTCGAGGTAGAGGCTGTGGGCGTCCCTGACGTTGAGGTCGATCTCGCGGTCGCGGTACCACTGGAGCTCGAAGGTCCCGGGTCCCGACCCCAGCCACGGATTCTGCTTCACGTCGCTCCACCCGACCCGCCACAGCTCGACGCGGCCGTTGCTCCCGAGGCTGAATAGGCGGTCGTTCAGGTCCGTCGAGCCGGCCTGCGGTGGGGTCGCCGAGGGCGCGGTAAAGGAGTCGTAAGCGCGGTGGGCGAGCGACCACGGTGGGCCGTAGTGGACGAAGAGCCCAACCGCCGTTGCCAGGACGACCATGGCGAGCGCGGCGCCGTAGACGAGCCGCACCGGGCGGCCGAGCTGAAGCCTCCGGCTGGCGAGCCAGATGGCGAGTGGCGCGGCGGCGGCCGCGGTAGACAGCACTGCGACCCAAAGGGCCAGACGATGGCCGTCCGCGGTGGATTCTGAGAGCGCCACGTCCGTATGGGTGAGGGCATCGGAGCGTGAAGCGAGCGCGATGGCAGCCGCGGACGCAGGCGCGAGCGCAAGCATCGTCGTGACGAGCTGTAGCCGCCTGGGATCGAGCGCGATCGCAATCGCGATCGCGATGCCAAGGGTGATCCATACGGCGCGGCCGAACGTGAAATAGAAGGTCGTCATCAGGACGACGGTCGAAGCGCCGGCGAGCGCTCTCGCATACACCGACTCCGAACGAGCCGCAAACGCAATGGCCAGGACCACGCCGAAGGCGGCCAGAAGTCCCAGCGCGTTCCAGTAGCCGAGCGGCTCCGCCAGCCGGTTGACGGAAATGTCCGGGTCGAACCGACCGAGCCGGTCCGGGAACAGGCGCGTGGCGAGGCCGTAGCCGGCCGCGAGGAAGATCGCGGCGAGGATGCCGCCGAGGAGCGCACGAACGTTGGAGCGCTTGACCACAAGCAGAAACGCCAGCGCTCCGGCCACGTAGATCAGCATGCGCTGCAGCTCGAGGACCGTTTGCGAGACATCCTCCGACCAGGCGATCCCGATCGCGATCCAGGCCGCGAAGGCGGCGAGACCGCCGACGAAGAGAAGCTCGAGCGCGCCGACCTCGACCGAGCTCCTTGTCAGGAAGGCGATGACCGCGAGCCACAGCAACCCGAGCGCCGCCCAGCCCCAGGCCGTGGCGAAATAGCCGCCGTTGCCGACCGCGAGCGCGAAGATCGTGACCAGCGCGGCGCCGCCGGCTATCGCTCGGTCGAGCACCCCGGCCTGCAGCCGCAGTGCTTCGTGACGCGCCGCCCGCGTCGGCTGTGACAGTGACGCCTCTGCCATTCCCCCACCTCACTGTAGTTGGGGGATCGCGTCCTGAACAGACGCGATTTAGGAGGCTGTCAGCTTCCGCCCGGCGATTCCGGCTCGCGGTCCTGGGGCGCGCCGCCCGGTCCGCTCATCACGGTGCCGCCCTCCTCGACCACGTCGCGGGGGTCGGCGGTTCGGTAGTCCTCGCTCTGCGTGCCGCCGCGCGGGTCTCCGGGGCGATCGAGCGCGTGCGGGTCGGCCTCCTGCTTGGCGGCCGCCCTCCGGTCTCTCCTGAACCAGCGGAACACGAGGAGGCGCATACGGGATTCGAACCCGTGCCGCCGCCGTGAGAGGGCGGTGTCCTAGGCCACTAGACGAATGCGCCGGGCGGCGCTCAGTGTAGCGCGACCCCGAGCTCGGACAGCAGCGGCCCCGTGTCGAGCGGCTCGAACCCGAGCCGGGCGGCGATCTCCTCGCTGAGCGGCCTCGTTCCCTCGGTGAACAGCTCCCGCAGGCGGTCGCCCGTGGCGGCGTTCTGCCACCAGTCCTCGCCGACCTCGCGCTCCAGATACGCCCGCAGCTGAGCCGACCGGATCCAGGCGCGCAGATAGTCCGCCGAGTAGAAGCCGGCGTCCATGTCGGCGAGATACGCGTCTTCGCGATAGCTGACTCCGGTTGCCGAGGTCAGTCGTTCCGCGTATCCGTCGGACGTGCCGCCGCGCGCGGCGAACCGCGACCAGAAATCGAGCTCGAACTGGAGCTTCGCCACGTAGCGGCGAAACAGGAGAGCCTCGAGGAAGACGGTCGCCTCGGCGTTCTCACGGGCAGGCTCCGGCGAGAGGCCGAAGTATTGCTCGTGCCATCCCGCCTCACGGGAGATGGCCTCCACGATGTACGAGTAGATCTCCGTGAGCGCGTGGTCACGGGACAGGTTGCGGAACGTGTAGGGCAGGTTCGGGTCGACGCCCGCGTAGTGCAGCGCATGGCCTGCCTCGTGCAGAAACGCCTGGTAATCGTGCAGGCCGCCCTGCGCCCGCGTGATCAGGTGGACGACCTTGGGCGGGTCTGAGGGAATGACGCAGGCGCGCGGAGACTTTTGCGGTCGGTCGTCGAGATCGAGGCGGATGTTCGGCTCCGCCGCGAGGTCGAAGCCGAGCCGCGCGAGCGTCTGCATGCAGACCTCGACCGCCCGCTCCTTCGTGTACGTCGATTCGAGCGGCGAGAGCCGCCTCAGGAAGGCGACGTGGTACGACGACGGGATCCGGTCTCGTTCCGACCCCAGGAGCTTCTCGAACCACCGGTCGCGCAGGACGAGGTAGACCTCTTCCACGGCGTTGCTCGCCTGCGCGAGCGCGGCCTCGAGCTCGCGCAGCGAGATCCCCTTCTCGTCTTCGATTCGCGCGATCGGATCGTCCTCGCGCGAGATCTCCGCCTCGAGCTCCTCGTACGCGCGCAGGAGGTCGAGCCGCTCTGGGTTGAACTCGGCGGAACGGTCGCCGCTCAGGCGGCCGAGCTCCTCGCGATCTGGATACGCCTGCAGCACCGCGAGCTTGGCGTTCGCAGTGCGGAGAGGCATCTGCTCGCCGCGGAAGTCCACACGGGCGGCGAGAACCGCGTTCTCGAGGGCGTCCTCGCGCTCGGCCAGCTCGTTCGCGATCAAGCCGGCCTCGCACGTCTTCCGTAAGCGGTACAGCCGCTCGCGCTCGGCCGCTTCGTCCGCCTCCTCCTCGCCGCGCAAGGACTCGAGCTGTTCTCGCGTGAAGAGGTCGGCGTAGCGCGCGACGATCTCGGCGCGCTCGGAGACCTCTTTCTCGCCCACGCGGACCGCGCGTCCTTCTTCGCAGCGCTCGAAGAGATAGTTACGGAGACGCGATTCGTACTCCGCCGGCGTACGGACGGTAGCAACGCTCAAGGAGCGCCAAATCTAGCGAAGCGGGACGCTCCGAAGGCGCCGGGGGCAAGGAATGTGGGCGCGCGCGATGCCCGTGGGCCACGGGCGGAGCGATAAGATCGCCGCGTGAGGCCTGGCGTCTCCAGCGGTCAGCGGGAGGGGTACGCCGCGGCCCTGTCGGGCTTGTGGCAGCGGGTTGCCGCTGCGGTCTCGGAGCTCGAGTCGTTGGCGGCCGACCCGGAAGTCCGCCTCGACGAGGATGCGCTCCACGCGCTGCCCGAGCTTCAGTACGCACTCCACGCCGGTGCGGAGCTCGCAGTCGGGATCGAGCCGCCGGCGGGAGCCGAGGCGGCGCACGCCGAGCTCGCGGCCGCACTCGCGGGCGCACGTGACGCGACCGCCGAGGTCGCCGAGGCAGCCGAGGACGGCGGGTTCTATGCGGCTGAGCCGCTCATCCCCGAATGGCGCGGTGCCCTGTTCCGGGTTCGGCTCGCGCGCCTGAGGCTGGCGGCGCCGCCGCCGATGCCGCGCGACCTCGTCCGGGCCGAGGAGCAGGCTCCCTCCACGCAGGGAGCCTTCCCGGCGACGGTCTTCGTCGTTGCGGGCGCGGCCGCCTTCGCCGGGGGCGCCACCATGGACCTGTGGCCGCTCTGGGCGCTCGGATTAGTGCTTGTTGCAGGCGCTTTGCTCGTTTACCGTCCGCGGGCGTAACCGCTCACGCCGCAAGCTCGTTTCCTCTCTAGAGCCGATCAGGGCCAGATGAGTCCGATGGAGGAAACGTTCCCGCGCCCGAGCGTGCAATTCCGGCGGCGCGCATGGCTGGATTTTCAGCGCGCGCTGGACCCGCTGGGCCCCCCGAAACCGCTGCCGCTGATGCGCGCGAGCGACTCCTCTTTCCCGAGCAGCTCGAGGCTCTCGAAGAGCCCCGGTGACACGGTCGACCCGGTCAACGCCAACCGGATCGGCTGAAACGCCTCTCGCGGCTTGAGACCGAGCCGCTCCGCCAGCTCGCGCAGCGCCGCCTCGATCCTCTCGGCCTCGAACGGCTCCACGCCCGCCAGCGCCTCGGCCGCGGCGGGGAGGACGGCTCCGTCCTGGATCTGCGCCCTGTCGGGCTCGACCCGCTCGAACAGGAACCGTGCGAAGCCCGGGAACTCGCCGAGCGTCGCGATCTTCTCCTGAACGAGCGGCGCCGCGCGGCGAATCGTCTGCTCGTCCCAGTCGTAGCCCTGGTCGCGCAGGTAATCGACGAGCCGGTCGGCGTACTCATCCGGGGGCAGGGCGCGGAGGTACTTGCCGTTCATGTCGGTCAACTTCACGTAGTCGAAGGTCGCCGGGCTCGCGCCGACCCGCTCGAGCGAGAACCGCTCGACGAGCTCCTCGCGGCTCATGATCTCGGTGCGGTCGTCGTAGCTCCAGCCCAGGAGCGCGAGGTAGTTGAACAACGCCTCGGGGATGAAGCCGTCGCGGCGGAACTCCTCGACCGTGATCGCGCCGTGCCGCTTCGACAGCTTGCGGCCGTCCGGCCCGTTGAGGAGCGGTACGTGGGCGTAGACCGGCACGTCCGCGCCGAGCGCCTCGAGGATCCGCAGCTGCTTGGGCGTGTTGGAGACGTGATCCTGGGCGCGGATCACGTGCGTGATCCCGTCGAGCACGTCCTCCAGCGGTGAGACGAAGTTGTACGTCGGCCGGCCGTCCGAGCGGACGAGCACGACATCCTCGAGCTTGTCGTTCGGATACTCGATCCGCCCGAGCACCGCGTCCTCCCAGGCTGTGACGCCCTCGTCCGGCATGCGGAAGCGGACGGCGCCCTCGTCCTCGTACGCCGTGCCTTCCTCGACCAACCGGCGGGCGGCAGCCTGGGCCTCGCCCATGCGGTCGAGCTGGAACGTCACGTCGCCGTCCCAGTCGAGGCCGAGCCACCGCAGCGACTTCTGAATCTGCTCGGTGGCCTCCGCGACTTCCCGGCCCGTATCGGTGTTCTCGATCCGCAGCCGGAATTCACCCCCTTGGTTTCGCGCGAACAGCCAGTTGAAGAGCGCGGTACGCGCCCCTCCGATGTGCAGGTAACCGGTGGGGCTCGGGGCGAAGCGGACGCGAACTGCCACATGGGTAGGGTAGTCCGGGTGCAGCTCGGCGCCCACGTCTCGACCTCGGGCGGGATCCACACGGCGATCGACCGGATCGAGGAGATGGGCGGCGACGCGGTGCAGCTCTTCACGCAGAGCCCGCGCACCTGGCGGCCGACGAACCACGATCCGGCGAACTTCGAGCGCTTCAAGGCGCGCCGAGCCGAGGCCGGAATCGGCGGCGCGGTTTGTCACGCGCTCTACCTGATCAACCTGGCGAGCCCGAACGACGACCTCTACTCGAAATCGGTCGCCGCGCTCCGGAATACCGTCGACGTCGCCTGCGCGATCGAGGCCGACGCGGTTGTGTTCCACGTCGGTTCGCACCAGGGCGCCGGCTTCGACGTCGGCCTCGACCGTGTCGTCACCGCGATCGCCGAGGCCCTCGAGCGCTGCTCCGAGACCACCTGGCTCTGCATGGAGAACACCGCCGGAGCCGGTGCGACGATCGGGCGCTCGATCGAGGAGCTCGCGACGATCTACGAACGGCTCGAGCGCCATCCGCGCCTCGGGATCTGCCTCGACTCATGCCACCTATATGCGTCCGGTTACGACGTCACCAAGCGGGATGAGCTCGATCGCGTGCTCGGCGAGGTCGACCGCTCGATCGGCCTCGACCGGCTCCGCGTGCTGCATGCGAACGACTCCAAGGCGCCGCTGGGCTCGAACCGCGACCGCCACGAGAACATCGGCGACGGCTTGATCGGCAACGATCTCCGCGTGTTCCTGGGCCATCCCAAGCTGCAGGGGCTGCCGGCGTTGCTCGAGGTGCCCGGCAAGGACGGCAAGGGGCCCGACGCCGAGCAGGTGAAGAAACTGAAGATGCTCTATGCGAGGGCTAAGCGCTCAGGCGGGCGAAGATCCGGAAGGACGGCTCGCCGACCGGCAGCTCGGAAAACTCGGGGTTGAGGCACCCGAGCTCGTCGGACCGACTCTCGTAGCAGGACTCAACCTCGACGTGGCACATCGGCAGCGGGCTCCGCGTCGCCCGCACCGCGCCGAAGCCGCTCCCACGCTCCGCTGCGCGAAGAAGGTCGACGTCGATCTCGACGTCGAACACCTTCTGCATGCATCCGACGTACGTGTGGCCGAACTCCTCGTACGAGTAGAGGAACGGGCACGCACGCGCGAGGCAGGCTCCCGGGTAGACCACCTTGTCGCAGTGAACCTCGCAGCGGCGGCACTCGACCTCGTCCTGCGGGCGAAGAGGAAGGTCTCCTGCCCACAGGGCCGCCCGCTGTTCCGTCTCCATGCCGGAATTCTCGGCACATCGGCCCGCCGCCGCAAGACTTGACAATTCAGGCCCTTCGGGGTAGCTGCGCCGCCCGCTATGCCGCGGCCCGGAGCCGCTCGACGACGTTGAGGACGTCCATCTGGGTGAAGGCCTGGAAGTCCGGCTCCGCTCCCTCGGGGTGCTCGTCGGCTCGGAACCAGAGCGCCTGGACGGTCCGCATCCCCGTCTCCGCCGCGCCGCGGATGTCTTCGAAGAGACGGTCACCGACGAAGAGCGCCTCCGCGGCCGAGACGCCGAGCGCCTCTAGCGCGCGCTCGAAGATCGCCGGGTGCGGCTTGCGCTTCCCGACCTCGGACGAGAAGACAGCGACGTCGAGCCGCTCGCCGAGGCCCATCCGCTCGAGGTCGCGGTGGAGAAGCCAACCTGGGTCGAACGCGTTCGAGACGAGCCCGAGCTTCAGCCCGCGTGACCGAAGCGCCTCCAGCAGCGCGTGGGTGTGTGCCGCCAGCCGGCGCGCCGGCTCCCACGCCGCGTGCTCGGCCTCGAGGAAGCGGTTGAGCTCTTCGTCCGAGACCTCGATCCCGAAGTCACCGAGCAGTCGGCGCACGAGGCCCGGGTACTCGATCTCCTCGACCGTCCCCGGAATCCAGAACAACGGCTCGTAGTGCTCGCGGAAGTGCTCGGCGGTGCGTTGAACGTCCGGGAGGCCGTCGCGGCCGAGGGCCTCGAGGCCCGCCTGATGGCCCTCGCTGATCAGCGCTGGGTCGTACGCGAATTCCATCAGCGTGTCGCCCCAGTCGAAAAGAACCGCCCGCAGCACCGCCGCTAGGGTATCGCCGTGGCGCGGAAGATCCTCTGGGCCTCCCTCGCCCTCGCGCCCATCACCTTCCTCGTCGACCTCCTCGCCCACCCCGGCGACGTCGCGCTGTTCCTTCTCGCCGCCACGGCGTTGATCCCCCTGGCCTGGCTGATCGGAGAAGCAACCGAGCACGCGGCGGAGCACACCGGCCCGGGCATCGGCGGCTTCCTCAACGCCAGCTTCGGCAACGCGCCCGAGGTGATCATCTCGCTCTTCGCGATCGCCGACGGCCTTCCGGAAGTCGTTCGCGGCTCGCTCACGGGAAGCGTCGTCTCGAACATCCTGCTCGTCCTCGGCGTCGCGCTGGCGGTGCAGCCCCGCGACGGCCTTCTGGACCGCCGCTCGCTGCTGCTTCAGCTCGGGGTCGTCCTTGCTGCGGTGTTGCTCTTCCTGATCCCGTCGATCCCGGGCTTCCACGGTGATCCCGACCGCCATTCGCTCACGATCGCGACGATTCCGGTCTGCGTTGCCCTGCTCGGCCTCTACGTCGCGGTGACGATCGCGAACCTACGGCGGCACCACCGCGAGGAGGCCGGCCGCGAGGAGGCGGCGTCTGAAGGCTGGACCCTCACGGTCTCGCTCGTCGCGCTCGGGGCAGCGACGGGCGCCACGGCGGTGATCAGCGAGATCCTCGTCCATTCGCTCGAGGCGTTCTCCGAATCGGCGGGGTTGTCCGAATTTTTCATCGCGGCCGTCATCGTCGCGCTCGTCGGCAATGCGGCCGAGCACGGCGGCGCCGTCGTCATCGCGCGGCGCGGGAAAATCCGGCTCGCGAGCGAGATCGCCATCTCGTCCAGCGCGCAGGTCGCGATGTTCGTCACGCCTGCCGTTGCGCTGCTGTCGTGGGCAGTAACCCCGGCCATTTCGCTCGCATTCCGCCCCGTGGAGCTGGCGACGATGGCCGGCGCGGCAGTGCTCGTCGGTGCGCTCGTCCTCGACGGGAGAGCGCGCCGCTGGGAAGGCGCCGTGCTCATCGGCGCCTACGTCGGCGTCGCGCTGATCTACCTCGCCGCCGGCGACCGCTGAGCGCCGAAGACCTCGGGCGAGCGCAGGAACGGGTACGTGGCCCAGTACAGCTTGACCACGTCCCCGTTCTCATCGCGGACGACGCGCAGGAGCTCGCCGCGTTCCCGCCCGGCGACTGTGCGGTAGCGATCCTCGCCGTCGGCCTCGAAGACCGAAGGCTCCTTCTCCGGCTGCGACGCGAGTCGTGCTTCAAGCCGGCCTTGCCGGTAGCTGAAGATCACCTCAGAGCCCTCGGACCACCAGCTCCCGAGGAGCGGTGCGACGTCTTCGGGCGGCTGCTCGCCCGGCCGCCACGGCTCGGGCTCTGCCGCGAGATGCTCGACTGCCTTCGTGCCGAGCTCGAGCGCAGTTTCGGTCAGCTTCGGCCAGACGCTCGAGTTCGCGAGGACCACGACGCCCACCTTCGCCTTGGGCGTCCACACGAGCATCGACAGGTGTCCGGGGTAACCGCCCGTGTGGCCGGCGAAGACACGCTCGCCGCGACGGAAGAGGGCTAAGCCAAGGCCCCAGCCGAGCGTCCAGTCCGGCTCCGCCATCATGTGCAGCGCGTGCATCTCCTCGGCCGCGTGCGGAGAGAGCACGTTCGGATCGGGATCGGCGAGGAAGCTCGCCCAGCGGGCAAGGTCGCCGCTCGTGCTGCACAACGCTCCGGCGGCCGAGGTCCCGGCGGAATCGACGTCGGCCTCCAAGCGGACGCCGTCCGAGTACGGCTCGACGAAGTAGCCGCGCGCGTAAGGCTCGTGGGCCGACCACGTCGTGCGCTCGAGCCTCAGCGGCCGCAGCAGCCGCTCCTCGACGTACTGCTTGATCGGCAGTCCGGAAGCGCGCTCGACGACCTCGCCCAGCAGGACGTACGCGAGGTTCGAGTAGTGCCAGTGCGCGCCGGGCGCGAGCACCTGCTCGGCCTCGGCGAGGCCCTCGAGCAGCTCGTCGCGCGTCGGGAACTCGAGCGTCTCCCAGATCTCGCCGACGGGCTCCCGCTGAAGGCCGGAGGCGTGCGCGAGCATCCGCCCGATGGTCAGCGTCCCGTGAGCTGCCTCCGGGATGTGCTTGGACAAGGGATCGTCGAGCTCGAGCTCGCCGGCATCGCGCATCTGCATGACCGCAGCCGCGATGAAGGTCTTCGTGATCGACGCGATGTGGTACTGCGTGTCGGGCGTCGCCTCGGTTCCCGCCTCGGCGTCCGCGAGGCCGACGGCCTCGGCCCACACGACCTCGCCGGCTCGGAAGGCGGCGGCGCTGAGGCTGGGCAGCCGGTCCTCCGCCTGCGCGGAGCGAACGATTCTGCTGAGCTCGCCGCTCAGCTGCTCAGGCGCGGGCAAGGACCCCCAGCGCCCGCGGAATCAGCTCGACGGCGCGATCGATGTCCTCATCGGTGACGTCGAGGTGGGTGACGGCGCGCAGGACCGCGGGGTGCGGCGTGAACGAAAGGCCGACCCCCTCTCCCTTCAGGCGCTCCAGTGCCTCGCGCGCCTCGAGGCCGAGCGGCGCGACGTCGATCTGGACAAAGTTCGTCTCCACCTGCTCGAGCTCGACGGGAAGGCCCGCGTCGTGCAGGCCTTCCGCGAGACGGCGGGCCCGCGCATGATCGTCCGCGAGCCGCTCCACGTGGTGATCGAGCGCATAAACGCCGGCGGCGGCGACAATGCCGGCCTGCCGCATGGCGCCGCCGAACAGGTGTTTGAGCCGCCGCGCCTTGGCCATCAGCTCGGACGATCCGGCGACGAGTGCCCCAAGCGGACAGCCGAGACCCTTCGAAAGGCAGAGCGTGACGGTGTCGAACGGCCCGGCGATCTCGGCCGCGCTCTCTCCGCTCGCGACCGCGGCATTCAGTATTCGGGCGCCGTCGAGGTGGACGGCCAGGCCGAGCTCTCGGCACGCGGATACGACGTCGTCCCGCTCCTCACGCGGCCACACTCGTCCGCCGGAGGCGTTGTGCGTGTTCTCGACCGCGACCACGCGCGTCGGCGGGACGTGCGTACCGTCGGTTCGCCGGACCATCGCTCGGATCTCGTCTCCAGAGAAGCGGCCGGCGCGCCCCTTGACCGCCCGCACCATCAGGCCCGCATGGATGGCCGGCCCGCCGAGCTCGGCGAGCAGGACGTGGGCGTTCTCCTCGGCAATCAGCTCGTCGCCGGGCTCGGACAGCGAGCGGAGTGCGATCTCGTTCGCCATCGTCGCCGTGGGCACGTAGACCGCCTCCTCCTGACCGAGGAGCGCGGCTGTGCGGCGCTCGAGCTCGTTGACGGTCGGGTCCTCGCGCTTCTGCTCGTCGCCAACCGCAGCCGCGGCGATCGCCGCGCGCATTCCTGCGGTGGGCCTCGTGGCCGTATCGGAACGGAGTTCGATCAACGACCGCGATTCTGCCCGAGCGTCAGCGCTCGCGGTCGGGGAGTTCGGCGCGGATCTCGGCGAAACCGCTGCAGCGGGTAAATCCCTCAGCCCGCCCCGGCGAAGTCGCGGGCCGTCCGGCCGTCGTCCACCGGCAGTTCGGCGTCCGCGCCGTGCGCGATGAGAAGCTCGTGCAGCTCGTCGTCCGCGTTCTGCGCCGCCGCATGGATCGGCGCGAAGCCGCCTTGCTGACGGGCGTTCGGGTCGGCGCCGCGCTCGAGCAGATCGCGCGCCGTCTCGATGTTCCGAGCAGCCGCCGCACTGTGTAGCGGCGTCACGCGCATCTCGTTTCGCGCGACCGCGTCGACCTCGGCGCCGCGCTCGAGCAGGAGGCGCGCCGTGTCGGGTCGCGAGAAGAACGCCGCCAGGTGGAGCGGCGTGAAGCCGTCCGGCGACCACGCCCGAGCGAGCTCCGGGTCGTTCCCGAGGAGGTCTGCCACCCGGTCGGTCCGCCCAAGTGCGGACGCCTCGAAGATGTCGAGCTCGAGCCCCTGGGTCAGGAGGCTCTCAACCCGCACGTCGTCACCCGAGTAGACCGCCTGGAGGAGCGGAGAGACCTCCGCCACTATGCGCCTTTCTGCGCCTCGAGCTGGCGGGCCTCGGTCGGTTCTTTGCTCAGGTCGGGGTGATCCTCGAACTCGTACTTGACGACGGCGCGCTTCGCAGCCTTCGCTTCGTCGAGCCTGCGCACCGGGCGGTGGTGCGGCGCCTCCTTCAGCAGCTCAGGCTCTTCCGCCGCCTCCCGCGCGATCGCCAGCATCGCTTCGGCGAACGCGTCGAGGGTCTCCTTCGTCTCCGTCTCGGTCGGCTCGATCATCAGCGCCTCGGGGACGACGAGCGGAAAGTAGATCGTGGGCGGGTGAAAGCCGTAATCCATCAGCCGCTTGGCCACGTCGAGCGTCGTCACGCCGTGCTCGCGCTTGAGGACGCGGCCCGAGAGCACGAACTCGTGCATGCA
The DNA here is from genome assembly GCA_046728975.1 of Actinomycetota bacterium. Taxonomy (GTDB): domain Bacteria; phylum Actinomycetota; class Thermoleophilia; order Gaiellales; family Gaiellaceae; genus JBKPFU01. The sequence goes on along the minus strand of JBKPFU010000007.1, from coordinate 6,243 downwards.
CAGCCGGTCGAACGGGAGCTCGTACGCATGCTTCAGCCGCGCGAGCAGATAGTTCGCGTTCAGGACAGCGACGTCAGACATCTCTCTGAGCCGCGGGCCGTACATGCGGATGTACGCGTAGGCGCGGACGAAGACGCCGAAGGGCCCGCCGAACCCGCGTACCTTGCCGATCGATTTCGGCCGGTCGTAGTCGAGTCGGAACCGGTCGCCGTCGCGGACGACGGCCGGCACCGGTAGGAACGGCTCGAGCCTCTCGCGCACGGCGATCGGCCCGGCGCCCGGGCCGCCGCCGCCGTGCGGCTGCGAGAAGGTCTTGTGCAGGTTGAAGTGGACGATGTCGAAGCCCATGTCGCCGGGCCGCGAGATGCCGCAGACGGCGTTCAGGTTGGCGCCGTCGTAGTACAGGAGAGCGCCGGCGTTGTGGAAGATCGACGCCACCTCTTCGATGTGCTCGTCGAAGAGGCCCAGCGTGGATGGGTTCGTCAGCATCAGGCCGGCCGTCCGCTCGCCGACCATCTCGCGCAGGTGCGCGACGTCGAGGTTGCCGCGCGCGTCCGTCTCGACCTTCGCCAGCTTGTACCCCGCCATCGTCACGCTCGCGGGGTTCGTGCCGTGCGCGGTGTCGGCGGTGATCACGGTGTCGCGCTCCTCGCCGCGGTCCGCGAAGTACGCGCGCATGAGCATCAGGCCGGTCAGCTCGCCTTGCGAGCCTGCGGCCGGCTGAAGCGAGACGGCCGGCAGCCCGACGATCTCGGCGAGGATCTCTTGGAGGCGCCACATCAGCTCGAGCGCGCCCTGCGCGCCGTCCTCCTCCTGGAGCGGGTGCAGGTCGCGGAACCCCGGCAGGTTCACCACGCGCTCGTTGACCCGAGGGTTGTGCTTCATCGTGCAGGAGCCGAGCGGGTAGAAGCCCGTGTCGATCCCGAAGGTTCGGTCCGCCAGCGCGGTGAAGTGACGGATCAGCTCGGGCTCCGACACCTCCGCGAGCCGTGGCGGGTCGGCTCGACGAAGCTGGTTCGGGACCGCGGCAGGCGGGACGTCGTACCGGGGCAGGGACGACGCGCGGCGGCCGGCGCTGGACTTCTCGTAGATCAGCTTCACGCGGCCAACGCCTCGACGAGGCGGTCGATGTCTTCGGGCGTTCGCTTCTCGGTGAACGCGACGAGCAGGGCGTCGTCCATGCCGGGGTAGTCGCGACCGAGGGCGTAACCGGGGTGGACGCCGCGCCCGCGGGCGTGCGCGATCGCCTCGCGCGCATTCCGTCCGAGGCGGACGGCAAACTCTTTGAGCGTTGCCTGCTCAGGAAACAGCAACTCGATCCCAGCCGCTTCCAGGCCGCGCTTCGCGTGCTCGGCAAGGGCCAGCGAGGTCTCGCCCACCTCCCTCAGGCCCTCTGGACCAAGCCAACTCAGGTAGACGAGCCCGGCGATCGCCAGCAGCGTTTGGTTGGTCGTGATGTTCGAGGTCGCCTTCTCACGGCGGATGTGCTGCTCGCGGGTCTGGAGCGTCAGCACGTAACCGCGCTCGCCTTTCTCGTCCGTCGTCTCGCCCACGATGCGTCCCGGCATTCGGCGCACGAACTCGGCGCGCGCGGCGATGAAGCCGTAGTGGGGGCCGCCATACGACAGGTAGTTGCCCGCCGGCTGCCCCTCACCGACCGCGAGCGCGCAGCCGTAACGCCCCGGCGCCTCGAGCAGGCCGAGGGACATCGGATCGACATGCGCAACGGGGAGCGCGCCGGCGTCGGCGGCCGCGGCGGCGAGATCTGGCGCCGGCTCCAGGCAGCCGAAGAAGTTCGGCTGCTGGAAGATCGCGCAGGCCGCGCCCTCGGCTGCCTCGCGCAGCTCCTCCGGGTCGGTGACGCCGTCGCGAAACGGCACTTCGACGACGTCGAGCCCGAACCCCGGCGCGTACGTCTTTGCGACTTGACGCACCTGCGGATTGAGCGATTCGCAGAGGACGATCTTCGACCGGCCGGTCGCATGCTTGGCGACGAAGCACGCATCGGCCGCCACAGTCGTCCCGTCGTACCCGGACGCGTTGGAAACATCCATGCCCGTGAGCTCGCAGATCGCCGTCTGGTACTCGAAGATCGCCTGGAGGACGCCCTGGCTCATCTCGGGCTGGTACGGCGTGTAGGCCGTGAGGAACTCACCGCGTGCGAGCACGGCGTCGACCGCGGCCGGCACGTAGTGGTCATAGATTCCGGCGCCGAGGAACGAGAGCTCGTCGCCGGCCGCGACGTTCCGCCCCGCCAGCTCGACGAGATGCGAAACCACTTCCGGCTCCGACAACGGGGGCTCGAGGTCGAGGTCGCGATGGAATCGGACGCTTTCGGGGATATCGGCGAACAGGTCCTCGACCGACGAGACGCCGATCGCCGCGAGCATCTCCTCGCGGTCATGTGCCGTCAGCGACAGAAAGCTCACTGGTCGGCGAGGAGGTTCCTGTACCCCTCTGCGTCGAGCAGCTCGTCGACCTCGCTCGGCGCCGAAAGACGGATCCGGATCAGCCACCCGTCGCCGTAGGGATCGCCGTTCACCGTCTCGGGCTCGTCCACGACCTTCTGATTGATCTCCACGACCTCGCCCGATAGCGGCGAGATCAGATCCGAGACAGCCTTGACGGATTCGACCTCGCCGTACGTGGCGTCCTTCGAAACGGTTGCGCCTTGCTCCGGCGGCTCGTAGTGGACGAGCTCGCCGAGCGCGTCCTGCGCGAACCACGTGATCCCGAGCGTCGCCTCGTCGCCATCGATGCGCGCCCAATCGTGCTCGGGGTGGTACTTGAGCTCTTCGGGGTACGTCTCGGTCGCGGCCACCGTCAGGCCTCTCGTTTGTAGATCGGTTTCTCGACGATGTGCGCGGAGCGGGCGCGTCCCCGCACGTCGATGGTGATCTGGGTCTCCGGCTTCGCGAGCTCGGAGCGCAAGTAGCCCATCCCGATACCGCGGTCGAGCATCGGCGAGTGCGAGCCGGAGGTCACCTCGCCGCCTTCCGCGATCGCCATCCCCTGCCGCGGCACCGCCCGCTCGTCCATCACGAATGCCGCCAGCCGCCGCTCCGGCCCATGCTCCTTGGTCGCGCGCAGCTCCTCGACGCCGGTGAACTCCTTGTCGAGCGCACAGACCCAGCCGAGCCCGGCCGAGATGGCGTCGGTATCAAGGCCGATGTCGTTCCCGTGCAGCGGGTAGCAGACCTCGAGGCGTAGCGTGTCGCGCGCGCCCAGGCCGCCGGGCTTGGCGCCCCGCTCGATGACGCGGTCCCAGAGCTCGGCGCCGTCGTCGGCCGTCGTCAGGAGCTCGACGCCCTTTTCACCGGTGTAGCCCGTGCGGTTGACCATGCATTCGATGCCGCCCAGCTCGCCCTCGGCAAAGGTGAAGGCCGGAGCGTCGTCCAGCGCGAGTCGCTCGAGCGCCCGCGGCCCCTGGACGGCGAGCAGCGCGAACTCGTCCGAGACGTCGCGGACGTCAGTGCCGCGGATCTCTCGCTCCTTCAGCCATTCGAAGTCGGATTCGCGGTTCGAGGCGTTGACGATCAGCAGGTAGCGGAACTCGTCGAGCCGGTACGCGATCAGGTCGTCCACGATCCCGCCGTGCTCGTTCGTCAGCAGCGTGTACTGCGCCTGGCCCGGCGCAATTCGGTCGAGGTCGTTGGACAGCATTCCCTGTAGGAACTCGTGCGTCCGCGGCCCTTCGACCTCGAGCTCTCCCATGTGCGAGACGTCGAAAACGCCGCAGTCGGTGCGGACGGCCTTGTGCTCGGGAATCACGCCTTCGTACTGCACGGGCATCTCCCAGCCGGCGAAGGGAACCATGCGCGCGCCGAGGTCGACGTGGCGGTCGTAAAGCGGCGTCCGCAGCAAGGTCTGCACGGAGCCTGATGCTAAAGGAGCCGTCCCGGCCACAGAGGCCGGGACGGCTGGACCGGGTCATCGCGGGTCGGCGTCTATCTATCGCTATCTAGGCGTCGACCCGAGAGGGCAAGCTGACCTTACCCGCAGCCGAGAGCGGGCTAAACCAGAGACGCTGGCTCAGAAGTCAGTCGCGCAGGAAGGACGGTACTTCGAGCACGTCGTCCGGAAGCTCGAAGCGCTCGCCGCTCGGCTCGGCCGCCGAGGGCTCCTCCTCGCCGACCTCGACAGGCCGGCGCCGGCGGTGGCGGTAGGGACCGAAGCCCGTTGCGATGACGGTGACCCGCACCTCGTCCGTGAGCGCCGGGTCGATGACGGCGCCGAAGATCACGTTCGCGTTCTGGTCGGCCGCGCCCGTGACCACCTCCGCCGCCTCGTTCACCTCGAACAGACCGACGTCCGGCCCGCCCGTGACGTTGAGCAGGATGCCGGTTGCGCCCTCGATCGAGGCCTCGAGGAGCGGCGACGAAACGGCGGCCTGGGCTGCCTCGGTTGCGCGGTTCTCGCCGGAGGCCGAGCCGATTCCCATCAAGGCCGAGCCCGCGTCGTTCATGATCGTCCGCACGTCGGCGAAGTCGAGGTTGACGAGCCCGGGGACTGTGATCAGGTCGGTGATCCCCTGCACGCCCTGGCGCAGGACGTCGTCGGCCATCCGAAAGGCGTCCACGATCGACGTGCGCTTCTCGACCACCTGAAGTAGGCGGTCGTTCTCGATCACGATCATCGTGTCCAGCCGGTCGCGGAGGTCGGCGATCCCCTGCTCGGCCTGCTCGCGCCGCTTGCGGCCCTCGAACGAGAACGGCCGCGTGACGACGCCGACGGTGAGCGCGTTCAGCTCTTCGCTCGCGAGCTGCGCCACGATCGGCGCTCCACCCGTTCCGGTTCCGCCGCCCTCGCCCGCGGTGACGAAGACCATGTCCGCGCCCTTCAGCGCCTCCTTGAGCTCGTCCCTGCTCTCGTGCGCAGCCGCCCGGCCGACCTCGGGATCCGCGCCGGCGCCGAGGCCGCGGGTCGCGTGCGAGCCGATGTGGATCTTGACGTCTGCGTCGCACATCAAGAGCGCCTGCGCGTCGGTATTGACGGCGATGAACTCGACCCCCGCAAGGCCCGCGTCGACCATCCGGTTGACGGCGTTCGAGCCTCCGCCGCCGACGCCGACGACCTTGATCACCGCGAGGTAGTTTCCGGCCTGATCCCTCACTCTCGAGTCCCCTCGACCTGGAGCTTTACTGGAGGTTCCTTCTTCTGGAACCGTTCAGCGCCGGAGCGTACGCTTCTTCATCTTCCCTGTCAACGCGGCTTAGCCTAAGGCTCAGGTAGAGACTTCAGGGTTACGCCGACACCGGCCGCTCCGGAACGCTCACGTCGAGGTAGTGCAATCCGCCCGCCTGCAGGAGGAGCGGGAGGACGCGCCGGGCGACAGCGAGCTTGAGCCAGAGCGCCACCTGGTCGCCGAGCCGGAGCTCGACGCCCGAAGCGAGCACGACCGTCAGCTCCCCCTCGGAGCTCTTCACCATTCGGACGGCGCTCGGAAACCGCGTCCGCCGCATCACCGCAAGCGTCCGGACCGCACGGAGGACGTAGGCATCCGTGAGGGTCTCGCCGCGGGCGATGTCCTCGCGGCCCGCGAGCCACACCTGGGGAAGGAGCGAATCCGACGGGCTGGTCAGCGGCTTGAGCACGCGAGCACGCGCCGACACGAGCCACGCATCGATGCCCTGTCGAAGCACGGCCACCGGCGGGTCCACGCGGACGGTCACTCGCAGCGTGTGCGGGAAGTCCCGGTCATATGTTGCCCCGGCGATCTCGGGGAGCGCTTCGAGCCGCTCGTCGACTCGGTTGATGTTGAGCGCCACGAGACTCGTGCCTCTGAATTCCCCGAGCGCCGACGCGACGCGTGCCGCGACGGCAGGGCTCGCGCCGGAGACGTCGACGGACCGAAGCGCGAACATTGGCGTCTCCCGCGCAGCGAGGTACGCCACCCCGGCGGCTCCCACGGCGCCGAACGCGAGCGCAAGCACCCGCCACGAGGGCAGGCGACGCAGGAGGTCGGTCCGCTCCGTCCCCACGACGAGTGGTTCGCCGCGCGGCCGGTGGCTCCTATGAAAACGGGAGTTCGAGCGGACCGAGGAACACGACCTCGTGCTGAAGCTCGACCCCGTACTGCTCGCGCGCCCGGCGCCGGGCCTCTGCCATCAGCGCGATCGCGTCCTCCGCCCGCGCTCCGTCCGCGTTCTCGATGAAGTTCGCATGCCTCGGCGAGATCTGCGCGCCGCCGATCCGGTACCCCTTCAGCCCGCAGGCCTCGAGCATCAGGCCCGCCGTGAGGTC
>JBKPFU010000006.1:0-9147 GCA_046728975.1 Actinomycetota bacterium | reverse complement strand
CCAGTACCGACGGGCGTGGTGATCGGGCCCTTCAGCGCGGTTCCGCTCCGCTTGATCGACTCCAGCACGTGGTCGGGCAGCGGATTTCCCCCGTAGTCATCCATGACGTCGGCGCCCGCGCGCTGCACGTCCCAGTCGAACTCGACGCCCGTCGCTTCCAGCACCCGGCGCGTCGCTTCGGCGATCTCGGGGCCGGTTCCGTCGCCGGGAATCAGAGTGACTTCGTGCGCCACGAGCGGGCAGCCTAACTGAGGTGCCGTCTGTACAGTTCCGCGCGTGAACGAGTTCAAGCCGGGGCTGGAAGGCGTCGTCGCGGTCGAGACGGAGATCGCCGAGCCTGACCGCGAAGGCGGCTCGCTCCGCTACCGCGGCATCGATATCGAGGAGCTCGTCGGCCGCTATCCCTACGAGAACGTCTGGGGTCTCCTCGTCGACGACGACCTCGACTCGAAGATGCCGGACCCGGAGCCGTACGAGCCCGCAGGCCTGACAGGGAACGCCCCGGCCGACCTGCAGGCCGAGACGGCTCGCCTCGCCGGCGACTGGAAGCTCGGCAAGCTGAACGAGATCAGCGATGACCAGGCTCGGGACGACCTCGGCCGGCTGTCGTCGCAGATGATGGGGATCGTCGCCCGTTCCGCGGCCGTCGCCGACGGCCGCGAGCCGGCGTCGGACGAGGTCGTTGCCGAGGGTGAGACCGCGGCCGAGAAATTCCTGCTGCGCTGGCGTGGTGAGGCGGATCCCCGCCACGTCAAAGCGATCGACACGTACTGGATATGCACGGCCGAGCACGGGCTGAACGCGTCCACGTTCACGGCGCGCGTCACCGCGTCGACGGGAGCGGACTGCGGCGCCGCGCTCTCCTCGGCGGTGGGCGCGCTGTCGGGGCCGCTTCACGGCGGAGCGCCTGCGTACGTGAAGCCGATGCTCGAGGAGGTCCAGCGGATGGGCGATCCGGAGCGGTGGGTCCGCGAGACGCTCGCTGCGGGCAAGCGGATCATGGGCTTTGGGCACCGGATCTACCGCGCCGAGGACCCGCGCTCGCGGATCCTCAAGCGGACGGCGAAGGAGCTCGGTTCGCCGGAGGTCGAGATCGCCGAGGAGCTGGAAGAGGTGGCGCTGAAGGGTTTGCAGGAGCGGCATCCCGAGCGCGTGCTTGCAACGAACGTCGAGTACTACTCGGCAATTGTCCTCGACGTCGCCGAGATCCCGCCGCCGCTGGCGCCGGCGATGTTCGCGTGCTCGCGCGTGGCCGGCTGGTCGGCGCACATCCTCGAGCAGAAACGAACCGGGAAGCTGTTCAGGCCTTCCGCGCGCTACATCGGTCCCGCGGCCCGCTCGCTGCAGTCGGTCTCTTGAACCTGGCAGAGGCCGCAGCCACCGCTGACGGTCTCGCGCAGGAAGGGAAGGAGCGCGAGCTTGCAACGCTGCGCTCCGAATGGGCCGAGGAGCTCGAGGCCTCGGCGCGAAGCGCCGACTATCGCGAGCGCGCCGCCGCCTACCGCGCGATCGGACAGTTCCGGTTCCGCCAGAAGTTGGAGCTGCTGCGCCGGGGGCTCGAGGACGAAAGCCCGGCCTGCCGCGGGTCGGCCCTGCTCTCGCTCGAGCTCCTGTCGCGCGACTCCCCCGGCGCGGTCAATGCCGACCGGCCGATCCTGCACAAGCTCGCGAACGCCGACGACAACGCCGCGGTTCGTCGGCTCGCGATTCTCTCTCTCAAGAACGGCTCGCCGCAGCGCGACACGATCGTGTTGCTGGAGGGGATCGCCGGCGACGACGAGGAGGACCGGGAGCTGCGGGCGACGGCGAAGCGGGTCGCCGGGCTACTGACGAAGAAGTCGCGGGCGCGCTAAGCGACGAGCGTAGCTCGTCCCGGCCGCCAAAACGGGGCTAGCTCGTCCTGGCGTGGCGCTGGGCGCCGCGGAGCGAGGGGGCACAGTGCGTGGCACGGGCCCCCGAGCGGAGCACGAGCCAGCGCCGCGAGGCGGCTCCGGAGGCCGGGTCCGCCGGCCGCGAGGAGCCTGCCGTCCGGGCGAGCTAGCGGCAGGCGCAGGCGCCGCGGGCGCCTAGCTGACGGCCGCACGAGGGGCACGTCCGTTTCGGTCGACGCCACTCGAGGACGTTCTTAAAGACGCCCGACAGGGCCATCAGCGCAGCGACGCCCGTGACCGAGAAAAGCAGGGCCGCACTGTTTGGATCCGTCATCCCAATATTTATCCCGAGCTAATCGGAGTGCGAAACATTCCGCCTGCGGCGCGCATGCGGGTGAGCGCGAAAGTAGAGCTCGCGCCGACGCCGGTCACTGACGTGCGTGTACAGCTCGGTCGTGCTCAGATCGGCGTGCCCGAGCATCTCCTGGACGCTGCGGAGGTCGGCGCCGCCTTCGAGCAGATGCGTCGCGAACGAGTGGCGGAGCAGGTGCGGATGGATTCGCTCGGGGTCGAGGCCTGCTCGCCCGGCCAGCCGCCGCAGGATCAGGAACACGCCGGCGCGCGTGAGCGCGCCCCCGTGGGCGTTGAGGAAGAGCTCGGGCCGATGACGCCGGTCCAGGAACGGCCGGCCGCGCGAGAGGTAGCGGCGAAGCGCTTCAGCGGCGGGACGCCCGACCGGAACGACCCGCTGCTTGCCGCCCTTGCCGACGCAGCGCACGACCCGCTGGTCGAGGTCGACGGCGGCTCGGTCGAGACCGACGGCCTCGCTGACGCGTAACCCGGCGCCGTAGAGCAGCTCGATCAGCGCGTGGTCCCGCAGTGCGCGCGGCGTCGTCCCCTGTGCCGCCTCGACCAGCCGTTGTGCCTCGGCCGGCGAGAGCGTCCGAGGGAGGCGGCGCGTTTTCCGCGGCAGCTCCAGCGCGGCTGCGGGATTGTCTTCGCGAACGCCGAGGAGGGAGATGTGACGGAAGAAGGAGCGCGCCGAGGCCGTGCGCCTGGCGACGGTCGCGTTTGACAGCCCCTGCGCGCGCAGCTCGGCGAGATAGCGCTCCAGCTCCTCGGTCGACGCGGTCGCGAGCGGATGGCCGAGCCATTCCCGGAGGGCGTTGAGGTCGCGCCGATATGCCTCCACGGTGCGCGGCGCCCGCTGGGCGGCGAGCAGAGCCAGGAAGCCCTCGAGCTCGCTGTCTCTCTCGCGCTTGCCCATCAGGAGCGTGGGTGGGCGCTGTCGTAGACCCTGCGGAGCCTTCGGGCGTCGACGTGCGAGTAGACCTGCGTCGTCGAGAGCGAGCTGTGTCCCAGCAGCTCCTGGATCGTGCGCAGGTCGGCGCCGCCCTCGAGCAGATGCGTCGCGAACGCGTGGCGCAGGCGGTGGGGGTGAGGGAGCAGACGCCGCAGCGTGCTCGTGTCGAGCCGCCGGCCGCGGGCGGAGAGAAAGAGCGCGTTCTCCGCGCCCCGCGCCAGCTCGGGGCGTGCGTCGCGCAGATAGCGAGACAGCCAGTGCGCGGCCTCCTCGCCGAGCGGGACGATCCGCTCTTTGCCGCCCTTGCCGTGGACGCGGACGGTTTCCTGCTCGAAATCGATGTCGGCAAGATCGAGGTTCACGGCCTCGGCGCTTCGCAGACCGGCGGAGTAGACGAGCTCGAGCAGCGCGTGATTCCGCAGGCCGAGCGGGCCTTCTCCGTTCACAGCCGAAAGCGTCGCGTCGACCTCGGTCGCCTTCGGCGCGTTCGGGAGGCGGCGAGGACGTCGCGGGGCGAACGAGGCGTCGGGAACGCGCGTCGCGCCGAGCGCAAAGCACAGGAAGGAGCGCACGGCGGCGAGCTTCCGCCCGATCGTCGCCGGCGCCAGGCCGCGGCGCGCGCGTCCCAGCTCCGCCGTGTAATCAGCCAGCATCCGGGTGTCGACGTCGTCGAGGCGCTCGCCGCGCTCGACCAGCCAGGCCGCGAACTGCTCCACGTCGACGCGGTAGGCGCGGCGGGTGGACTCGGACAGTCGCGGGCTATCGAGAAAGCGGTCGATTGCAGCTTGCGTGCTCACACGACACGATTCGCGCCGCTTCTGTGTTCCCCTGGGAGGGTTTGGCGGAATCCGCTCGTCGCCGGGGCGCGATGGGCGGAGCGAGGCAAGGACGCAGGGGGCGTTCGTATTGAACGAAATACGGACGCGACCGAGGACGAAGCCTCGCGCCGTTTCAGCGCGTTCCGGCGGCTCAGCGCTGTGTTTCGCCAAGCCCTCCCGATGCGCGGTCGCCCGGCAGCAGCGAGTACAGGACGAAGTCGACGCGGCGTCCGATCCGGGCGTTGTAGCGAGCCGACCGCAGCACCCCTTCGCGGCGGAAGCCGGCGTTCTCAGCCACACGTTGCGACGGCCGGTTCTCGACGTCGGCGCGAAGCTGGAGCCGCTCGATCCCCGGCTGCTCGAGCGCCCATGCGGAGACCAGGCGCAGAGCACGCGCCGCCACGCCCCGACCACGCGCCTCGCGCTTGACCCAGTAGCCGACCTCGGAGGTTCCTGCCTCGAGGCCCGCGAGGTGTCGGACACCGATCGACCCCAGTAGCTCGCCGTCGGCCGCGTCCGTGATCCCGAACGTCGACATGGTTCCCTCACGCCAGGCTTCGCGGCAGAGGTCTACGTACGCACGTGCGTCGTCTTTCGTGTACGGCTGCGGAATCTGGTCGAGCCAACGGGCGATCTCGGTCTCCGCACACGCTGCCGCGATCGCAGGAACGTCGTCCTCGACAAAGAATCGCAGTGCCACCACGCCGTCGGTCAAGGGCTGATCCGGCGCGCGGGCGGACACGAGGCCGTACGATACGCGGGCGTTTTCGTCCGCTTTGCAGATGGAACGACTGGCAGGGCGACCCTGCGGAAGGAGGCCGGCAATAGCGATCACCTACGACCTGCTGGGGCGCATGGATCTCTCGGAGCACGGGGTCCGGCCGAGCGGGCGCGTCTACCACCAGCCGACGACTTCGCTCCTCTACATGCAGACGCTTGCGCGCGGCGAGGGCGTGCTCGCAGAGGGCGGTCCGCTGGTCGTCGATACCGGCAGGCACACGGGCCGCTCGCCGAAGGACAAGTTCATCGTCCGCGAGCCGGGTTCCGAGGACCGCATCTGGTGGAGCGAGATCAATGCCGAGCTCGTGGAGGACGATTTCGAGCGCCTGCGCGAGAAGGTCGTCTCTCACCTGTCCGACGTCGACCTGTTCGTCGTCGATGCCTTCGCCGGCGCCGATCCGACGCACCGGCTCGGCGTCCGCGTGATCACCGACAGCCCCTGGCACGCGCTGTTTGCGAAGACACTCTTCATCGAGCCGACCGAAGAGGAGCTCGAGGACCACGAGGCGCAGGCCGTCGTCCTGCACGCGCCCTCTATCGAGGCCGACCCCGGCGAGGACGGCACGCACTCGGAGACGTTCGTCGTCCTCCACCCCTCGCGGATGGAGGTAGTCATCGGCGGCACCTTCTACGCGGGCGAGATCAAGAAGTCGATCTTCACGCTGATGAACGACCGGCTGCCGCTCGACGGCGTCCTGCCGATGCACTGCTCCGCGAACGTGGGCGACGACGATCGCGTGTCGATCTTCTTCGGCCTCTCCGGTACGGGCAAGACGACATTGTCGGCGGATCCCGAGCGGCACCTGATCGGCGACGACGAGCACGGCTGGGGCGAGAACGGCGTGTTCAATATCGAGGGCGGCTGCTACGCGAAGGTGATCCGGCTCTCGCCGGAGGCCGAGCCCGAGATCTACCGGACGACGCACGCGTTCGGCACCGTGCTCGAGAACGTGATGGTCGACGAGAACGGCGTGCTCGACCTCGACGACGACACGAAGACGGAGAACACCCGCGCGGCCTACAAGCTGGAGCAAATTGCGAACGCGCTCCCGACAAAGCGCGCCGGCCACCCGAGCTCGGTGATCTTCCTCACCGCGGACGCGTTCGGCATCCTGCCGCCGATCGCACGGCTCAGCCGCGAACAGGCGCTTTTCTACTTCCTGACGGGGTTCACCGCGAAGCTCGCCGGCACCGAGATCGGCGTCACCGAGCCGGAGCCGACGCTCTCCGCGTGCTTCGGCGCACCGTTCCTTCCGCAGCCGCCGTCGGTCTACGCGCGGATGCTCGGCCAGAAGCTGGAGCAGCATGAGCCGACGGTGTGGCTCGTCAACACGGGCTGGACCGGCGGGCCGTTCGGTGAAGGCGAGCGAATGCCGATCCAGGCGACCCGCGCGCTCTTGCACGCGGCGCTCGAAGGGAAGCTCGACAAAGTCGAATACGGCGAGGATCCGGCGTTCGGGTTCGAGGTTCCGGTCGAGGTCCCGGGCGTCGATTCATCTCTGCTCGACCCGCGCTCGACCTGGCGCGACCCCGACGCCTACGACGAGAAAGCGCGCTACCTCGCGGGGAGGTTCCGCGAAAACATGGAGCGCTTCGAGGACGTGCCGCCCGAGGTCATGGCGGCGGGGCCTCGCGTTTAGCTCGTTTCGGTTCCGAACTCCGGGGACATGGACGCTTGTGCGGGTGCGCGCAATCCTCCTGCCCCTGGTCGCGGTGCCCACGCTCCCGCCGCGCCGCCGGCGTGTCTCGACATCCGAGCGACGATCGTCGGCACGCCCGGCAATGACGTTCTGAACGGAACGCCCGGCTCCGACGTCATCGTCGGCCTCGCCGGCGACGACACCATCAACGGAGGCGGCGGAACCGACCTCGTCTGTGGGAACGCCGGCAACGACGTCATCACGATCACCGGCGGCAGGGTCGGGATCGTGCTCGGCGGCGACGGCAACGATGCCGTCACGACGACCGGCAACGCGCTGCATCTCGTCGTTCCGGGGCCTGGCGACGACCGGATCGTGGGCGGAACCGGTGTAGACGCGATCGAGTTCAGCGACGCCAAGGGGCCTGTCGTCGCGAATCTCGCGACCGGTCAGGCGGTCGGAGGCGCCGGCACGGAAATGTTCACAGGGTTCGAGCACATGCTTGGCGGCAACTATGCGGACAGGCTGACCGGAAGCGCAGTCGGGAATACCATCGCCGGCGGCCGCGCGAACGACGTCATAGTCGGCGCCGAGGGCAACGACGACCTCTCGGGAAACGCAGGAAACGATGTCCTCGACGGCGGTCCCGGCTCGGACCGCGCCGACTACGACGGTGCCACCCGCGGCGTGACCGTGTCGCTTCCGCGCAGGCGCTCGCGCGGAGGCGCCGGCCGCGACACCCTGAGGAGCATCGAGAGCGTGAACGGGACCAAGTTCGCCGATGCCCTGATCGGGGACGGTCGCGACAACTTCCTTACGGGCGGCCGAGGCAACGACCGGCTCTTCGGCGGCGCCGGCCGCGATCGCCTGGACGGGGGCGGGGGCGCGACCGAGGTGACGGCGGCCGCGGGCGCGACTCGTGCGTCCGGGTTGAGGTCCCGTGTGCGCTGCCCATAACGAGCGGGTGTCGGCCTCGGCATTCCCAAAAGCCAAACCTTTCGGGCGGCAATCGTTACAACCTGCTGATTCGGGTCTAACAACGCCCTCTTAGCGTCGCGTCTGCTGGATCAAACGCTGCGGACGGGTCCGAAAGGAGGGCGCAGTGAGCGCCAAGACAAAGGTTGTGACGATTGCGGTGGCGGCTTCGTTCGTCGCCCTGCTGACCGGCGCGAGCGGCTCGAATGCGACAACTGCCGCGACGTGTCTCGGCGAGAAGGCGACGATCGTGGGCACCGAGGGTGACGACGTCATCAGAGGCACTACGGATGACGACGTGATCGTTGCGCTCGGAGGCAACGACACCGTCGACGCCCGGGACGGAGACGATCTGGTCTGCGCCGGCGACGGCAACGACACCGTCGACGGCGGGGACGGATTCTTCTTCAATGCCGTCGACGGCGGCGCCGGAGACGACACGCTCTACGGCGGTGAGGCGTTGCTCGAGATGGCCATCTATCTGGACGCGCCGGGACCGATGACGGTCGACCTGGCTGCCGGGACCGCGACCGGGTGGGGGAACGACCGACTTGTCGGTATGGACGCCGTCGTCGGCTCGCGCGCGTCGGACGTCCTCACCGGAGACAAGGGCTTGAACTTCCTCTTGGGCGATTCCGGCAACGACGTCATTCGCGGAGGAGCCGGTCCGGACGAGTTGGACGGAGGCCAGGGCGACGACACCCTCGACGGCGGTCCGGGCCCCGGCCGAGACGAGGTCATCTACTCCAACTCAGGTCGTGCCGTGGTTGTCGACCTCGCCGCTGGGACGGCCCGGGGCTGGGGCGCAGACCGGCTGTCTCACATCGAGAACGTCGACGGCTCCCGTTACGGCGACACGATCCGCGGTAACAGCCTGACGAACTGGATCGCCGGTAACGGCGGCCGGGACGTGCTGGTCGGGCGTCAGGGCAACGATCACCTCGCCGGCGGCGCCGCCCGCGACGTGGCGGACGGCGGGCGCGGCCACGACGCGTGCTCGGCGGAACGGCGCATTCGCTGCCCGTAGCGCATCAGTGGCGATCGCCCGGGGGCAGATCCGGGCGATCGCCGCACCTCACGGCGACGTCGCTCCGTTCAGATAGCGTCCGAGTACGTGGAAGCGAAGCACGACGTGCTCGTCGTCGGCGCCGGCTGCGCGGGGATGCGGGCGGCGATCGAGGCGCATGATGCGGGCGCGGACGTCGCGCTCCTGTCCAAGATCCATCCGGTTCGAAGCCACTCGGGCGCCGCCGAGGGCGGGATCAACGCGGCGCTCGGGAACGCGTCCGAGGACGACCCCGAGAAGCACGCCTTCGACACGGTCAAGGGCTCCGACTACCTCGGCGACCAGGACGCGATTCAGGTGCTGTGCGACGAGGCGCCCGACGACGTCTATCAGCTGGAGCACTGGGGAGCCGTCTTCTCCCGAACCGACGACGGGCGGATCGCGCAGCGGCCGTTCGGCGCCGCCGGCGAGCCGCGCACGGCGTACGCGGCCGACATCACCGGCCACGTTCTCGTGCACGTCCTGTACGAGCAGGTGATGAAGCGGGAGATCCCGACCTACGAGGAGTTCTTCGCGTGGAAGCTCGTGGTCGACGACGACCGCTGCCAGGGCGTGATCGCGTGGGATCTGCTCAACGGCGGGCTGAAGACGATCGGCGCGAAGACCGTGATCCTCGCCACCGGCGGGGCCGGCCGCCTCTACGCCGGCACGACGAACGCCTACGCCTGCACGGGAGACGGAATGGCGATGGCGC
>JBKPFU010000005.1:0-10007 GCA_046728975.1 Actinomycetota bacterium | reverse complement strand
ACGACCGCGGCACCGTCGGCGTAGCCGCGCGCCGACAAGGCTCCGCCGACATCGATCGGTCGCGCCCAGAGCGCTTCGCCGACGGTGAACCGCATGCGCCGCGGCTCGGCGAGCAGGAAGAAGAGCGGGTGGTCAAGCGGCAGGAAGTCGCACGTGGCGACTCGGTACCAGTCCGTCGAGAAGAGATACCGCCAGATCTCGGCCGTCGCCTCGGGCGTTGCTCCAATCGCCTCCGTGATCTCGAGCGTGCTGGCCGACATCCCTCGCTCGAACGCCACGTCCAAGCGGTGGATCGCGTACGCCTCCGGCCGCCCGTCGAGCTCGAGAACCGTGTACACCTGCTCGCCGCCCGGCCTGAACGGTCGAGCCGACAGTCGGCGCACGTCCCACCAGTCGGGCGACCGTGCGAACATTCCCGGCGTCTCCGCACGGACTCGTTCGTAGATCCGCGGAAAGACGTCGAGCGCTTCCTCCTTCGAGACGAGCCGCGCGGCTGCGCCGGCGACGCCTCCGTCGCGAAAACGAGCTTGCTCGCGCTCGATCTGGATCTCGCCGCACAGCGACGCGATCCCGTACCCGTAACGCCGGTAGATCGCTCCCTCGGACGCGTACAGCAGCGCGAGCGGCTCCTCCCCTCGCTCGTGCAGCTCCTCGAGCTGCCGTCGCATGAGCTCCGTGAGGATCCCGCGCCGCCGGTGGGTTGGCATCACGCCGACCGCAACGATCCCGGCGGTCGGCACGACGGCCCCGCCCGGAACCGTCAGCTGCAGCGGATAGGCGCCGGCGCCGCCCACGACGCTCCCGTCCGCCCAGGCGCCGTACATCCGCTCCGGCGGCAGGATGCGGGTCATCCTCGCCACGTCTCGTTCGCTGACGCCGCGGCCGAAGTAGTGCCAGATGGGGCGCAGCGCCTGCCCGAACTCCTCGGGCGAGCAGGTCCGAACCTCGACGCTCAACGAACCCGTTCGAGCGGCGCGTAATCGAGGACGAGGCGGCGCTCCGAACCGTCCTCGAACCGGATCAGAACCGTGCCGTCGCCTTCTAACCGCACGACAATCCCCTCGCCGAGCGTGCTGTGCTTGACGGTGTCGCCGGTCGTGAGCTCGATCGCCGGCCGCGTCGGGACTGCCGCCGGGCTGCGCGAGGACCACGACGCCGGCTGGAGGCGGTGGAGCTCGACCCCCTCCTCGGGAAGCTCGTCGAGAAAGCGCGACGGCAGGTTGTAGTTGCGGCTTCCCCAGAGCGACCGTGCCGAGGCGTGTGTCAGCACAAGGCGCTCCCGCGCGCGCGTCATCCCGACGTACGCGAGCCGGCGCTCCTCCTCGAGCGACTGCTCCTCGATCGAGCGCGAGTGCGGGAAGATGCCCTCCTCCATCCCGATCATGAACACGGCGCGGAACTCGAGCCCCTTCGCGTTGTGGAGCGTCATCAGGGTGACGAGACTCGCCTCTCCGCGCATCGCGTCCTGGTCGGAGTAGAGCGAGATCTCCTGGAGAAAGGTCGAGAGACTCGGCTCCTCCGCAGCCTGCTGATACTCGATCGCGACGCCGACGAGCTCGTGGAGGTTCTCGATCCGGCCCTGAGCCTCGATCGTCCGCTCGGCCTCGAGCGACTCGAGATAGCCCGAGCGTTCGAGCACGCGCTGGACGAGGTCGGGCACCTCGAGCTCGAGCGCCCCCGCCATCAGCGACTGGATCAGCGTGCGCAGCTGGTTCACGGCCTGAAGCGGTCTCGCTCCCACTCCCGCCTCCTCCGGAAACTCGAGCGCCTCCCACAACGAGATCCCTCGCGCGTCGGCGTACGAGGACAGGCGCGCCAGGGTCGTGTCGCCGATTCCGCGCCGTGGCCGGTTCGCGATCCGCTGGAGCGAGACCGCGTCGTAGGGGTTGTCGATCACCTGGAGATACGCGATCACGTCCTTGATCTCGGCGCGCTCGTAGAACCTCGGGCCGCCGATCACCTGGTACGCGACGCCCTGGCGCACGAGCACGTCCTCCAGCACCCGTGACTGTGCGTTCGTTCGGTAGAAGACGGCGATCTCGCTGCCGTTGAGCCCCTCCTCGACGAGCTCGGCGATCTCGGCCGCGACGAAGCGCGCCTCGGCATGCTCGTCCTCCACCTCGTACACGCGCACCGCCTCGCCCTCGCCGAGCTCGGACCACAGGTTCTTCGGCTTGCGCTCGCGGTTGTGGGCGATGATGCTGTTCGCGGCGCGCAGGATCGTGTTCGTCGAGCGGTAGTTCTGCTCCAGCGCGATGATCCGGGTACCGGGAAAGTCGCGCTCGAACTCGAGGATGTTGCGGATGTCCGCGCCCCGGAACGCATAGATCGACTGGTCGGGATCGCCCACGGCGAAGACGTTCGTGTGCTTCTCGGTGAGTAGCCGCAGGAGCCGGTACTGGGCGTGGTTCGTGTCCTGGTACTCGTCGACGAGCACGTACCGGAAGGCCTTTTGCCAGCGCTCGCGCGCCTCCGGGAAGTTCTCCAGCACCTGCACGGTCAACATCAGCAGGTCGTCGAAGTCGACCGCGTTCGAGGTGAACAGCCGGCGCTGGTACAGGTCGTACGTGTCCGCGACGGTCTGGTCGTAAAAGGACGCCACCCGCTGGCGGTAGTCGTCCGGCGACACGAGGTTGTTCTTCGCGGCCGAGATCTGCGCGTGGATGCCGCGCGGCACGAACCGCTTCGGGTCTCGCTCGAGCTCCTCGAGGCACGACTTGACCAGCCGGACCTGATCGGCCTGGTCATAGATTGTGAAGTTCGTCCGGTAGCCGAGGCGGGGAGCCTCGCGCCTCAGGATCCGACCGCATGCGGAGTGAAAGGTCAGGATCCAGATCGAACGTGCGCGGTCGGGCAGCAGGTCTTCCAGCCGCTCGCGCATCTCCCCCGCCGCCTTGTTCGTGAACGTGATCGCGAGCACTTCCTGCGGCTTCACCCCCTGCGTCGAGAGCAAGTGCGCAACGCGGTAGGTGAGGACACGCGTCTTTCCGGACCCGGCGCCGGCGACGACGAGAAGCGGCCCCTCGGTCGTCAGGACCGCGTCGCGCTGCGCCGGGTTCAGGTCGGCGAGATAGCGTTCCGAGGAGGGCGCGATGGCCATGCGGCGATGCTAGCGGCGCCGGTGGAGCGAGCCGGGATCGTTGCAATTCGCACGTCGGTTCGGGAAGATCCGGGCGCTGAATCGCGTCAAGCGATTGGAGCACCGGCGTCTGCGGCACGGACGCCGACCCCAGACGAAGGGAGGTGTCATGGAGGAGATAGGCGCACGAGCAGCACTCGTGGCCGAATCCGACGTGGGTGTAGGGCTCACGACATTCGTCTCACGCGATGAGGTCGAGGAGGCCCTGCGAGCCGCCGACGGCTCGCTCGACCTGATCCTCGACTTGACTCGGTTCGACGACGGTCAGCCCGCGGAGACGCGGAACATCGCGGTCGAGTGGGATCGGGCGGATCTCGAGCGGCTTCTGTCCGAGACAGAGGGCGATCGAGTGACGTTCACCTTCGACGGTGAGACGCTTCGCGAGGCATTCGAAGCCGACGTCGAGGCCCATGGAATCCGCGAGAAGGTCCTCGTTCTCGCGGTCGCGGCTGCGGCCGGCGCGGGGACGGCTGCGGGCGCTGCCGCAATGCCGGCCAGCCCGGACGCTCGCGACGTTGCGATCACGGCGCCGACGCAGCTCAGCCCGGACGACCGGGCGCTGCCGCTGAGAGAGCCTCAGCTGAGCCCGGACGACCGAGCCGTGTCGCGAGCGACGCCGGTCGCCGAGCCGCAGCTGAGCCCGGACGACCGCGCGCTGCCGCTGAGGGAGCCTCAGCTCAGCCCGGACGACCGGGCAGTGCCGCGGGCGGCGACTCCGGTCCCCGAGCCAACGCTGAGCCCGGACGACCGCGCGCTGCCGCTGAGGGAGCCTCAGCTCAGCCCGGACGACCGGGCCCTGCCGCGGGCGACACCTACGGCGGAGCCCGTTTCCGCACCGGGCGGCGGCGGGATCTCGTGGCCGGGCCCGACAGAGACGGCGCTGATCGCCGGAATGATGCTGGCGATTACCGGCGCCGCCTTTGTCGTCGGTCGGAGGCGAATCGGCGGCAGACCCGCCACATAGCAACCACGTTCGCAGAGCGCCAACGCCCAGGGCGCTCTGCGAACGCTGAACGCATCGCACTACGCTTGACAGATGGGCTACGCCTTCGGCTCCATCGACGAGATGGGCGACGGCGTCTTCCGCAAGGTGCGCCGGGAGCTCGGCATCACCGCCTTCGGCGTCAACGTGCTCGTGCTCGCGCCCGGCGTCGAGGCGCGGCCCCATTACCACAACGACCAGGACGAGCTCTACTTCGTCCATCGAGGCCGGGCGCGGTTCCGGCTGCCCGGCGAGACGCGCGAGCTCGACCCGGGAGGCATGGCGCACGTCGAGGCGAAGACTCCGCGGCAGGTCGTCAGCGCCGGCGAAGAGGACCTCGTCCTGCTCGTCGTCGGCGCCAAGGACGGTTACGTCGGGCGCGACGGCCAGTTGGCCGACCCTGCCACTCTCGGCTAGTCGCGCAGAAGGCTCGCGAGCACCGCAAGCACGAGCAGCGCGACAGCGGCGCTGAAAACGAGACCGGCCGGCCGCAGGCCCATGAAGTAGACGGCCACCCCGGTTGCGATGACCGGCACCGACAGGCCGACGTACCCGACGACGAAGAAGCTCGAAGCCGTCTCGCCCCGTTGCTCGACGGGTGCGCGCTGATTGATGGCGGCGAGGGCGCCGCCCATCGCCAGGCCCAGGCCGACGCCGACCACAGCGGCGCTGGCGATCAGCGTTGCCAGCGATTCGATTCCGAGCGCAAGCGCGAGCAGGCCGATTCCAAAGGCCAAGAAGACGCAGCCCCAAAGCAGCGCCTGGCGATCCGACAGGCGGCCGACGACGAGCTGCCCCAGGACGGACGCCGAGAAGAGGATGAAAACGAGAGCGCCCGCCATCGCGTGGCTCGTCTCTCCGAGAACGCGGGCGAGGAACGCCGGCGCGACGGAGCTGAACACGCCGGCGACGGCGAAGCCGCCGAACGCGGCCGCGGCGCCGCGGACGAAGACGCCGCGCACCTCCGCGGGCACGCTCAGGCGCTGCAGGCGCAGCCGCAACTGCCGCCGAGGCACCGTCTCGGGAATCAGCAGCAAACCGATGAGCGCCGGCACGAGCAGGACGAGGTCGACGAGGAACGGCAGCCGCAAGGGCGACCTCGCATAGTCAGCGAGCAGGCCTGCGAGCAGTGTCCCGAGGCCGAGCCCGCCGACGTTGACGATCACGGCAACGAGGCTGGCGAGCCTGCGCCGGCCGCCGGGCGCCAGGTCAACGAGCGCGGCGGTCGCCGTGCCGGTGAAGACCCCGGCGGAGAGTCCCGACACGACGCGGCCCGCGTAGACCGGCGCGAGCGAGCCCGCGAACAGAAAGAGGAACGCGCTGGTGGCGGAGAGGACCACGCCGAGAAGAAGCACAGGCTTTCGCCCGATCTCGTCGGAGAGGTTGCCGAAGAGGAGCAGGCCCGCGATGACGCCGAAGGCATAGACGGCGAAGACCACCGTCACCGTCAGCTCGCCGAACGAGTACCGCTCCTCGAAGAGCGGGTAGAGCGGCGTTGGGAGCGTCGTCCCCACCATCGTCACCAGGAATGCGAAGGCGACCAGGGCAAAGCCGGCATTCCGGCTCACGGCGTCGGGCACCGCGGTAGAAAAGCGGAAGCGCGCGCTCGGCGCTAACGCCGTAGCCCGAGGAAGCGCCCCAAAACGGCGAAGCTCGCGCAGATCGCAGCGAACTCGCCGACCGCGGTGCGTGGGCCCTCGTCCGGGCCGCCGCCGACCAGCGCCAGCAGGGCGACGCCTGCGGCGAACAGCAGGCAGAAGCGCCACGGGTGGCCCCGGAGGCGCAGCGGAAGCCGGTCGACGAGGGGCGCCACGTCGTCGAAAACATCGCCTGCGGTGCCCGCTGCCTGAGAGCGGATCCCGGCGGTGGCGACGACCGACCAAGCCGCCGCAACGAGGACGAGCACGCCGCCCGCGCTCGTCGCAAGCGCCGCGTACTGCCACCAGCCGGGCAATCCCGCTCGATACTCGATCCCGTAAACGGCGACCGCCGCAAGGGTCACAGCGCCCGCCGCGAGCGCGACGCCCGCACGACGACGCAGCACGCGTACGACGGCCGCCGGCGCAACCGCGGTCGCCCGCAGCTGCCAGGCGCGAAGGAGGGCGAGAACACCGCTTGCCAGGGCGATCTGCGGCCCAAGCACCAAGAGCAAGGCCGCTACGACGCCAAGCGGGACGATCTCGGCCGAGGTGATATCCGGCCCTGGACGCATCGACAGGAAGAGCGCGGAATAGGCGACCCCGATCGGCGCGAGCGCCACGAACGCCGCAAAGGCGCCGCGCCGCGCGCCGCGCGTCGCGAGCTCGTCGGCGAACGTCGCGGCGAGCTCGGCCGGCGCCCCGAAGCCCTCGACCGCGGCCGCGTCCTCACGCAGATGGTCCTCGACCTCAAGCAGGATCCGCCGGCGCAGGCGGCCGCGAATGCCGACCGCGCGCAATTCGTCGCCGAGCTCCCGAACGTAGCTCACGCGACGACCGCCTCGACCGCTCGGCGGAAGTCGTTCCATTCCCGGCGCTGGGCGGCGAGCGCCGTCCGTCCTCGGCGTGTCAGTCGATAGACGCGGCGTTTTCGGCCTTCCATCACGACCCAGCGGCTTGCCAGCAGACCGTTATGCTCGAGCCGGTGCAGCGCGGGATAGATCGTTCCCTCCGGAAACTCGAGCACGCCGCCGCTGCGTTCCCGGAGCAGCTCGGAGATCCGGTAGCCGTGAGCAGGCCCGTCCTTTAGCGCGGACAGCAGCAGAAGGTCGAGGTTCATACCTCAACTATACCTAGATGATCTAGGTATTACCGTTTAAACGCGGCGCGAGGGATCTCGAGGAAGCGGCGGCCGTAGAGCCCGAGACCGACGGCGGCGGCGGCCGCGGTGGCAAGGCTCACGACGAGCGGGGTGAGCACGCTTGCCGCGGCCGCGGGAGCACCGGAGTAGCCGACGAGGGCAAGCGCACCGATCGCAGCGCCCTGGTAGACGCCGACGTTACCCGGCAGGAGCGGCGCGGTGTTCGCGAGGCCGGTCAGGAGCATGTAGAGCAGAGCGGCGCCGAGCCCGAGCTGGATCCCCACCGCGTGGAGGCAGAACAGGATCCCGAACCAGCGGGCCAGCCACGTCGCAACCAGGATCAGCCCGGCACGCAGCATCACGCCCCTCGGTGCAGCGGCGCCGTCGAGGAAGGCGCCTACGGGTGTTGGCAGGCGGCGCCCGAAATGACGATGGACGATGCTGACCACAAGTAGCGCAGCCGTTGCGGCCGCGAAGCCCATGAGCACGGTCGCCTTCGCCCAGTCCGGCACGGGCAGGAAGAAAATCGAGCCGGCACCGACGAGCGCGAACGCGATCGCCTCGAGCATGTGGGCGCACAGGAGGCTGCCGCCGGCGCGGGGGAAGCCCGGATACCGAGACCCGGCGGAGACTTTCAGAACGGCGACCTTCGCCGCCTCGCCCATTCGGCCGGGGAGAACCGTGTCGAGGAAGGAGCCGACCGAGCTCGCCGCGTAGACCGCGCGGAACCCCACGGGCGCACGCACAGTCGACGACCACGCCCAGGCGCGCAACGGCTGCACGCCTGCGCAGATCGCGAAGCCGGCCGCCAGCAATCCCCAGTCGGGGGTCACGACGGCATGCAGCAGGCCCGCGCCCGTCCTCTGCACGAGCACGTACATGCCGACCACGTTGGCGGCAACGATGAGCACGATCAGAAGACGGCGAACCGACATCTCCAAGGGCCATCGGCGTTCGACGCGGAGGCCCTCACCCCTACGAAGGGTGAGTAGGAGGGCTTGCCGCACTACAACGCTGAGCCCTCCTATTTCGTCGCCTCGTCCAGCGCGGCCTCGATCCAGGCAGTCGCGGCCTCGAGCGCGGCGGGATCGCTCGACTTCACCACGATTTCGACTTCGCTTCCGCGCTCGCCAAAACTGGGGTAGGAGCCCACACGTACACGCGGATGCTGTTCACCGGCGGCCTCGAGCACACGCACGATCCGGCTTTCCGTCGTGCTGTACGTGCGCCGCCACGAGTCGATGGGAGGCTCCCGTCGAAGCTCTTCCTCGATGGTCTCGAACATCGCCTCCATCTCGGTCGGTAGGCCCGGGAACACGAACACGTTCTCGAGCACGAATCCCGGAGCCCCACCGAGCGGATTCTCGAGGGGACGGCTTCCGACCGGGAGGTTCGCCCAACGAAGAGCATAGTCGGGATCCGAGACGAAACGTTGACGGAGGGACTCCGCGATCTCGATCACCTCGGCCTGGCCGACGCCGAACGCCGCGGCGATCGCCTCGCGCGTCACGTCGTCGGGCGTCCCCCCGAGCCCGCCGGTGACGAGGACGACACTCGACTCCTGCGCCTGGCGGTGGACGAAGCTCGCGATCCGCTCGATGTCGTCGGGCAGGCTCGCCACGAGATCGACGTGGATCCCGAGCCGCTGCAGCCGGCGCGCTAGCCAGACGCCGTTCGTGTCCACGACGTCCCCGCAGACGAGCTCGTCGCCGATCGTGACGATCGCTGCGCTCAAGGCGCCGCTTGCGGTGCCGCTTTCCGGACGCGCGGGCGTAGCCCGTGCGTCCGTCTGAAATGACCCGTCGAACCGCTGTGATCTGAATCCGGCGTCGTCGCCATTCGGCCAGTATGGCCTCTGTGAATTTGCGCGATCTGGAGCGGCGGCGGGAACACGAGCTGCGGCTGACGCCGGACCGGGCGCTCCAGACGCTGGACGACGCGGCTGAGTTCGCGCGCGAGCGCGGCTTCCTGACCTTGATGCCGTCTTCGTCGCTGCCGAGCCTCTTCGCCGCCTGCCACGAGGAGCCGTATGCGCCCGACAAAGGCGGCTTCGGACAGTGGCCAAAAACAAAGTACTGGTGGGGAGTCGCGCTGGCGGAGCGGCCGGGCATCTACTCGACGCGCCTGCACCGCGGTAAGGGCCTGTTCCTGGCGGACGCGACGGCGGCGCTGGCCGACCGCCTCTGCCGCGAGGCGCTCGCCGCAGCCGAGGCGGGCGAACACGGCGAGGACGCGGCCAGGCTGGTCGAGCTGCTGCGCGCAGGCGGCCCGGCGATGCTCGACGACCTGAAGACCGAGCTCGAGCTCGATGCGAAGCGTCTCCGCGCCGTGCGCGGGCGCTTGGAGCGAGTCGGCGCAATCGTCGCCCGCGAGGTACGCGTCTCGACGAACGGCGGGCACCGGCATCTGAGCCAGCTGCACCGCTGGGATCAGGTGTGCGAGCCCGCCGTCGGCGGCGGCCTCGGCGACCTGTTCGTCGCGGCTGTGCGTGCATCGGTTCTCGCTCCCGAGCGCGAGGCGGCCGGCTGGTTCTCGTGGCGAGTGCGGCCCAAGCTCGTGGACGAGCTCGTGGCGGAGGGCCGCCTGAACCGGCCGGAGGCGGGTTGGCTGACGGCGTCGTGATCCGGCAGTTCGAGCTGGACGACGCCGAGCAGGTGGCCGAGCTCGTGCGCACCGTCGCGCCTGTTTCGCTGACGCCGGCGAGCTCACTCCGACATCGGCACACTGCCGAGCCCGAGCGCTCGAAGCGCCGGTCGTGGCTCGCCCTTGAGGGAGACGAGCGCGCCGGCTTCGCGACCGCCGTTTTCCAGTGGTCCGGCGGGGAGCGCGGGAAGGGGCGAGTATGGGTCTATGTCCGCCGGGACCGGCGGCGGCGCGGAGTCGGCACAGCGCTCTGGGAGGCCGCGACGGCCCACCTGCGGGACGCAACCAAGCTGACGGTCGAGATCGACGACGATCCGGACGGCGTGCGCTTCGTGGAGCAGCGCGGCTTCACGCAATACGGCGCGGAGGTGATGTCCATCCTCGATCCGCGCACGTGTACGGCCGAGCCGAGCGCCCACGAGGGTTTCCGCGTCGTCGCCCTCAGCGCGACCCGCGACCGGGAGC
>JBKPFU010000004.1:0-9883 GCA_046728975.1 Actinomycetota bacterium | reverse complement strand
GCGGTCTTCATCTTTGACGTCTAGGCGCGCGTTTTGTTGCTTTTCGACGACCGTCGCGGAGCGTTCGGGAAGCGGTCCGGGCACGAAACGGGCCCCGGCGACGCCCAGCCGCGAAGCGATCTCGGCAGCCTGCGCCCCGAGCTCGAAGGCCCATGTCGAGTCAACCGTGTGGACGAGCAGCGTCCCGTCACGCGCGACCCGGGCCGGCCAAGCGTTGGCCGCGATTGCCGGACCCACAGCTTCGGGCCACGCCTGTACGAGCTCCGGCATCCCGGCCGCCACACCGAAGCGCCCGAGCTCGCGGCCTATCTCCTCACCGATGCGTTTCACATGCGAACCGCCTGGCCCGGGGCGACCTCGACGAGAACGTCCGAAGGGGCAGGCAGCGCTTCCGCGCTCGTCGCCGTGACCAGAACCTGTCCGCCCAGACGACGCACCTGCTCGACGAGCACCTTTCGCCGACTCGTATCCAGCTCGGACAGGACATCGTCAAGGAGCAAGAGCGGTGTCTCCCCGCGGGAGTCGCAGATCAGGTCCGCCTCCGCAAGCAGCAGCGAGAGCACCGCGAGTCGCTGCTCTCCCTGCGAGCCGAACGCGCGCAGGTCGCGATCGCCCGAAGCGACCGTCACGTCGTCGAGGTGAGGCCCCACGCTTGTCGTACCGCGGTCGAGGTCCCGCTCGAGCACCGCGTTCAGCGCCTCCACGCTCGGCGCGATCGCGTCGTAGCCAAGGCGTGCATGCCCGAGGCCAAGCTCACTCGCGTGGGCGGCAAAGCCCGGGTCGAGCCTCGCGACCGTCTCTTGCCGTGCATCGACGAGCTCCGCCCCGAGCGTCGCCACGCGGTCCGTCCACGGCGCGACCGCTTCGCGCGTCGACGCGCCCGAGCCCGCTCGCCGAAGGGCCGCGTTCCGTTGACCGACAGCGGCGCCGTACTCGGCTGAAAGGCCCGCACGCGCAGGCGCCAGGCGCCCAGTCACTCGGTCGAAGTACGCGCGGCGCGCAGCAGGCGCCCCCTTCACGACTACGAGTCGATCCGGTGTGAAGACGAGCGTCGGCACCTCGGTGCGCAGCTGCTCGGCCGCGCGTAGCCGCGCGCCGTTCAGCTCGGCCTGCTTTCCCGCCGTCGTGGACAGCTTGACCCTGATGTCGATCGGCGTTCGACCCCGTCGACCACGGAGCAAGATCCGGCCCGCAGGCGCACCGAACCGGATCAGCTGGCCATCACTCCGTGTGCGTGGCGAGAACCCCTGCGTCCCGACATGGAGCGACTCGAGCAGGTTCGTCTTGCCGGCGCCGTTTGGACCTACAACCAGCACCAGGCCGACGTCGAGCGAGAGCTCCAGCCGCTCATACGAACGAAAGTCCCGAAGTCCGACACTGGTGATGATCAGGCGCTACTTAACCCGCCAGCCGAATCGGCATGATCAGGTACCAGAAGTCGTCGCTTTCGCCTTGCAGCACGCCTGGACGAAGCGGGCTGATGAGCTTCATCCGCAGCTCGTCGTCCGTCACGGAGTCGATTCCGTCCCGCAGGAAGTCGGCGTTGAACCCGATCTCGAGCGGCTCGCCGCTGAACGCGACCGGCAGTGACTCTTGCGCTTCCCCGACGTCCTGCGTGCGTGCTGCAACGCTGAGCTCGCCGTTCTCGAAGCGCAGCCGCAGCGGCGAATTGCGTTGCGCCATCACGGAAGTTCGGCGCACCACGTCGAGTAGCTCCTCGCGCGGCAACGTCACCTCGTGCTCGAACGTCTCGGGCATTAGTTGGGTGTAGTTCGGAAACTGGCCGTCGATACGGCGCGTCGTCAACCACGTGCCGTCGACTCCGAAAATGACCTGGTTCTCGTGCAGGCCGAGCTCGATCTGGCCCGCGCCTTGAGCGATTCTCGCCAGCTCCTGCAACGCGCGCGCCGGGACGATCGCTTCGAGCTCCGGAACCTCCCCCGCGATCGGAGTTTCCTTCACCGACAGGCGGTACGAGTCCGTTGCTGCCATCACGAGCTTGCCCGCCTCGAACTTGACGAGAATCCCCGTCAGAACAGGTCGCGATTCATCCCGGGAGGCCGAGCGGCTGACACGCTGGATCGTCTCGAGGAAAGCGTCGCGGTCTAGCGCATGGCGCCCGATCCCTTCGACGTCAGGAAGTCGCGGAAAGTCCTCAGGCGTATACGTGTGCAGTCGGTAGCTGGCGCCGCCGCACACGAGCTCGACCACGCTCTCCTCTGCTCTGTGCTCAATCGTCACCTCTTCGGCAGGAAGAAGGCGCACGATCTCGATCAGCGTTCGGCCGGGCAAGACGGCGGCGCCTTCGCTCTCCACCTGTGCGGCAAGCGAAGCACGCAACGAGAGCTCCATGTCGGTGGCCGCGAGACTGAGCGTTTCACTCTCCGCCCTCAGCAGCACGCCGGCAAGAATCTGAACCGCGGTGCGCGTAGAGACGCCGCGCGAGACGATCCCGAGCTTCGCGACGAGGTCATCTCGCGAACAGGTGACTTTCAGGGTTCCGGTAGACACCACGGCTTCTGTTTCAATCATTTACATCCTCTCGTTGTAGTACGTAGAGAGTGTGGAGTACGGGGATGACGCGCCGCAGGGTCTTGGTTGAGCCGTTTCATCTGTGGGCACGCGCCGGGGAGAACGAGGCACGGCCCACAGGGAAAAAGCGCTGGGGCGAAGGATTCACAGAATCAGCGCACTTGTTTGATTCTTGCGGTCAGCTCTTGCACCAGGTTGTACACAGAGCGGTCCTCCCGAATCATGCGCGCGATCTTCGAGGTCGCGTGGATCACGGTGGTGTGGTCGCGCCCGCCGAACTCCTTGCCGATTTTCGGTAGCGAGGAGTCGGTCAACTCGCGTGAAAGGTACATCGCCACCTGCCGCGGATAGACGATGTTCTGCGACCGCTTGTCCCCGGTGAGCTCGTCGAGCGAGAGCCCGAACCGCTCCGAGACGAGGTGCTGAATCCGCTCGATCGAGATCTGCGGTAAATCGCCCTGAGGAAAGACATCCTTCAGCACGTCCTGGGCAAGCTCCTCGGTCATCGGGCGGCCCGTTAGGGACGAGAACGCGATCACTCGCGTCAGAGCGCCTTCGAGCTCACGGATGTTGCTCGAGACACGGCTGGCGATGAAGGTCAGGACCTGCGGATCCGGGATGTGGATGTTCTCCGTCTTTACCCGCTTGCGCAGAATCGCGATGCGCGTCTCGAGGTCCGGGGGCTGGATGTCGGTGATCAGGCCCCACTCGAACCGCGAGCGCAGCCGCTCCTCGAGCGTCGCGATCTCTCGCGGTGGCCGGTCGCTCGACATGACGATCTGACTGCCGGCCTCGTGCAGTGAGTTGAAGGTATGGAAGAACTCCTCTTGGATCCGTTCCTTGTGCTCGAAGAACTGCACGTCGTCGACGAGCAGCACGTCGTAGGTGCGGTAGCGCTGCTTGAAGCCCTCGATCCGCTTGTCGCGAAGCGAGTTGATGAAGTCGTTCATGAACGTCTCGCTGGTGACGTAGCGGACGGAGAGCTCGCCCGTGTTCTCGTCGACGTAGTGCGCGATCGCCTGCAGCAGATGCGTCTTGCCGAGACCGGTGCTGCCGTAGATGAAGAGCGGGTTGTACGCCTGCGCGGGCGCTTCTCCGACCGCGAGCGCCGCCGCGTGCGCAAACCGGTTCGAGGAGCCGATCACGAAGGAGTCGAAGGTGTACTTTGGGTTGAGGCCCTCCGAAAGCCTTCGGGGTGCCGCGGGCTCCGGGTTTGCGGCCCGGCGCCTCTCGTCACGGACGAAGAAGCGAACCGCCCGTTCTTGACCGATGACATCGTTCACGGCTGCGGAGATCAGGCCGAGGAAGTGGCCCTCGATCCACTCGCGCGTGAAATCGTTCGGCACGGCGACGACGAACGCTTCGTCCGTCAGCTCCATACCGCCCACCTGGCCGAACCAGTTGTGGAACGTGCTCTCGTTGAGGGCCCCCCGAAGCCGACTTGCGACGTCGCTCCAGACAGTGTCCGCAGTCAGCTCGATTGGGGCTTCCACTCCGCCGGCACGCTCCTTTTCGCGGACGAAAAGAAGGGCGAGCATACCAACGTGTCCGAGCGCGGACAACGGCCCTTCTGGGGGATCTTTCCAAGTCCAGAAATGCCCAATTTGCAGGGATTTCTGGCATGTCCCACAGGCCTCTCCACAGCTGTGGAAGAGTGTCCAAACGGACGACGCGGAGCGTCCTGGATCGGCTTCGCTCCGTCGATTCTCCGGCTGCTGCTGCTCCTGTTTCGCTGTGGAAAAGTGGCCGCCGCGGGTCCGTCTATACTGGCCGTCCGGCGCTCCACCTCCGGAGCGAAATTTTTCCCCTCCCCTCGTGAAGCGGACCTACCAGCCCAACGTGCGCAGGCGAAAGCGAAGGCACGGCTTTCGCGCAAGGATGTCGACGCGTGCCGGCCGCGCCATCCTGAAGCGACGCCGCGCACGCGGCCGGAAGCGCCTGTCCGCGTAGCCTCCCCTCGATGCACCGCCGGAACCGTCTCTCGCGCTCGCGGGACTTCGACGCGGTCTACCGCCAGGGCCGCTCGGTCTCCACGCGGTTTCTCGTCCTGCACTCGTTCGACCGCGACGAAGACGCCGACGACGAGCCGAGGCTCGGGCTTGCCGTTCCTCGGGCTGTCGGGAGCGCGGTCGTCCGGAACAAGATGAAGCGGCGGCTGCGGGAGATCTGGCACGCGCGCCTCGAGGGGCTCCCCCGCGGCCGCGACTACGTTCTCGTCGTTCGACCGGGGCTCCCCGAAGCGGTGGAGGCGCAGGGCTTCGACTGGCTCGGCGAGCGCGTGGACGAGGTCCTGGGAAAGGCGGCCGCATGAGCGGCGGCGCGGAAGGGGCAGGGGGGAACCGGGAGGTTCCCCCGCATGCGATCCTCGACCGGATGGTCGAGGCGTACTTAGAAAGAGAAGGGGGTTCGTGGGAGAAACATGGTTTCCTCCGCGCGGCCGAGCCGGAGGCGAGGGAGACGGCCGCATGAGATACGTCGCGATCGGCCTGGTCTACGTCTATCGCTACGCGGTCAGCCCGGTGTTTGCGAGCTCGTGTAAGTACCACCCGTCCTGCTCGCAGTACGCGATCGACGCGCTGCGGCAGTACGGCTTCCTCCGCGGCTCGGTTCTTGCCGCGTGGCGCCTGCTGCGCTGCAATCCCTGGAGCCGCGGCGGCGTGGACTACGCCGAGAACCAGAGGATCTTCGCGTGACTCTCGCGCTGCTGGGCCCGATCGAGGACGTCCTTCGCCACGTCCTCGACTGGCTGCACAGCTCGGTAGGCCTGCCGTGGGCGTGGGCGATCGTCGCGTTGACGCTGATCGTGCGGATGCTGCTTGTTCCGCTCACGGTGCGCCAGATCCACTCGATGCAGTCCCTTCAGCGGCACATGCCGGAGATGAAGGCGCTCCAGAACCGTTACAAGCACGACAAGAAGAAGCAGCAGGAAGAGTTGATGAAGTTCTACCGGGAGAACAACATCAACCCGGCCGCTTCGTGCCTTCCGCTGCTCGCACAGCTGCCGATCTTTATCGCGCTCTACTTTGTTCTGCGCGACCTGTCGAACGAGGAGGGCCTAACGGGGCTCGGCTGGCTCGGCTTCGTTCCCGACATCACCGCCCACGCGGGCGAGCACTGGTCGGGGTACCTGTTGCTCGCGATCTACGTGACGAGCCAGGTTGCCTCGACGTACTTCATGTCGGCGACGATGCAGCGCTCGCAGCGAATCCTGATGATGGTCCTGCCGATCTTTTTCGTCACCTTTCTGGTCAACTTCCCGACCGGGCTCGTGATCTACTGGGTGACGACGAACCTGTGGACGGTAGGCCAGGGTCTGATCACGAGGCGGCTCGTTCCGAAGCAGCCGGCCGCGCCGCCCAAACGCTCGTCGCGGACGCCGCCGCGAGGCGAGGAGCCGGGCGAAGACGGCGGGCGGCGTGAGCCCGAGGCCGAGGCGCCCGCGCCTGCGTCGGCCAAGGCGCAACCGCCGCGGCGGGTGAAGCGGAAGAAGAAGAGGAAAGCGCGGAGATGACGGACGAGCTCCAGGTCGAAGCGACGGGCGAGACCGTCGGCGAGGCGAAGTGGACGGCGCTCCGCGAGCTGGAGAAGCTCGATCCCGGAATCGACAAGTCGGCAGTGCGCTTTCAGGTCGTGTCCGAAGGGGAGCGGGGCCTGCTCGGGGTCGGGTACAGCCCGGCGCGCGTGATCGCGACGGTCGATCGGAGCGCCGCAGGCCCGGCGGCGGCGCCCGCGGACGAGAGCGAGCTCGGGCGGAGGGTGCGGGAGCTGGTGGAGCGGATCGTCGAGGCGATCGGCGCTTCGGCGCGTGTGGAGGTGCGCGAGGACGAGGAAACGGTCACCGCTTTCCTGTCCGGGCGCGACCTCGGTCTCCTGATCGGCAAGCACGGCCAGACGATCGACGCGATCCAGTACGTGACGAACGCGATCGTCGCGCGGGCCCAAGGCGAGAGCCGCAAATCGGTGGTGGTCGATGCCTCGGGCTATCGAGACCGCAGGCGCTCGGCTCTGCATGCGCTGGCAGTGAGAAGCGCAGAGCGCGTCAGCTCCTCTGGCGCGCCCACGGAACTCGAGCCGATGACGGCGGTCGAGCGGAAGGTCGTGCACGAGCGGTTGAAGGAGTTCCCCGGGGTGACGACGCGCAGCGAGGGCACCGAGCCGAACCGCCACATCGTGATCGAAACCGAGGGTGAGTGAGCCACATGACTCGCTTGCCCGCTGGATCGACGCGCTGGTCTCGACCCCAGGCCTGACCGGGGTCAAAGACGCCGAAGAGGCGTGGCGGGTCCATGTCGAGGACTCTTTGCGGGCGCTGCCGGTGGTTCGAGCCTGGCCGGGATCGATCGTCGACGTGGGCTCGGGGGGCGGGGCTCCCGGGATTCCGCTCGCCGCCGCGCTTCCCGATCGTCAGGTGACGCTGCTCGAGGCGAACGCGCGGAAGGCGGGGTTTCTGGGACGCGTCGCGCAGGACTTTCCCAACGTCCACGTCCTCGCCGGCCGCGCCGAGGAGCAGGAGCTCGAGCAATTCGACGTCGCCGTTGCGAAAGCGCTGGCGCATCCGCCGGTCGCGCTGGAGTGGTGTCTGCCACTCGTCCGTGTCGGCGGCGCCGTGATCCTCTATGTCGGTCAGTCGGCCGACCGCACCGCTGTGCAGGCCGCTGCGGAAAAGCTCGGCGGCGGCGACCTCGGCGACGGTCTTGGTGTGCTCGTCGTGCCGAAGATGAACGAGACGCCGCCGGAGTTTCCGAGACGGCCTGGAATGGCCAAGAAACGTCCGCTTGCCTGAGTAGCCTCGCCGGTATGGCCGGGAAGGTCTTCGCTCTCGCGAATCAGAAGGGCGGCGTCGGCAAGACGACGACCGCGATCAATCTCGCCGCCTGTCTCGCCGAGGCCGGCGAGCGGGTCCTGATCGTCGATCTCGACCCGCAGGCGAACGCCACCTCCGGGCTCGGCGAGCGTGCAAACGGGAGCTCGAGCCTCGATCTGCTCGACGGCGCACCGCTGGCGGAGCTGGCCAAGCCGACGCGGTTCGCGAATCTCGAGCTCGTGCCCGCCAAGACGGAGCTCGCGGGGACTGCCGTCGAGCTAGCACGCCGGTCCGACGGTGAGCGGTTCCTCGCGCACTCGCTCGGAGGCGGAGCCTCGGCCTACTCCTTTGTCTTCGTCGACTGTCCGCCCTCGCTGGGGCCTTTGACCGTGAATGCGCTCGCCGCGGCCGACCGCGTCCTCGTTCCGGTGCAAGCCGAGTACTACGCGCTCGAGGGCCTGGCGCAGCTGGTTGGTTCGGTCGAGCTTGTCCGGCGACGGCTGAATCCCCGGCTCTCGCTCGCCGGGGTGCTCCTGACCATGGTCGACGGCAGGACGAAGCTCGCTGCCGACGTCGCCGGCGAGGTCCGGCGGCACTTCGGCGGCCTTGTGTTCGAGACGGCCATCCCCCGCTCCGTGCGGATCGCGGAGGCGCCGAGCCACGGTTTGCCGGTGACGGCGTACGACCGGCGCTCCGCGGGGGCTGACGCCTATTGGAAGGTGGCGATGGAGCTTGTCGAGCGTTCTTAAGCGGCACCCTCGGTCCTTCGGCGTGCGCCCGGCGGCTGCAAAGCAGCGCCCGGCAGTGTCCTCCGTCGCGCCCGTATCGTCCCGATACGCGCGCTCCCTGCGTCCTCGCCGGGCTTGCTTTTCGCACGTCGGGCGCTGCGTCTCATGACCTCGGGCGCCGTGCCTGACCCTCAACGGCGCGGCCTGGGCCGTGGGCTTGAGGTCCTCCTCGGCGGCGCCGGCGGAGAGACCGAGCTGGCGCGTCTCCCCGTTGCCGAGCTGCACCCGAACTCACGTCAGCCGCGAAAGCGCTTCGAGTCCGAGGCCACTGCTGCCCTTGCGGAGTCGATCAACGCGCAGGGAATTGTCCAGCCGGTGCTCGTCCGGCCGCGGCCGGCCGGCGGTTACGAGCTGATCGCGGGCGAACGGCGCTGGCGCGCCGCGCGCGAGGCCGGCATCGAGACCCTTCCGGCCCTGATCCGCGACACGGACGATCGCGACACGCTGCTGCTCTCCCTGGTCGAGAACGTCGCGCGCGAGCAGCTGTCGCCGGTCGAGGAGGCGCGCGCGTACGCCGTGCTCATCGACGAGTTCAGGCTCTCGCTTGGCGAGCTGGCTGAGCGGGTGGGGCGGTCGAAGCCGTCGGTCTCGAACCGGCTCCGCCTGCTCGAGCTCCCCGACGACGTGCTGGCAATGCTCGAGCGGAACGAGCTCACGGAGGGTCACGCCCGGGCGGTTCTGGCGGTCCCGGACAACGAGGGGCGGCGGAAGCTCGCCCGCCAGATCGTGCGCCAGGCGATGTCGGTTCGCGCGGCCGAGCGCGCCGCGCGCTGGGCCGGTGCAGCACGAAAGCCCCGGCGCGCCCCGCCGCGGCACGTCGATCCGGTGACCGCGGAGCGCATCAAGGAGGCGGTCAGGCGGCTGACGGGCTTCGAGGCGCGCGTCGCGCCCGGGAAGGTCGAAATCGCCTACGACGGCGACCATGCGCTCGCCGAGCTCGCCGAGGTTCTTGAACGCGTATCCGCGGATGGGCGGCCGGCGTTGAATTGACGATGCTTCGAATGTGGCTGGAAGAGCTCGAATCGCTCGAGGCCATCTCGCGCGACGATCTGACGCGCGATCTGTTCCTCAGGATGGCGGCGATGTCACAGGCGGGCCGGCTGGAGCCGTTCCTGTCCGAGCTTGAGGACGACCAGGAGCTTGACGACGCGACGAAGGGGACGCTTGCGGAGATCGCCGAGGACCCCTCGTTCCTGCTCATGGTCGAGGACTACGTTCAGAAGACGCAGATCCTGCACTGAGACGCCGCTGCGCGATGGGCGATCCTGGATTCGAACCAGGGACCTCCGCCTTATCAGAGCGGCGCTCTAACCAACTGAGCTAATCGCCCGCGGGCGGGTGATTGTAGCGGCTTGCCTGCGGGTCGATCATGCTCCGAAGGATGGTCCCGCACGAGGTTTGTCAGAAGACCCCTTGGCTAATATGAGAACCCCCGACGGGGAAGGCTGCTGATGCACGAGATGGTCATCTACGGCGTGAGCTTCGACCTGGTCGGCAAGCAGCCGATCGTCTTGCTGAAGACTGCCGACGGAAACAAGTTCCTTCCGATCTGGATCGGCCATCCCGAGGCGGCGGCGATCCTGATGAAGCTCCAGGGCGCCTCGACGCCGCGGCCGATGACGCACGACCTTCTCTCCGACGTCGTCTCCCAGCTCGACGCGCAGATCGTTCGCATCACCGTCACCGAGCTGAAGGAGAACACCTTTTACGCCAGCATCACCGTCCAGCAGAACGGCTCCGAGATCGAGATCGACTCGCG
>JBKPFU010000003.1:0-2707 GCA_046728975.1 Actinomycetota bacterium | reverse complement strand
CGATCTCGCGGGAAACCGAGCAGTCGTTTTCTACGACCAGGTCGGGAACGGACGCTCGACGCACTTCCCCGGGCGCGGCGCCGACTTCTGGACCTTCGACCTGTTCGTGCGCGAGCTGCACAACCTCGTCGACGCGCTCGGGATCGCCGACCGGCACCACGTGCTCGGCTCCTCCTGGGGCGGCTTCCTCGCCCAGGAGTACGCGCTCAGGCACCCGCCGGGCCTGCGTTCGGTGGTGCTGGCCGACACCGGCTCCTCCTACCCGGACTTCGTCGCCGAGGCGAACCGGCTCCGCGCGGAGCTCCCGCCGGAGGTTCAGGCGACGCTGGCGCGTCACGAGGAGGCGGGCACGATCGAAGACCCGGAGTACGACGAGGCGTGCATGGTCTTCTACTCGCGCTACCTCTGCCGGCTCGACCCGTGGCCGCCGGAGCTCGTCGAGTCCTTCAGCTGGTTCGAGCGAGATTCGACCGTGTCCGACACGCTGAACGGGCGAGGGTTCGTCGAGCTCGGCTCGCTCAGCGACTGGAGCGTGAAGGAGCGACTCGGCGAGATTGCCGTGCCGGTCCTGCTCGTCTCGGGCCGGCATGACGAGATGACGCCGGCGCTCCAGGAAGCGATGAAGGCCGGCATCCGCCACTGCGAGTGGGCCCTGTTCGAGGAGTCCTCACACGTGCCGCACATGGAGGAGCGCGAGCGGTACATGCAGATCGTGGGCGACTGGCTCGCCCGGCACGACTAGGAGGGTTTGACGGAATTCCGCTCGTCGCCGGGGCGCGATGGGCGGTGCGAGGCAAGGATGCAGGGAGCGTTCGTATTGAACGAAATACGGACGTGACCGAGGACGCCGCCTCGCGCCGTTCCAGCGCGTTCCGGCGGCTCAGCGTGGTATTTCGTCAAGCCCTCCTATACGGCCGCTTCGGCGGCCCTCGCCAGCCGCTCGGCCGTGTCGCGCAGGAAGCCTGTCAAGCGGAGCTGTATCAGCCGGCCGGTGCCCGGGTACGTCGGGCGAAACCGCGAGTGCCAGCGGATCTTCGTGCCACCGTCCTCCGCGGCCAGCGTGACCTCGGCCCGGTAATCGCGCATCGGCAGCCCCGTCGTCTCATACGCGAACAGCCCCGGCGGCTCGAACGCAACGATCCGCTCGCGGCTTCGGTAGCGCCCGCGCCGCATCCGACGAACCTCGCCGAGGCCCTGTCCCTCCTCCACTTCGACCTCGTCGAGCTCGGCCCAGCGCGTCCAGGAGGAGGCGTCGGCGAGCAGCTCCCATACCCGCTCGGGCGGCGCGGCCGAGCGTGCGATGACCTCGATCTCGACCGCCGCTAGGCCTCCTTGGGCCGCCGTCGCGCCGCCAGCTCGGGCAGAGCCGAGTCGTCCACGGCATCGGCGGGAACGACCGCGACCCGCGCCGGTGTCGCCGCGCGCAAGGTCGCGGTTCGCCGGCCGCCCTCGAGCAGCGCGCGCTCGCCGAGGATTGCGCCCGGGCCGACTTCGGCAACCGTCTCGCCGTCGACGTCGACGAGGAGCACGCCGTCGAGGAGCAGGAAGAGCTCGTTCCCCTCGTCGCCCTGCTCGACCAGCGACTCGTCCCCGCTCAGTTTTCGGCGCTCGAGCTTCGCCCCGCTCCGCATGATCGACGACGAGAGCTCGCGCTCGAGCTCCGACTCCACGGCCGTGACGAACGCGGGCGAATCCTCGTCGCCCCACGGCGTGTTCGCGCCGTGCGCCTCCCGGTACCACTTCTTGAAGTCGATCGTTCCGGTCTTCTCGACCAGCTTGCCGTCCTTGTCGTAGATCCAGTGCCGCGGGAACGGGCTGGCGCCGACGACCTCGTGCTGCGAGCGCCCCTCGCTATCGATGGTCAGGCCGAGGGTCGTCCAGGCGGAAGCCGATTTGATCCGGAAGAAGGGCTTCCCGCTCACGCGCCGCGGCGCCGGCAGACCCATGTGGCCGCCCGCCGACTGCACGAATCGCACAGACCCATCACGTACCTCGGGCTCGTGCTGGATCACCGGATACTTGACGGCCGCGAAGGCAAGCTCGCGCGGCCCGATCTTCAACCGCGTCACGCCGATGTGTCCGCCGCCCGAGTACCCGGAGTCGACGATCTTCCCGTCCTCGACGTGGATCCACGCGCGGAGGTCGTTCGCCTCGGAAGGCGTCGCGCTTCCGCAGCTCTTCGAGATCGTCGATCTGGTCCGGCAGCGGGTCGTCGTAGTGGGTGAGCCCAAGCTCGAACGGCAGCTTCGGCATGCCCGAAATTGCCTCGGACGGAATCCAGGTCACAGAGGTAACTGAAGACTCGATGCGCATTTTGGGTTCCCCTCCCGGTCGCGTTGGCAGCCAACGCTAAACCGCGGAGCCCGCCAGCGCTACTCGGGGGGCGTCTTCTTCTTGCGCCAGAAGGTCAGCGCGCCGGCGGCGCCCGCCAGCGTCGCGAGCGCAATCGCCGACTTGTTCGGCCTTCCACTCTCGACGTTGGGCACGGCGCCGCGGGCCTTTTTCTTCCCCACCCGCTTGCCGATCTGCCAGACGCTCCAGCCGAGGACCGCGTTTCGCTTGTTGATGATCGCCACAGCCGGACCGTAGCAAAGCGTGGGCGCCGCTCTCGTGCGGGAGGGGGCGCCCACGTTTGCAGTAATTCGCCGGGGCCCGCGGGCGGCAGGCCCCGGCAGGGACGAGGGCACATCCCAGCTACTAGAAGCCG
>JBKPFU010000002.1:0-15964 GCA_046728975.1 Actinomycetota bacterium | reverse complement strand
CTCGCGCCGACAGACCTGCGCTGACGGCGACGGTGAAGGCCTGCCCCGGCACGTTTCGGTGGCCGGTGAAGACGCTGTCCGATTCGCGGGCGAACCTCGTCAACTACACGCCGGCCGTTCGCACCCTTGCAGAGCTCCGGCGAATCCGGCGCCCACGGATCGCGATCCGAGCGCAAACGCCCCGGCTTCCGGGAGTGGAGCGCAAGACGTACGCCGTGCGGGGGCGGCTGGTGAAGGTGAAGCGCGAGTCGGACGGCGATTTCCACCTCGTCATCCGCGGCCTCCGCTCGACTGGGACGATGGTCACGGAGCTTCCGGATCCGAACTGCGACGGCGCTGCCCGCTCCACCAAGCGAGCCGAGATGACGGCCGCGCGATCTGCGTTCCTCGACTCCTGCGGCCCCGTCACGAGGTACTGGCGCACGCTGGACGGCAGTGCGACGATTGTCGGGGTCGGCTTCTTCGACAGTGTGCATCGCTCGATCGGGCAGGCGCCGAACTACCTCGAGCTGCATCCGCTGCTCAGCTTCGTCGGGGTGTGCAGCCGGCCGCCGCCACCGCCTCCTCCGCCGTTGCCGCGGCCGTGAACGAGGGGAGCAACAATGACTCCGGCTGTTAGGGAGTGGGGACTCCGCTATCGGGCGCACAACGGCGTCTCGCGGCTGGCTGTGCTGCTCCTACCGGCCGAGTACGGGCCTCAGAATCCGCCGCCGCCGCTGCGGCTCGTGATCTCGCCGCACGGCCGTGGCATTCGCGCGATTACGAATGCGCGGTGGTGGCGGGACCTGCCGGAGCGGGGGAAGTTCGCGGTCGTGTGCCCGGGCGGGATGGGAAGGCGCCTGCCGCTCCACTCGTGGGGCTGGCGCGGCCAGATCGCCGACCTGGCCCGCATGCCGGTGCTCGTGCAGCGCGGGAAGCCCTGGCTGCGCGTTGACCCGCGCCGGGTCTACGCCGTCGGCGGCAGCATGGGTGGGCAAGAGACGTTGCTTCTGCTCGCGCAACACCCGGAGTTGTTGGCAGGCGCCGTTGCCTTCGACTCGGTCACGAACTTCTACCTGCGCTACGGCGAGTTCGCTCGCCTCCGTGGCGGACGGGCTGTTCAGGCGCTCGCGCGCCTCGAGGTCGGCGGCACGCCGCGAACGAACCCACTCGAATACACCCTCCGTAGCCCAAATCACTTCGTCAGCCAGGTGGCGGAGTCGGGCGTGCCTCTGCAGCTCTGGTGGAGTGACCGCGACCAAATCATCGACCAGCGCCGCCAGTCCGCCGAGTTCTACAAGGGCCTGCGCAGGCTGCACCCGCGAGGTCGCGTCGAGCCGGTGACTGGCTCGTGGGGACACACAGCCGAGGCCTACTCGCACCTGCAGCTGCCGGGCGCGGTTAAGTGGCTGGGCTTGCTCGAGAGATAGCGCGAGGATCCGAGCTTCAGTTGCGAACGACCACCGCCACGTCGCGTGAAGCGCGATTACCGCGCGTGTCCCAGGCACGGACGCGGAACAGGTAGCGTCCGTTCGCGTAGCGGCGCGTGTCCCAGGCCGCGCCGGGAAAGAGGTGAAACCAGAACGAGCCGCGGCAGTCCGTCGCCGGCTGGGCGAACACACAGCCCTGGGCGGTGAGGTTCTGCTTCGTCCCCGGCGCATAGTGCTGAGCCGGCGGGATCGGCAGCATCGCATCTGCCCAGAAGACCTGCCGCCGCAGCACGACGCGATGCGTCGGAACGTGCACGAGCACAAAGGCAAGGCGGTAGACGTGGTGCGGCGCCGACAGATACGGCAGGTCGCGGAACCAGCCCTGAAACGACTGCCGGTCGGCAACGCGCACGCGCACGTCAACGCGGCCGGCGAGTCGGCGCCTGTCGAGCCGTTTGCCTGCCGGCCGGAGCACCGCCACGTTCGTCCGCCGCCGCCCCCAGTTCGACGCGGCCGGCGTATAGAAGCGGATCTCGTGGATGAGGGGACCGAGCCGGTCGAAGTAGGGCCGGAGCTTGCCTCCGCGCCGGAGCGGATTGATGTTCAGTCGGCGGCCGTCGGGCAGGAATAGGAACTCGCTCAGATGTACATGCCAGGTCGTCAGCCACGTCCATCCGATCATCTGGCCTGCGACGACGCGCTGACCTGGTCGCACGGTCGCATCCACGTGCCCGTAGCCGAAGTGGCCGACGTGGATGTGGCCGCGCACGCCGGGCGTGGTCGCCTCCGTCACCACGCCTCCCTCGATGGCGTAGACGCGGTGTGTCCGTCCACGAGGGGCCCCGCGCTCGGGCCGATCATCCCGAACAGCGATGTCGATTCCCTGGTGGTAGACCGCGCCGCGCTTGTCGTCCGCGCGCGGGTCGAGAAAGGTGCTGCGAACCGGGTGCTGCTGGCTGACGGGCGCAACCGGCCAGCCGAAGTACGCGTCGTCGTAGCGCTGTGGAACCGGCAGCTTCCCGGGTGGGTCTGACGGCACGAGCCAATTATCGCGGAGCGTTTTCCGCTCTGTTTGGACGGCTGGCGAGGACGTCGATGAACACGACCCGTATTCGGAGCCGCAAGAACTACAAGGGGAACCGTGCATGCGCGCTTCATCTCCCGCGCGCTTAACGAGTCTGCGCCGGGGGTACCTCGTGAACCGCAGGGGCATCGACCGGCTTCAACGGGGTCTATGGAGGAGCGACTCGCGGCGATCAGAAGGGAGTTCGACAGACGTGGCTACGAACTCATCATCGAGCCGTCCGCGCGCGGCGCGTACCGCGGCGGCTGGCTCGCGCGATATCGCTTGGCGACAGATCCGCGCACGGTTGATGGGGTCGCACGCGGCAACACAGAACTCGAAGCGGCGGAGGTTGCCCTAAGCCGCGTGCGCAGTAGTCGGCGGCGCTGAAAACGCAAAAGCGAAGCCCGGACTCGCGCTCGACCGAGGAGCACTGGCTGGAACTGACACCCGCGATCCGTTAGCGTCGGATGCGGCGTTGGTCGCCGTCAGGTCGCCACGGAGGAGGAGGGTTCTGGTTTGAGGTTCGGACGGCTGGCACCGTTCGCGGTCGCGCTCGTGTTCGTCTTGGCGGGCTCGGCCTCGAGCCCGACTGCGGGTTCGGCGGTGTCGCCGGACATCGTCGTCAGCCAGGTGTACGGGGGCGGCGGCAACACGGGGGCGACGTTGACGAACGATTTCATCGAGTTGTTCAACCGCGGCTCGAGCTCGGTGGACGTGACGGGCTGGTCGGTGCAGTACGCGTCCTCTGCGGGCTCCTCCTGGCAGAGGACGAACCTTTCTGGCTCGCTCGCGCCAGGCGGCTACTACCTGGTGCAGGAGGCCGCAGGCACGGGCGGTACGACACCGTTGCCGACCCCGGATGCGACTGGTGCGATTGCGATGAGCGCGACCAGCGGCAAGGTGGCGCTGGTCACGAATCAGACGTTGCTTACCTGCGGCGCGTCGCCTGGCGACTGCTTGCCGAACCCGTCGATCCGCGACTTTGTCGGCTACGGCTCTGCCGCGACCAACTTCGAGGGCTCGGGTCCGACCCCGACGCTGTCGAACACGACTGCGGGGTTGCGGAACGGCGGCGGCTGCACCGAGACCGACAACAACGCGGCGGATTTCACGACGGGGACTCCGGCACCGCGCAACACGGCATCCCCGCTGAACCTCTGCCCGACAGGAACGAATCTCACGATCAACGACGTCTCCGCGAATGAGGGCAACTCGAGCACGACCTCTTTCGATTTCACTGTCAGCCTGTCGTCGCCGGCGGGAGCCGGCGGCGTCACGTTCGATATCGCCACCGCGGATAACAGTGCAACGTCGCCGGATGATTTCACCGCCCGGACGCTCACCGGGCAGACGATCCCGGCCGGCGGCTCGACCTATGCGTTCAGCGTCCCTGTCAACGGCGACACGACCACGGAGCCCGACGAGACGTTCTTCGTCAACGTCACCAACGTGTCCGGCTCGAGTGTCGCTGACGGTCAGGGGCAGGGAACGATCGTCAACGATGACGTCTGCGGACTGCCCTACACGCCGATTTACAGTATCCAGGGCAGCGGCGCCTCCGCCGCGAT
Organism: Actinomycetota bacterium; assembly: GCA_046728975.1. Taxonomy (GTDB): domain Bacteria; phylum Actinomycetota; class Thermoleophilia; order Gaiellales; family Gaiellaceae; genus JBKPFU01. The sequence goes on along the minus strand of JBKPFU010000002.1, from coordinate 11,921 downwards.
GACGGGCAACGTGACGACGCAGGGCGTCGTCGTTGGTGACTTCGAGGGCGCTTCCGGCTTGCAGGGGTTCTACCTGCAGGACGCGAGCGGCGACTCCGATGCAGCCACGTCTGACGGGATCTTCGTCTTCACCGGCAGCACGAACACGGTCAGCGCCGGAGAGGTCGTACGGGTGACCGGCTTTGCGCGCGAGCGGTTCAACCAGACGACGATCAACGGCTCGAACAGCAACACGTCCCCGGTGACGAACATCGTCGACTGCGGCAACGGCAGCGTCGGACCGACGGATGTGACGATGCCGTTCGCAAGCGGCGACTACCCGGAGCGGTTCGAGGGGATGCTCGTGCGCTTCCCGCAGTCGCTGGTGATCTCGGAATACTTCAACTACGACCGCTTCGGCGAGCTCGTGCTCGCGCTCCCGCTGGCCGGAGAGTCGCGCCCCTTCACACCGACGGCGATCGACGAACCCGGCGCCCCTGCACAGGCCCGCGCACTGGCCAACAGCTTGCGGCGGATCACGCTCGACGACGGACTTGGGACACAGAACCCGAGCTCTGTGCGTCACCCCAACGGCGGCAACTTCGCGCTCAACAACCGCTTCCGCGGTGGCGACACTGTGCAGAACACCGTCGGGGTGCTCGGTTTCGATTTCGACGTCTATCGCATTCAGCCCACCGGTGCGGCGGACTATGTGGCTGTCAACCCGCGCCCGGCCGCGCCCGAGCCGGTCGGCGGCAACGTGCGCGTAGCGGCGATGAACACACTCAACTTCTTCCTGACGCTCGACTACCCGACAGGGAGCCCGCTCGACAATAAGTGCGGGCCGGCGCAGAACGTCGAGTGCCGCGGCGCCGATGCTGACCAGCCAAGCGAGTTCAGCCGCCAGCGCGACAAGCTCCTGGGTGCGCTTGCCGGTCTCGGCGGCGACATCATCGGCCTCAATGAGCTCGAGAACACCACCGGCGTCGACCCCCTCGGAGACCCGACCAGAGGGATTGTCGCCGGGCTGAACGCGATGCTCGGTCCCGGCATGTATGACTACATCGACACGGGCGTGATCGGCACGGATGCGATCCGCGTCGGCCTGATCTACAAGCCAGCAAAGGTGACGCCGGTCGGCGACTTCAAGACTCTGACGACGGCAGTCGACCCGCGCTTCCTAGACACGAAGAACCGTCCGACGCTCGCGCAAACGTTCGTGGACAGCACCGGCGCCCACTTCACCGTCGCCGTCAACCACCTGAAGTCGTAAGGCTCGGACTGCAACGACGTCGGCGACCCCGACAGGGGCGACGGACAGGGCAACTGCAACCTCACCCGGAAGGCCGCCGCCCAGGCGCTGGTCGACTGGCTCGTGACTGATCCGACCGGGAGCGGCGACCCCGACTTCTTGATCATGGGCGACCTCAACTCGTACGCAAAGGAAGATCCAGTCGACGCGATCCGCGCGGGCGCCGACGACTCCGCAGGCACCAATGACGACTACACGAACCTCATCGCCCACTACCAAGGCCCCTACGCCTACTCGTACGTGTTCGACGGTCAGGCCGGCTACCTCGACCACGCCCTCGCCAATCCCGGCCTGGCCGCGCAAGTGACCGGCGCCGCCGACTGGCACATTAACGCCGACGAGCCTGATCTCCTCGACTACGACACCAGCTTCAAGCCTCCCGACCAGGACGCGATCTACGAACCGAACGCCTACCGCTCCTCCGATCACGACGCCGTGGTCGTCGGTCTCAACCCGTGTGAGGAGACGCCGCCAACCTTGAGCGCGACCGCGTCGCCGAGCACGCTCTCGCCGCCCAATCACCGTTACCAGACGGTGAATGCGACGGTCGCAGCCTCCGACAACTCAGGAGTCGCTCCGGCGGTCACGCTCGTCTCCGTGATGAGCAACGAGCCCGACGATGCTCCCGGCGACGAGGACGGCAAGACGACAAACGACATTGTCATCGTCGACGAGGACACATTCCGGCTGCGAGCCGAGCGCAGCGACAACGGCACCGGCCGCATCTACACGATCACCTACCGAGCGACCGACGCCTGCGGGAACACGACCACCACGTCGACGACGGTCACGGTTCCCCGCAGATCATGAACTGACGCCGGGCCGCCGCTCTCCTCACATGAAACGCGAAGGCGCCGTTTTACGGCGCTTCCGCTTACAGGGGCGGCAGGACTCGAACCTGCAACCCCCGGTTTTGGAGACCGGTGCTCTGCCAGTTGAGCTACGCCCCTAGGGGTTGCGAAGACCGATTGTAGCCTCGCCCTTTCGGGCACCATCCGCGCGTGGCCGGCCCGCGCCGTTCGCTCGGAGCTCTCTTCCTCGTGCTAGCGATTGCCCTCGTCGGCGTTGCAGCGGCGGCCGCCGAGGCTGCTCAGCGTGAGCCCGGCCTGTACGTGATCGTCGTCGCCGCCGGCGCAATTGCACTCTGGCTCGGTTCTCTCGCGTATCGCGCGCTGAAGGGCTAACGCCGCATCACGCCGTATTCTCTGACCGTGGCGACGCAGCCAGAAGACACGCAGACGCTCTGGCAGGAGTTCCGCAAGACCAAAGACCAAGCGATCCGCGACCGCCTGATTCTCACGTACGCCCCGCTCGTCAAGTACGTGGCGGGACGGCTCGGCAGTGGCCTTCCGGCACACGTCGACGAGAACGACCTGGTCTCGTACGGATTGCTCGGGCTGATCGGCGCGATCGAGCGCTACGACCCGGACCGCGACGTCAAGTTCGAGACCTACGCGATCGCCCGGATCAAGGGGTCGATCATCGACGAGTTGCGTGCGCTCGATTGGGTCCCGAGGTCGATTCGCTCGCGCGCGCGCGACATCGAGCGGGCGATCTCGCAGCTCGAGGCCAAGCTCGGGCGCAGCCCTACCGACGAGGAGGTCTCGTCGGCGCTCGGCATCACGGAAGACGAGTTCAACGAAAGCCTGTCGGACATCGCGCGCTCGTCGATCGCGGCCCTCGACGAGCTCTGGACGATCTCCTCCTCGGGCGGCGACCAGGTCGCCCTGATCGACACGATCGAGGACACGCAGGGACCGGAGCCGCAGGCGGCGCTGGCGGAGACCGAGCTGAAGGAAGCGCTCGCGGAGTCGATCTCCCGGCTGCCCGAGCGCGAACGGCTGGTCGTCACCCTCTACTACTACGAGGAGCTGACGTTGCGCGAGATCGGCGAGGTGCTGGGTGTGACCGAGTCGCGCGTGTCCCAGCTGCACACGAAGGCGATCCTGCGCCTCAAGGCTCGCCTGTCCGGCAGCCAGGCGCGCGAGCCCCTCGAGCGTTAGCCGGCGTCTGCGCTGCTGCCGAGCCTCGCCGGAAGGTCGCACACGCAGTTCGCCGGGGCGTTAGCCTGCGCGCCGGATGGGGCACACGAGCCCCAAAAGGGAGGTACGGATGAGAATCAAGTCCGCAGCAGGCGTCGTCCTCGCGACGCTGATTGTGCTGGCGCTCGCCGCCTGCGGCGGCGGCGGTGGCGGCGGCGGGGAGAGCAGCAAGGGTGGCAAGACGCTCGACCCGGACAAGGCGAAAGACGCTTCAGGGTCGGTGGAGTGGTGCATCGGCAAGGACACGACCGGGGCGTTCGCGCAGGTCGTGAAGATGCACAACCAGCAGAACCCCGACGTGACGGCCAAGCTCGTGGAGTTGCCCACCTCGGCCGACCAGCAGCGCACGCAGCAGATTCAGCGGCTGCGCGCCAAGTCGTCGGAGTGCGACGTGCTCGGAATCGACACGATCTGGACAGCCGAGTACGCCTCGCAGGGGTGGATCTACGACTTGACGGATGCGGTGAATGACCGCAAGGACGAGTTCATCGCATCGACGCTCGACAGCGCCAAGTACCAGGACAAGTACTGGGCGATCCCGTTCAACACGAACGCGGGATTCCTGTACTACCGGACCGATCAGGAACCGAGTGCGCCGAAGACGTGGCAGCAGGTCTACCAGCAGGCGAAGGCCAAGAACGGGCTCGTCTACCAGGGCGCGCAGTACGAGGGCCTGACGGTGAACTACCTCGAGCTCCTGTTCAGCGCGGGCGGCAAGGTGCTCTCGGACGACGGGAAGAAGTCGGCCATCGACTCGCCGGAGGCGAGGGATGCGCTCACGTTCATGGTCAACGGCCTCAAGGACGGCGCCGTTCCGAAGGCGACTCTCACCTACATGGAGCAGGAGACGCGAACCGCCTTCGAGGCGGGGCGTGGCACGTTCATGCGGAACTGGCCGTACGCGTACGCACTCGGCAACGCTTCGCCGATCAAAGGCAAGTTCGCCGTGACGACTCTGCCGGGCTTTGGCGGCCATAAGGCATCGGGCGTGATCGGCGGCTACAACCTCGCGATCAACGCGCACTCGGACAACCCCGGTGCCGCACTCGAATTCGCCAACTTCATCACGCAGCCCGAGCCGGAGAAGATCATGGGTGCCAAGGCGTCGCTGCCGCCGACGCTCTCTGCGACCTACGACGACCCGGCGGTGAAAAAGGCGATGCCGTTTGCTGCCCAGCTCCGAACCGCGGTCGAGCAGTCGCAGCCCCGGCCGAACTCGCCGGTCTACACGCAGATCAGCGAGGCGATCTACAAGAACGTCTACGCGGCGCTCCAAGGGCGCAAGACGCCCGACGCCGCGGTCAGCTCGATGAATAGCCAGATCAACGACGCCCTAGCCACGTTCTAATTGGCCACGGCGGAAGCCTCGGTTCCACGCGCCAGGCGGCGCTCCGGTCTCTCGGAGCGCCGCCTGGCGGCGCTGATGCTTTCGCCGTCGATCTTGCTGATCGCGCTGGTCGCCGCGTACCCGATCGGCTACGCGATCTGGCTGTCGCTGAACGAGTACAGCGTCCGTTTCCCGGGGCTGTCGCGGTGGGCCGGCCTCAAGAACTACCGCGAGCTGCTGACGTCGCATGAGTTCTGGAGCGCGTTCAAGACGACGTTTCTGTTCACGGGCATCTCGGTAGGCCTCGAGCTCGTGCTCGGCATCGCGATGGCGCTCGCGATGCACGAGGCCTTCAAGGGGCGGGCCCTGTTGCGGACGACGGTGCTGGTGCCTTGGGCGATCCTCACGGTGGTCACCGCGATGACTTGGCGGACGATCTTCGAGCCCGACGTCGGCTTCGCGAACACGGTTCTGCGAGCGCTTCATCTGCCGGGCGGGGACATCGTTTGGCTCGGGCAGAGCCCCTACGCGCTGGCGGTGTTGATCTTCGCCGATGTCTGGAAGACGGCCCCGTTCATGGCGTTATTGATCCTGGCCGGGCTCCAGGTGATCCCACAGGACGTCTACGACGCCGCGAAGGTCGACGGCGCCACGGCCTGGCAGCGCTTTCGCCGCGTCACGCTGCCGCTCCTGGTGCCCGCAATCCTCGTGGCGCTGATCTTCCGGACGCTCGATGCGTTGCGGATCTTCGACCTCCCGTTCGTGCTGACGCAGGGCGCGAACGGGACGTCGACGCTGTCACTCGAGGCGCAGCAAACGCTCGTCAACGACGGGATCATCGGGCTCGGCTCGGCGTTCTCGGTGCTGACGTTCATCACGGTGATGGCGGTGTCGTTCCTGTACATCTGGTTCGTCGGGGGCAACATCCGCGGGCTGGCTGAGGACTGATGGCGACCGTCGCCGTCGAACGGCCACGCGCGCAGGTCGAGGAGATCAAAGGCCCGAGCCGTCTTCGCCGCAACGTCCTGCTCTGGATCGGCGTGATCCTGATCATGCTCTTCTGCCTGTTTCCGTTCTATTGGCTGATCAACACGTCGCTGAAGGCGGGGTCGGACCTCTCCTCCGGCGACCTGTTTCCGCCGCATCCGACGCTCAAGAACTACTCCTCGATCTTCAGGAACGACGATTTCATCAAGGCGCTTCGCAACAGCGCGATCATCAGCCTGACGACCACGCTCATCGCGCTCACCGTCGGGTCCTTCGCGGCCTACGCGCTCGCGCGGCTGCGCTTCCCGATGAAGTTCCTGCTCCTCGCCGTGATCCTCTCGATCACGACGTTCCCGCCGATCGCGATCGCGGCGCCCGTGTTCAAGCTCTGGACCGACATCGGGCTCTACAACACCTACCTCGGGCTGATCCTCCCCGATCTGACCTTCACGTTGCCGCTGACGATCTACATCCTGACGTCGTTCTTCCGCGAGATCCCCCGCGAGCTGGAGGAGGCCGCGCTCGTGGACGGAGCGTCCTACTTCCAGGCGTTTCGCAAGATCGTGTTGCCGCTCGCCGCACCGGGGCTCGTCACGGCCGGCCTGCTTGCGTTCATCTTCGTCTGGAACGAGTTCCTGTTCGCGATCACGCTGACCTCGTCACCGGATCGACGACCCGTGCCCGCGGCGATCGCATTCTTCACCGGCTCGGCGTCCAGATTCGAGGTTCCGATCGGGACGATCAGCGCCGCGTCGGTCGTGGTCACGGTGCCGCTGATTGCGCTCGTCGTGCTCTTCCAGCGGCGGATCGTCGCCGGCCTGACTGCGGGCGCCGTTAAGGGTTAGGAGGGCTTGGGGAAACGGCGCTCGCCGTCAGGGCGCGATCGTCGTTCGGGAGGCAAGGACGCAGGGAGCGTTCGTATCGATGAGATACGGGCGCGACCGAGGACGCCGCATCGGGACGATCGAGCGCGGCCTGACGGCACAGTCGTTCGTTTCGCCAAGTCCTCCTGTCAAGCGGCCGCGCCGGCGCGCTCGCGCGCACTGAGCGCTCGCCCGTTCTCGGGATCGAAGAAGTGAAGCTTGCCCGTGTCGAGCCAGAGCTCGGCTTCCTGGCCTTCGCGGACGTCGCTGGCCGCGTCGAGGCGCGCAATGACCCGGTCCGCCTCGGCGGCGCCCGGCACGTCGGCGGTTCCGGCCTCCTCGGCCAGCTCGGCGAGCTCCTCGGACTCGATCCCTTGAAACCCGATCGTGAAGTGCGCATAGAGCTCCGATCCCATCCATTCGAGCACGTCGATCTTGGTCCTGAAGGTCGAACCGTCGTCGCGCTTGTCGTCAGGCACGAGCGATGCGTCCTCGAAGTCCTCCGGCCGAATCCCGGCGAAAAGCTCGCGCTTGCCGTCGAGACGCCCGCGAACGCCGTCGGGCAAGCGCGCCTCGATCATCGGCAGCTTGACCGTGTTGCCGTCCACGTGCGCCGGCATGAAGTTCATCGCCGGCGAGCCAATGAACCCGGCGACGAACAGGTTGGTGGGCTCCTCGTAAAGCTCCTGCGGCGGCCCGACCTGCTGGACGATTCCGGCGCGCATCACCGCGACGCGGTCGCCGAGCGTCATCGCCTCGACCTGGTCGTGCGTGACGTAGACGGTGGTCGTTTCGAGCCGCTGCTGGAGACGTGAGACCTCCGTCCGCATCTGCACGCGCAGCTTCGCGTCGAGGTTCGAGAGCGGCTCGTCCATCAGGAAGGCTGCCGGCTGGCGCACGATCGCGCGGCCCATCGCGACGCGCTGCCGCTGGCCGCCGGAAAGCTGCGCCGGCTTGCGGTCGAGGTGCTCCTGGAGGTCGAGAATCTTCGCCGCCTCCTCCACGCGCTGCCTGATCTCCTGCTTCGGGACCTTGGCCAGCTTGAGCGCGAAGCCCATGTTGTCGCGGACGGTCATGTGCGGGTAGAGCGCGTAGCTCTGGAAGACCATGGCGATGTCGCGCTCCTTCGGCGAGAGCTGGTTGACCACTCGATCGCCGATCCGCAGCTCCCCTTCCGTGATGTCCTCGAGCCCCGCGATCATCCGCAGCGCGGTCGACTTCCCGCAGCCGGAGGGACCGACGAGGATCATGAACTCGCCGTCCCCGATGTCCAGGTTCATGTCCTTGACGGCTTCGGTTCCGTCGGGATAGCGCTTCGTGATCCCGTCGAGGACGATCTCGGCCACGGCGTGATTATGGCGCTTCGACCGCGATCGTGCGGCCGTTTCGTGCGTATGCGAGGACGTCGGGCTCCGGGTCGAGCAGGCGGAAGCCCGGGCCGAGCTCTCGACGCTCCGCGATCAGCCGGCGGTAGTGCTCGAGCACCGAATCGGGGTCGCCGCGCTGGTCTTGAACGTTCCGCTCCTCGGGGTCGACCACCGGCAACCACGGCTCGCGGTCGGTGAAGGCGCCGTTGCGGCTCGAGTCCCACTGCATGGGGTGGCGGTGCTTGTCGCGGCCGGCGCGATCGTACGGCGGCGCGATGCCCGGGCCGTCCTCCAGGCCGAGCTCGTCGCCCTGGTAGACGAAGGCGGCACCTGGGAGCGTGAGCAGGACCGTCGCTCCGTCGCGAACGCGGTCGCAGCCGAGTCGCGTTGCGAGCCTGGGGAAGTCGTGGTTCGAGAGCACCCAGGCGATTCGTCCGAGCTCTGCGGCGGGCTCGATCGCCGCGCGCAGCCGCTCCGCCTTCCAGGGCGAGAAGAGGAACTCGAACGCGAAGACGAGGTCGAGGTGCTCGAGGTAGCGCGGGTACTGCGAGGTACCGAGATAGACCTCACCGACGAGGAACGCGTCGCCGGCCGCCGCCCGCAGCGCGGCGAGCGCTTGCGTCGCCTCCGGTCGGTTGCCGGAGTAGACGTGCTCGAGGGTCGCGGCCTCGGGCCGGAGCGGGAGCGGAAACGTGCCGGTCGCCGGCGGATCGTCCCGGAGCTCCGCGTCTTTGACCAGCTGGTTGATCGCATCGAGCCGGAAGCCGTCGACGCCGCGGTCGAGCCAGAAGCGCACGACGCCCTGCACCGCGGCGACGACCTCGGGGTTCCGCCAGTCGAGGTCGGGCTGCTCCGGGTAGAAGGAATGCAGGTACCAGCGACCTGTCTCCTCGTCGCGGGTCCAGGCGGGCCCGCCGAAGGCGGCCTTCCAGTTGTTCGGCGGCTCGTCGCCGTCGGCCCAGATGTACCAGTCGGGGTGCTCGCGGAACCAGGGGTGCTCGATCGAGGTGTGACACGGGATCAGGTCGAGCAGGACGCGCAGGTTGCGCGCGTGCGAGGCCGCGACCAGCTCGTCGAAGTCGGCCAGGGTGCCCAGGTCGGGATGGACGTCGGTGTAGTCGGAGACGTCGTAGCCCATGTCGGCGAGCGGTGAGGGGTAGATGGGGGAGAGCCAGAGGGCGTCGACGCCCAGGTACTCGAGGTGGTCGATACGGCTCGTGATCCCCGCCAGGTCGCCGATCCCGTCGCCGTTCGAGTCCTGAAACGAGCGCGGGTAGATCTGGTAGACGACCGCCTCCTGCCACCACACGAGGCGCAGGATACGATCCCGCGAAAGTCCCACCGACCGAGGAGGAACCGCTTCAGATGCCTGCCGCCGAGCCTGGAAAGATCCGCAACGTCGCCGTCGTCGGCCACCGTGCCACCGGCAAGACCTCGCTCGTCGAAGCGATGCTCTTCCAGGCCGAGGCGACGAACCGGCTCGGCACCGTGGAGCAAGGATCGACGGTTTCCGACTGGGACGAGGACGAGCAGAGGCGCCAGATGTCGCTTTCCTCGTCGCTCTGCCACCTCGAGTGGCAGGGCCGCAAGATCAACCTGATCGACACGCCGGGGGACGCCGGCTTCCAGGGCGACACGATCGCGGCGATGCGGGTCGTCGAGGGCGCGCTGGTCGTCGTCAGCGCTGTGATGGGCGTCGAGGTTCAGACCGGGCGCGCCTGGAACCGCGCGGAGGAGCACGGCCTCTCGCGCGTCGTCTTCGTGAACATGCTCGACCGCGAGCGCGCCGACTTCTTCCGGGCGCTCGAGCAGCTGCGCGAGCAACTGTCCGACCGGTGCGTCGCAGTGCACCTGCCGATCGGGCACGAGCACGAGCTCAAGGGGATCGTCGATCTGCTCCACATGAAGGCCTATCCGCTCACCGAGGGCGAGCGTGAAGGCGCGCCGGGCGAGATCTCGGAGGAGATGGCGGCACAGGTCGCGGAGTACCGCGAGAAGCTGCTCGACGCGGTCGTCGAGACCGACGAAGGCCTGATGGAGCGCTACCTCGAGGGCGAGGAGCTTTCGGACGAAGAGGTGGCGAAGGCGCTTAAGGACGCCGTCACGCGCGGTGAGCTGTTTCCGGTCGCCTGCGGCGTCGCGACGAAGAACCTGGGCACGGCGGCGCTGCTCGACCTGCTGGTCGAGGGGGTTCCCTCACCGGCGAAGAAGGAGCTGCCGATCTCGGTCGACGGCGCCGGAACCGCGGCGTTCGTGTTCAAGACCGTCGCGGATCCCTTCGCGGGGCGGATCAACCTCTTCCGCGTGGTTGCCGGCTCGCTGAGGTCGGACTCGACCGTCGTCAATTCACGCGCCAGCTCGAAGGAGCGGGTCGGCCAGCTACTCGCGCTCCAGGGCAAGGAGCACGAGCAGGCGACGGAGTTCGGTCCCGGCGACATCGGCGCAGTCGCAAAGCTCAAGGAGACGACGACGGGGGATCTCCTCTTAGACAAGGAGGTCGATGTCACCCCACCGCAGCTCGACTTCCCCGAGCCTGTGATGAGCTTCGCGATCACGCCGAAGACGAAAGGCGACGAGGAGAAGGTCGGCACCGCGCTCCGGCGGCTGTCGGAGGAGGACCCGACGCTGCAGCTTCGCCGCGATCCCCAGACGGGCGAGCAGCTGCTGTCCGGGATGAGCCAGATCCATGTCGAGGTCGCGGTCGAGCGGATCAAGCGGCGCTTCGGGGCGGACGTCGATCTACATCAGCCGCGCGTCCCGTACCTGGAGACGATCCGGCGCGACGCCAAGGCGCAGGGCCGGTACAAGAAGCAAACGGGCGGCCGCGGCCAGTTCGGCGACGCACACATCGTGCTCGAGCCGCTGGAGGGCCACGAGGGGTACGAGTTCGTCGACGAGATCGCCGGCGGCGTCATCCCCCAGGGCTTTCGCCCGGCCGTCGACAAGGGGATCCAGGAGGCGATGCAGCACGGCGAGCTCGCGGGCGCGCCGGTGCAGGGGGTGCGCGTGCGGCTCGTCGACGGGTCCCACCACTCCGTCGACTCGTCGGAGATGGCGTTCAAGATCGCCGGCTCGCTCGCGTTCAAGCAGGCCTACGAGCAGGCCGACCCGGTGCTGCTGGAGCCGATCATGGATGTGGAGGTGACCGTCCCCGATGATGCGGTCGGCGCGGTCAACGGCGATCTCAACTCCCGGCGCGGCCGGCTCCAGGGCATGGAGCCGCGGGGCGGGATGACGTCGATTAAGGCCGAGGTCCCGATGGCCGAGATCCTCACCTACTCACAGTCGCTCACGTCGCTCACGGGCGGCCGCGGCGACTACCACATGAGCTTTGCTCGGTACGAGGAAGTGCCCTCGCACATCGCCCAGAAGATCATCGACGAGGCGAAGAAGGAGAAGGAAGAGGCGGCGGTCTAGGCCGGAGCGGCCCGAGCGGTAGTATCGACTGATGCGCCTATCGCGGAGTGCGGTCACCGCAACGCGGACCTGCGCGATTTGCGAGCGGACGCTGCTCGTCGGCGAGCGGGCGGTTCGGTACGCGCCCGACGGCGAGAACTTCGTCGACGTCTGTCCGCTGTGCCAGGACGTCGCGGCCGAGGAAGGCTGGCTGAAGGAGGGGAGCCCGACAACGCCCGTCGTCCCCACAGAGCGGCGGCGCCGGCGGCTCAGCCTGAGCTCGATCTTCGAGCCGAAGAAGGCGACTCCACCCGAGCCGGTCGCATCCGAGCCGATCCTCCGCCGGCTGTCGGGGCCCGAGAAGGCGATGGTGGACGCCGCCGACCTGTTCAACGCGAGTGCCTTCCGCCGCACGATCGCCGGCGTCGCCAAGAGTCTCGGCCCGCCGAAGGTCAGCATCATGCCGCTTTCCGGCGTCAACGCCGAGGTCGTCATCACGGTCGCATGGGACATCTCCTGGTACCAGTACCGCGTCACGCCCGACTCGGCTCAGCCTGTTCGGCTCCAAGAGCGCGGGCACGAGCTGGGCGAGCTCGATGCCTCGTACAAGATCTCGAACGGGCATCTGTCCGAGGACGGGCGGCTCGT
>JBKPFU010000001.1:0-35267 GCA_046728975.1 Actinomycetota bacterium | reverse complement strand
GCGAGCGACCGTTTGTCTGCCGACGTACAACGAGCGGGAGAACCTCGTCCCGATGGTCCGGGCGTTGCGCAAACACGGCGTTCGCGTCCTGGTCATCGACGACGCCTCTCCCGACGGAACGGGTGAGCTCGCCGACCGGCTGGCAGCGGAGCTCGACTACGTGGATGTGCTTCATCGGCCCAAGAAGGAGGGCCTCGGCCCGGCGTACCTCGACGGGTTCCGGCGCGCTCTGGCAGCGGGCGCGGAGCTCATTGTCGAGATGGACTGCGACTTCTCGCACGATCCGGACGACGTGCCGCGGCTGATCGCGGCGACGGACGGGGCAGACCTCGTGCTCGGCTCTCGCTACGTCCCCGGAGGCGCAACCGTCAACTGGGGCCTCGTGCGGCGGGCGGTCTCGGCAGGCGGGTCGCTGTACGCGCGCATGCTCCTCGACGTCCCCATTCGCGACCTCACCGGCGGCTTCAAGTGCTATCGGCGCGAGGTGCTCGAGGCGATCGACCTCGCTTCCGTCTCGTCGCGCGGCTACGCGTTCCAGATCGAGACCACTTACCGGGCGCTGCGCGCCGGCTTTCGGGTGGTCGAGGTGCCGATCACATTCGTCGACCGCGAGGTCGGGGGATCGAAGATGAGCCGCTCGATCGTGTTCGAGGGGATCTGGAAGGTGCCCGTGCTGCGGTTCTTGGCCCTCCGAGGCCGACTGTAGGATCTGCGTCCTTGAAGGAGCTCACCGACGCGACGTTCGAGCAGGAGGTCCTCGAGGCCGACCGGCCGGTGATCGTCGACTTCTGGGCGCCGTGGTGCGGGCCCTGCCGGGCGGTCGAGCCGATACTGGACGAACTCGAGCGCGAGCACGGCGAGCGAATCGCCTTCGCGAAGCTGAACATCGACGACAACTACGAGACGGCGTCACGCTACAACGTCCTCTCCATCCCGACGACCGTCCTGTTCGAAGACGGCGAGGCACGCGAAACCGTCGTCGGCGCCCGGCCCCGCTCGTACTACGAGCAGGCCTGGAGCGCGTGGCTCAACGGGCAGTCGTAGGCGCCGCCGCCGGCCTGGCGCGCGCCGGCTCGGGCTTGACCGCCGGCTGCAGATCCTCGTCGGGGGCTCGCGATACCCGAACCCGTGGGTCGAGCAGCGCGTAGAGCAGGTCGACAACCAGGTTGAGCACAACAACGGCCGTGGTCACCGTGACGACGACTCCGAGGATGACGGGCAGGTCGAAGGTCTGAAGGGCGCGCAGGGACACACGCCCGAGCCCCGGTAGCCCGTAGACGGTCTCGACGAACAACGTCCCGCCCATCGCGATCGCGATGTCGGCGCCGAGCATGCTCGCAACCGGAAGCAGTGCATTCCGCATCACGTGCTTCCGCAGCACGCGTGCCTCCGAAGAGCCCTTGGCGCGCGCCGTCCGGACGTAGTCCTCGTTCAGGGCCTCTGCCACGCTCGCCCGGATCATCCGGACGTACAGCGCCGTGTAGAGCGCGGCGAACGTGAACCACGGTAAGACGAGGTGGTAGACCCACTGCACGGGCCCACCGCACTCGGTCCCCGGTGGTGGGTTGATCACGTCGCAGTACCCGCCAACGGGGAACCAGTGCAGCCTGACGCCGAAGAACCACGTCAGGATCAACCCGAGCCAGACGGGATGCACCGAGATCCCGATCAGCACGAACACCATCGCGGTCCGGTCGACGAACGACCGCGGCCTGAAGGCCGAGATCAGCCCGAGCGGAATCGAGATCAGCAGCCACATGACGGCGCCTCCGATCACCACCGACGCCGTCACCGGCCCTGCCTCGCCGATGATGTCGACGACTTCCCTGCGCTGACGGTACGAGTGGCCGAGCGACCCGTGCGCAAGGTTCCAGACGAACTGGCCGTACTCGCTCAGAACGGAGCCGTGAATTCCCAGCGCGGTGCGGATGTCGAGAGCGCCGCTCTCGGTTCGACGGACGAATCGGTTCTGGTCCGTCGGGATGACGAAGAAGATGATGTAGGTGACGGCGGTGACGGCAAGCAGCAGCACCACGGCCCAGAACAACCGCCTGACCACGTACCCCCACACGCCCGGCTAAGCCTTGCGGTTACCGCCCCCCGGCGCAAGTGGAATTTCCTCTATTCGCGAAAGTGTTGATAGCCGCGGAGCTCGGCGCCGACAAAGTCGACGCCCGCCCCCGGCTCGCAACGGCCGATGATCGGGAAACCGAGCTCCTGCGCATCGTCTGGCGCGACGGCGGCCAGAAGCTCGTAGTCCTCGCCAAACGAGAGATCCTCCACTGTGGCGCTGTCCGCGAGCGGCACGCTCTCGACGTCGATCACGAGCCGGCACCCTGAGCGGGCGGCAACGTGGCCGGCGTCCTGGGCAAGGCCGTCGGAGAGGTCGAGCATCGCATGCGCGACCGGCGCCAGGCGCCTGCCTTCGTCGATCCGGATCGGCGGCCGCACATACCGGTGCTCCCGGAAGGCCGCGCCCGCGGCACCGAGTGGACCGGTCACGACAACCAGGTCGCCAGGTCGAGCACCGCTCCGGCCCGGAACCCGATCCGACCGTCCGACGGCGGTCACGCTGAGGAGCACCCGTTCGGCCGCCGTCGTGTCCCCACCAACAACCGGGACGCGCGTCTCCCGTAGACCCTGGTACAGATCGATGACGTCCTGAACATCCGTGTCCGCGGGCAGCCCGAGCGTGATGAGCAGGAGCTCCGGCGTCGCGCCCGCCGCGGCCAGGTCGCTGAGGTTGACGACCGCGGCGCGGTAGCCGAGATCGCGCCACGACAGCCAGTCGAGGCGAAAGTGGACGTTCTCGACGAGCGCGTCCTGGGTGAGGACGAGCCCTTCGAGCTCGGCGACGTCGTTCTCGATTCGCTCGGCCAGCCCGCGGCGCTCGAGCTCCGCGAGCAGCCCGAGCTCACCGAGCTGCGAGAGCTTCATCGATCGCCTTGCGAACGGCTCCGATTTCTGCGACCGCCCGGATGACTGCCACGCCGGTCGCTCCCGCGCGGATGCAGTCGGCGGCATTCGACGCGTCGACGCCGCCGATCGCGATCACGGGCACGGGGAGATGCCGCATCGTCTCGAGGCCGCGCAGGCCGATCGGGTCGCCGGCATCCGGCTTCGACGGCGTCGGCCACACCGGACCGGCGCCGATGTAGGACGCGCCCGCCTTGACGGCCTCCCACGCTTCCGCTTCGGTCGAGGCCGAAAGGCCAAGCTGGAGGCCGGCCTCGAGGGCCCGCTCCGACCCTTCGTCGTCCTGCCCGAGGTGAACACCGTCGGCGCTGAGCTCGATCGCGGCGTCGGGGTCGTCGTTGACGATGAACGTCGCGGGTAGGTCGGCGAAGCCGCGCCCACGCCCCACGAGCTCTTCGGTCGTCGCTCCCTTGACCCGCAACTGCACGACGGTCGCGCCTTGATCGACGGCGAAGCGGGCGGTCTCGACATCCTCGACCAGGGCGTGCAGCTTCATTCGACCTTCGCTCGCTCGTCGAGCGTGGACGGATCGAGGTTGTAGAGGGCGTCGTAGAGGCCCGCGTGGAACGACCCCGGCCCCTTCGCGTCCACCGCCGCATCCTCCCCGGCCACGCCGAACGCGACCAATGCCTCGGCCGCCGCCTCCAACGGTTCGTCGGGCCGTACGGCGAGGAAGCAACCGGTGATCGCCGTCGCCATGCATCCCGTTCCGGAGACGGTTCCGAGGAGCTCGTGCCCGTTGGCGACCGAGATCGTGCGCGTGCCGTCGGCGACGTGGTCGATCTGGCCTGTCACGGCGACCGTGATCCCGAGCACCCGTGCAGCGGCGTCTGCAAGCTCGGAGCCGCCGGCCGCGTCGACCGATTCGACTCCGCGTACCTCGGCCTCCCGACCGATCGTGTTTGCGATCTCCCCTGCGTTTCCGCGCAGCACGGCAACGTTCACCTCGTCGAGCAGCTGCAGGGTCGTCTCCGTGCGGTAGCGCGTGGCGCCCGCGCCCACCGGGTCGAGCACGACCGGAACCTCGCGCTCGTTCGCCTCCCTGCCAGCCGCGAGCATCGCCTCGACCCAATGGTCCGAAAGCGTGCCGATGTTGATCACGAGCGCGCCCGCGAGGCCGACCATCTCCTCGACCTCCTGCACGGCGTGCGCCATCACGGGCAGCGCGCCGAGCGCGAGCGTCGCGTTCGCGGTCTCGTTCATGACTACGTAGTTGGTTATCTGGTGCACCAGCGGCTTTCGCGCCCGCAGGGTCGTCAGGTCGGCACCGGTCCTCACGCTGCTCCCTTCAGATCAAACACGTCGACCGGGCCTTCTCCCGAGCCAAGCTCGGCGAGTCCGTTCCGCACCGCCTCCGAAGCGACGCGCGCGGCTTCCCGCGCGGCCTCCGGCAGCGACGCGCCTTTGGCGAGCTCCGCGGTCAGCGTCGCGGAGTGGGTGCAGCCGGCGCCGTGAGTGGCAGCGGTGTCGTAGCGCTCGACCCGGATCTCGACGTGCTCGTTGCCGTCGAAGAGGTGGTCGACGGCGTCCTCACCGTGACCGCCCGTGACGACCACCGCCGGTGCGCCGAGGTCGTGGATTCGCTCCGCGAGCTCGCGTCGGCTACCTCGTTGTCCGGCGAGCACCTCCGCCTCCCGCAGGTTCGGCGTGACCACGGTCGCGAGCGGAAACAGGCGCTCGACATAGGTCTGGACGGCGTCGTCCTGGAGCAGCTTGGCCCCCGAGCTAGCGACCATGACCGGATCGACCACGAGCGCGACCGGATGGTGGTCAAGGAACACGGCCACTGTCTCGATCAGCGGCGCGGAGAACAGCATTCCCGTCTTGGCGGCGTCGACGCCGAGGTCCCCGAAAACCGCTTCGAGCTGCTCGCGCACGAACTCGGGCGGCAGCTCGTGGATCGCCGTCACCGCCGTCGTGTTCTGGGCGGTTAGCGCGACGAGCACGCTCATGCCGTGGCACCCGGCCCGTGCGAAGGCCTTCAAGTCGGCCTGGATGCCCGCGCCGCCGCCCGAATCGGACGTGGCGATCGTCAGACAGCGTGGAATCTGCAGTTCGTTCAACTCCCTTCGCCGGCATTACCCGGATCAGGTTCAGCGGGTCTCTGCGCGGGGGAACCCATGGTTCCCCCGCGAACCCCCTCCTTCACCGCCGCGCCCAGTCAAGCCCATCCGGCTCCGGCGGGGCAGAGCCAGGCCTCCGCGGCCAATCTCACGTATTCCAACCTTCCTCCCTTCGCCGGTACGAACCGGATCAGGTTCAGCGGGTCTGATCTCAGCCCCTGAGGGCACCCCGGTGCCGTGAGGCTAGCATCGCCGTCATGGGCAACGCGCCGCGCTACGACGGGCTCGCCGAGTGGTACCGGGAGTTCCGGCCTGCGGTGAGCGACGAAGAGCTCGGAGCGCTGCGACGGCTGCTGGGCTCCGGGCACGGCCGGTGTCTCGACCTCGGCTGCGGGACCGGCATCTCAACCGCAGCGGTGGCGGAGCTGGGCTGGAACGTGGTGGGCGTCGACGTCTCGACCGACCTGCTCGAGCTCGCGCGCTCTGGCGGACTGGAGGTACTGGCAGCACCCGCCGACGCGCTTCCTTTCGACGACGCGACCTTCGACGCCGCAGTCTCCGTCTGGACGCACACCGACATCGATGAGTTCGCAGCCGCGCTCACGGAGGCCGTGCGCGTGCTGCGGCCCGCCGCTCCTTTCGTCTACATCGGAGCGCACCCCTGCTTCGTCGGCCCGCACTCCCTCTTCCTCCGCGCCGAAGGAGTGCCCGCGCTCCATCCCGGCTACCGGCCCTCGAGGCGCTACGACGACTCGGCGCCCGGAGTGGTCAATCCCGACGGCGTGCGCGCCCGCGTCGGCGGCGTCCACCTCACGCTCCACGACTTCTTCGACGCGTTCACGACCTCCGGGCTGCGAATCGAGCGGCTCGAGGAGCTCGGCGACCGCGGCTACCCTCATGTCGTGGCGCTGCGAGCGCGCCAATGAGCGTCGCAACCAGTGGTTGGGCAGACCTGCTGGAGGGCGAGGAGCTCGCGTATCTCGGAGACGAGCCCGCGCGCGAGGCGCGGCTCGCGCCGCTTCCCGACGACCTGCATCCCCGCGTACGTGACGCGCTCGGCGTCGACGGCCTCTACTCGCACCAGGCAGACGCATGGGAGGCCGCTCGGCGCGGTGAGCACCTGATCGTCACCACCGGAACCGCAAGCGGAAAGACGCTCGCGTTCAATCTCCCGGTGCTCGACGCGCTGGCGCGGCAGCCGAAGCTCCGCGCGCTCTACCTGTACCCCACGAAGGCGCTCGCCCAGGACCAGCTACGGTCGGTCTCGGCCCTGAAGATCCCACGGCTGCGAGCCGCGATCTACGACGGCGACACGCCGAGCGAGCAGCGCTGGCAGATCCGCAAGTGGTCGAACCTCATCCTGTCCAACCCCGACATGCTTCATGTCGGCGTCCTCCCGCACCACGACCGCTGGGGAGACGTCTTCGCCAACCTCCGCTACGTAATCGTCGACGAGGCGCACGTCTATCGCGGCGTCTTCGGCTCGCACGTCGCGAACGTCCTGCGGCGGCTGCGACGGCTCGCGGGTGTCTACGGCGCCGAGCCGCAGTTCCTCCTGGCCTCAGCGACGATCGCGAACCCAGGGGAGCTGGCCGAAAGTCTCCTCGGGATCGAGACAACGGTCGTCGGCGATGACGGAGCGCCGAGAGCCGAGCGAACGATCGCGCTGTGGAACCCGCCCCTGACCGACGAGGAGCTCGGTCTGCGCGCAAGCCCGCTGGGCGAAGCCTCGCGGTTGATGGCCGACCTCGTCTCGCGTGGTCTGCGCACGCTGTGCTTCGCCAAGAGTCGCAAGGCTGCGGAGCTGATCCACCGTTTCACGGCGGAGCGGCTCGGCGACTCCTCACGCCTCTCGCCCTATCGCGCCGGCTATACGCCCGCGCAGCGGCGCGAGATCGAGCGGCGGCTCTCGGAGGGCGACCTCCTGGGAGTCGCGGCGACCAACGCCCTCGAGCTCGGAATCGACGTCGGCCTTCTCGATGCGGTGATCTGCGTCGGCTTTCCGGGCACGGTGGCGAGCCTGCGCCAGCAATGGGGTCGAGCCGGCCGCCGGGGCCATGGCCTGGCCGTCCTGGTCGCGAGCGAGGACGCGCTCGATCAGTACTTCATGCGCGAGCCCGAGACACTGCTCGGCCGACGTGTCGAGGCCGCCATCCTCGACCACGAAAACGCGCGGGTCCTGGACGGGCACGTGATGGCGGCCGCCTTCGAGGCGCCGCTGGACGACCGCGACCGGATCGTGCTCGGAGACGCCGCGCTCGAGCGAGCCTCGCAGCTCCCGGAGCTCAAGCTGACGAAGGCGGGGTACGTCTGGGGAGGCCGCGACTATCCCGCCGCGCGGGTTCCGCTCCGCTCCACCGGCCCCGACGCGTTCACGGTCATCGAGGCGGAAACGGGCACGCTGCTCGGTCTCGTCGAGCGGGAGCGCGCGTACTCGACCGTGCACGAGGGCGCGGTCTACCTCCACCTGGGCGACTCGTATCGAGTCGTCGCGCTCGAAGACGAAGCTCGGACCGCGCTCGTGGAGCCGTTCTCGGGCAACTACTACACGCAGGCGAAGAAGGAGACGATGACGGCGATCGAGGAGGAGGTCGTGGCCGAGCGGAGACTCGGGCTCGACGCGTTCTTCGGCCGCGTGGTCGTGACCGAGCAGGTCGTCGGCTACCAGAAGAAATCGATCTCGACCCAGGAGAACCTCGAGCTCGTCGACCTCGAACTGCCGCAGACCACGTTCGAGACCGAAGCGATCTGGTTCCTGCCCGAGCCGTGGATGCTCGAAGGCCTCGAGCAGGAGCCTCGCCTGCTCGGCTCGCTCCACGCCGGCGAGCATTCGCTGATCGCGCTCCTGCCGCTGTGGGCGATGTGCGATCGCTGGGACATCGGCGGTCTTTCGACGAACGTCCACTTCCAGACCGAAAGGCCGACAATCTTCGTTTACGACGGCCATCCCGGGGGGGTCGGGATCACCGAGCGCGGGTTCCGGCAGTTCGAAGGATGGGTCGAAGACACGGCGCACATGCTCGCCGGCTGTCCGTGCGAGCGTGGCTGCCCATCCTGCGTCCAGTCGCCGAAGTGCGGGAACCTCAACGAGCCCCTCGACAAGGCCGGCGCGCTCGAGCTTCTGCGGCGGATGTCGAAATCCAGCTGACCCGTTCGTCCTAAGCTCGAAAGCGACGAAAGGAGAGACCATGCAGTACGCGCTCTTGATCTACGGCTCCGGCGAGGGCTGGGCGAAGCTCAGCGACGAGGAGCGCGAGGCGCAAACGAAGGAGTACATGAACCTCGGGATGAGCCCACAGACGAGGGGCGGGGCCGACCTGGGCGACCTTTCGAGCGCGACGACCGTTCGAGTCGACAACGGCAAGACGCTGACGACGGACGGCCCGTTCGCCGAGACGAAGGAGTACCTGGGCGGCTTCTACCTCGTCGAGTGCGACAACCTGGACGAGGCCGTGGAGATCGCGGCCAAGATCCCGGCGGCTCGGACAGGCGGCGCGATCGAGGTGCGCCCGGTGATCGAGCACTGACAGAGCTCGAGCGGATCTTTCGCGAGGAGTGGAGCCGCGTCCTCGCAATCCTGATCGGCGTCCTCGGCGACTTCGAGCTCGCCGAGGACGCCCTCCAGGACGCCGTTGCGACGGCGGTTGAGCGCTGGCGTGCGGACGGCATACCCGAGCGGCCTGACGCCTGGCTGCTCGCGACGGCGCGAAACCGCGCGATCGACCGCATCCGGCGTGAGCGAACGCTCAAGCGGAAGACGGAGCTGTTGCAGCGGCTGGCCGAGCTGGAGACGAACGACGAGGAAGAGGAGACCGTGCCCGACGAGCGCCTCAGCCTGATCTTCACCTGCTGCCACCCGGCGCTCGCGACCGAGGCGCAGGTCGGCTTGACCCTGCGTGCCGTCGGCGGACTGACGACCGGCCAGATTGCACGGGCGTTCCTGGTGCCCGAAACGACGATGGCCCAGCGGCTCGTTCGCGCGAAGAGAAAGATCCGGGAGGCGGGCGTGCCATTCCGGGTCCCGCCCGAGCACCTGCTTCCGGAGCGGCTGAACGCGGTTCTCGCCGTTGTCTACCTGATCTTCAACGAGGGCTATGCCTCCTCAGAAGGCGATTCGCTCATTCGGGACGAGCTCTGCGAGGAAGCGATCCGGTTGACCAAGCTGCTGGCGGTGCTGATGCCGGACGAGCCCGAAGTGCTCGGCCTGCTCGCGCTCATGCTGTTCCACGACTCCCGCCGCGCGGCTCGCACCGGGCCCGAAGGAGAGATGGTCCTGCTGGACGACCAGGACCGCACCCTCTGGGACAACGCACGGATCGCCGAAGGAACGCGCGTGCTGGAGCGCGCGGCCGCGCACCGCGTCCGGAGCCCGTATCTGATCCAGGCGGAGATCGCCGCCGTTCATACGAAGGATCCAACGGATTGGCGACGGGTCGTCGCCCTCTACGACGAGCTCGTCAGAGTCGCTCCCTCGCCGATCGTCGAGCTCAATCGAGCGGCGGCGGTGGCAATGGCGGAGGGCGCCGAACGAGGCCTTTCGCTGATCGACCGGATCGAAGGCCTCGATGACTACTACCTGCTCCACTCGGCTCGTGCCGATTTGCTCCGCCGCAGCGGTCGGCGCGCGGAGGCGCGCGACGCGTACCGGCGCGCGCTGGGCCTCGCGACGAACCCGGTCGAGCGGTCGTTCCTCGAGCGCCGGCTCCGCGAAGTCGGCTAAAGCGAGCGCAGCGCCAGCTGAACCGCTTCATCTGGAGTTTCCGCGCGCGGGATCCCCGGCACGTTCCAACCCGGCTCGAGGATCACGACCGAGCGGCCGAGCAGGCTTGCGAAACCGATTTCCGCGAGGGTTCCGTAGCGGCCGCCGACGGCGATGACCGCGTCGCCGGAGGCGACCACGGCCAGGTTGCGGGCATGGCCGACACCGGTCGCAACGGCGTGGTCGACCCACTCGTTCGCATCGTCCGTGTGCTCGCCGGGAAGGATCCCGATCGTCGTTCCGCCGGCCGACTTGGCGCCGCGGGACGCTCCGGCCATCACCTCGCCGCGACCGCCCGTGACGACCGTGCAGCCGCGTTCGGCCAGTAGGCGCCCGACCTCCTCGGCCCGCTGCTCGTGCTCGGCGCCGCTCCCGATCACCGACACCTGTCGCGCCACAAGAAGCAGGAAAGCGAAGGGGCCGGACATCCGGCCCCTTCCTTTTGCTACCGGCGCCATAAAAGGCCCTCAGCCGCGATTGGATCACTTCCAGCCCGTCGACCGGTCATTTCAGACGGACGGGCGAGCAAAAGCCCGCCCGTCCTGATGTCGGCGCCGCAAGCGGCGCCGACGGACCCCCAATGCGGCGCGCTGCTCCCGTTTGCCTTCTCTACGGTCGCTGCGGGATCCTGGATTGCGATGACTGAGTTCCGCCGCGCCTGGGCGTTCGCCGAGGATCTCTACCAACGTGCCGCCGAGCGAACCGTCCCGTTTCCATACGGCTGGGCCGTGCTCCACGATCGCCTGCCGCGAGTCCACGACCTCAACTTCCTCAATCTTCAGCGGCCGGGCCCCGTCGACGAGCTGATCGAGGCTGCCGACACGATCATGAGGCCGCGGACGTTCCGCGTGTTCTGGATGGCCGCTGGAGACGAGCTCGAGCCGGCATTTCGCGCGCGCGGCTGGGACTGCAAGCCGTACCTCCTGCTGGCGCACCACCGGGAGCCGGACCGACCGGCGGAAGTTCCCGTCGAAGAGGTGGGGCATGACGAGCTGCGGCCGGTGTGGAAGGAGGGAATCGCAAGCGAGGCGTTCGCGAAGAACGACCCCGACCTCGTCCGCCAGCTCGTCGAGCACAAGCGCGTGATCGCGGACGCGGTTCCCACGCGGTACTACGCGGCGCTGGTCGACGGTAAGATCGCCGGCTACTGCGAGCTCTACGAGCGCGACGGGATCGCGCAACCGGAAGCCGTGATGACTCTGGAGCGGTTCCGGAACCGTGGGGTCGCGCGCGCAGTCGTCCTCAGGGCGATCGACGACGCGCGCGCCGGCGGCGCCGAGCTGATCTTCCTCGTTGCCGACGCAGGCGACTGGCCCCAGCAGCTCTACCGCCGGCTGGGGTTCGACGACATCGGCAGTTACACGAAGTTCCTCAGGCTGCGGGCCGAATGACGCGCGTCTCCGGGTCGACCAGGTAGACGCCCGGTTTGTGCATCGTCGTCCCGCAGGCGCCGTTCGAGAGCCTGACGCGCGCGAGCCCGTCGCCGGTCCATCCCAGCGCCTCGGACCACTCACTTCTGCCCGTGACCGGGCGCGCTTCGCCTCCCTCGGCGGGGATGAAGTAGGCGATCTGCGCTTCACACTCGCCGGACCACTGTGCGAGGACGGTCTCGCCGTTCGGAGAGAGACGCGCCGTCCGCCAGTGACCGACCAGCGGGGTTCCTTGCGGACGTGCCGGAAGCTCGACGGGTAGCGTGCGCTGCTCGTCTGGGCTTCGGACAACGAAGCGGCCGTGGTTGTCCCGCGTCGGTTTCCAGCACACGTAGTACGTCGTCTCCTCGTGCGTGCCGAATCGCGCGCAGTCCGCCGGGACCGGCGCGCGAGCCTCCGTGTTCGAGCCGCCGCCGCATCCGGCGAGCGCGAGCGCGAAGGCGAGAACGGCGGAGCGGCGCACCGTTCCAGAAGCTTCGCCCACGCGGGCTCGGTGCGCTAGTGGCCCTTTAGGACAGCGCCTGCAAAGCCTTGCCAAGCGACTGGCGCGTCTTCAGCACGCCTTCGAAGAGGTCGCCGTGCTTACGCACCCGCTCCAGCACGACCTCCATCGTGAACGCCCTTGGATCCAGCTTGTCGTTGACTTCCTCCCAGCGCAGCGGCGTCGAGACGGGCGCTCCTTCGCGAGGACGGACGGAGTAGACGAAGGCGATGGTCTTGCCCTCACCGTTCTGGTTCGAGTCGATCAACACGCCGCGGCGTTTCGCCTTCGACCACTCGGTCGTGGCCAGACGCGGGTGCGCGCGCGCGATCGCGCCCGCGACGATCTCTGAGAAACGGCGGGTGTCGTCGTAGGTGTAGCGGCGCTCGATCGGCACGAGTACGTGCATCCCGTCTGACCCACTCGTCTTCGCAAACGAGACGAGACCGAGCGCGTCGAGCGCCTGCTTCACGAGAAGCGCAACCTCGACCGTCTCGGCAAATCCGACGTCCGGCGACGGATCGAGGTCGAAGAGCACAAAGTCAGGGCGATCAGGCCGGTCAATCCTCGAGTACCACGCATTGAGATCGATGCAGCCCATGTTCACCATCCACAGCAGCGAAAGCTCGTCGTTGACGATCGGCGCGTCGATCCAGCGCTTGCGGCGAGGCGTCTCTCGCGTCGAGACCAGGATCCGCGCGGTCCGGATCCACTCCGGCATGTGCTTGGGCGCATCCTTCTGGAAGAAGAAGTTGCCCTTCGCGCCGTCGGGGTAGCGCTTCATCGTGAACGGTCGGTCCTTCAGGTGTGGAACGACCATTTGCGCAACGGCACGGTAATACGCGATCAGGTCGCCCTTCGTGATCCCTTCCTCCGGCCAGAACGGCTTGTCGAGGTTGGACAGCTTGAGCACCTTCCGGCCGCTCCGGATCTCGTTCGTCAGCGGCTCCTCGCGCCGCACCTCCTCCGCCGACTTGTCCTCACGCAGGCCCTGGTAGGAGGGCGCGCGCAGGTGCCCGTCGTGCGTCCACTCCACGAACTCGACCTCGCAGACGAGCACCGGCTCGACCCAGATGACGTCGCGCTTGCGGACCTTCGGCATCTTCGGCACCTCCCGAAAAGGGGGGTCCGGGCGCTCGACCGGGCGCAGCTTCCGCATCAGCCTGTCGATCTCCTTGTCCGAGAAGCCCGTTCCGCAGTTGCCGACGTACCGCAGCTGGTTTCCCTGCCGGACCGCGAGGATCAGCGAGCCGAGCCGCCCGGCCCGCCGCCCCTGCCCCTTCGTGTAGCCCGCGATGATGAATTCCTGTCGCCCGTGCGTCTTGATCTTGAGCCAGTCGCGGCTGCGCCTTCCGACTGCGTACAGGGAATCCGCCCGCTTTGCGATCAGCCCTTCGAGCCGTTGCTCCTGCGCCGCCTTGAAGAGAGTCTGGCCGTCGTCGAACGCCTCGGAAAGCCGCACGCCGCGGTTGCGGCGGTCGAGTAGCGCCTCCAGCCGCTCGCGGCGTTCGGTGAGCGGACGGTCGACGAGCGGCTCCCCCTCCAGCTCCAGCAGATCGAAGACGTAGTAGACGATCGGGGTATCGGGCTTCCCCTGTTGCATTGCGGAGAAGCTGGCCCGGCCTTCCTCGTCGAGCGCGCACACCTCGCCGTCGATCACGCAATCGGGCGTTTTCACCGCCTTCGCCAGCTCTCTCGCAGCCGCTGGAAACCGCGCGGTGAGATCGTTCCCCTGCCGGCTGGTGAGTCTTGCCTCGCCGGCGGAGACGTCGCCGATGGCGCGGTAGCCATCCCACTTGACCTCGAACAGCCAGGCGCGGCCGCGCGGCAGCTCCCGTGCGAGGGTCGTGAGCATCGGCGCGTAGCGACGCCGCGGCGCCGCCCCGGCTCCGTCCTCACGCTTACGGAGAAGCAGCCAGTTTTTCGGATCGCCGTCGAGCTTCGCCGGTACCAGCGTCCAGAGGCCGCGGAGCCGATTGCCCTCGAGCCGGACGGTCAGGCCACCGTCCTTCTTCTCGTCGATCAGCTCGTACGTCCCCTCGTCCCAGATCTCGACCTGCCCGGCGCCGTACTGACCCGCAGGGATCTCTCCCTCGAAGCTCGCGTACTCGAGCGGGTGGTCTTCGACGTGCACCGCGAGCGCGCGCTGGCCCGGCTCGAGCGGGATGCCCTTCGGAACCGCCCAGCTCGCGAGCGCGCCGTCCCGCTCGAGGCGAAAGTCGTAGTGGAGCCGCCGGGCGTCGTGGCGCTGGACGACAAAGATCGGGCCCTTGCGCTTCCGCGGTCGGGTACGGCGCGCCCCCGCCGGCTCAGGCGTCTTCTTCGGGTCGCGTTTTCGGCGGTACTCGCTCAGCTTCGCCATCGCTGGGACGCTACCCGCCGAACCGGAGCCGGAACCAGGTTTCGCCGGCTGCCTCGCCGGTAAGACTATGAAGAACAAGAGGGGCTCTTAGCGGTTACAAAGCTTCTCTACAAAGCGGGGGGTTCATGTGCGGGGTCGGTGTAAACCGGCCCCGCCATGTGTGTACGCCGGGGAAAACCCTGTGGAAAGTGTGGACGGCGGCGTGGATTACCGGACGCTGGGCGCCGGCGCCTCGGCGCCCGAAAGCGCGCCGATTGCACGGAAGCGCGCGCGCCTTTGCCGCCTGAGCCCGTCGCCGTCGAACCCGTTTAGCTGGTCCAGCGCCTCCCCGATCGAATCGGCGACCAGCTTCGCGGCGGCGTCGTGGTCAGTGTGCGCGCCCCCCGTGGGCTCGGGCACGATCGCGTCGATCACGCCGAGCTCGAGGCAGTGCATGGCGTCGGGCTTGAACGCCGCCGCGGCCTTTTTGGCCTCAGCGGCGTCTCGCCAGAGGATCGCGGCACATCCTTCCGGCGAGATCACCGAATAGATCGCGTTCTCCTGCATCAGTACCCGGTCGGCGAGCGCAATCGCGATCGCGCCGCCCGATCCGCCCTCGCCGATGATGCAGGACACGATGGGCACCTTCAGGCGTGCGAGCACCGCCTGCGAGCGCGCGATCGCGCCGCCCTGGCCGTGTTGCTCCGCCGCCACCCCCGGGTATGCGCCCGGCGTATCCACCAGCGTGATCAACGGAAAACCGTGCCGGTTGGCCAGCTCCATCACGCGCGTCGCCTTGCGGTAGCCCTCGGGGTACGCCATACCGAAGCTCCGGCGCGTCCGCTCGTGGACGTCCCGACCCTTCTGGTGTCCAATCAGCGCGACCGTCTGCCCCTCGAAGCGGCCGAGACCGGTGACCACCGCCTCGTCATCGGCACGGGTGCGGTCGCCGTGCAGCTCGACGAAGTCCTCGAGGATGCGTTCGACGTAGTCGAGCGTGTACGGCCGATCGCTGTGACGCGCGAGCTCAACCGACCGCCAGATGTCCTCGTCGGTGGGCTCGGCCGCCAACCGCTCGAGCTGGCGTTGAAGCCGTTCGAGCTCGCCCGAGAGGCGCGCGCCGCGCAGCAGCGGCAGGCTGCTCAACCGGCTCAGCCGGTCGCGCAGGCGAAGCTCGGCTTCACCTGGCATTGGACGAGAATAGGCGGACGACGCGTGCGAGGAAGGAGCGGAGGTCCGGCCGCTGCACGATTGCGTCGAGGTGGCCGAAGCGGTAGTTCGACTCGGCCAGCCCGAAGTCGTCGGGCAGCTTCTCCCGAGTCGTCTGCTGAACGACGCGCGGCCCGGTGAACGAGAGCAGCGCGCCCGGCTCGGCCACGATCACGTCACCGAGGCTCGCGAAGCTCGCGAGGACGCCGGCCGTGGTCGGATGCGCCATCACGCTGACCATGGCCCCACCGGCGTCGTGCAGATCCTCGACGGCGCAAACCGTCTTCGGAAGCTGCATCAGCGAGAGGATCCCCTCCTGCATCCGCGCGCCGCCGGAGGCAGTCACCGAGACAAGCGGGACGCGTCGCTCGGCCGCCGACTCGCAGGCGCGGACGAACTTCTCGCCGACGACGCGGCCCATCGATCCGCCCATGAAGGAGAAATCCATCACCGAGACCTCGATCGGCAGCCCCTCGAGCGTCGCCTTGCCAATCACGATCGCTTCACCGAGCCCCGTGGACACCTCGGCCTCCGCGAGCCGCTCGGTGTAAGGCCGAAGATCGAAGAAGCCGAGCGGGTCGTCGGAGCGAAGCCCGGCCGCCTCCTCGGCGAAGCTACCCTCGTCCGTCAGCTGCGCCACCCGAGTCCGAGCCTGCACCGCGAAGTGATGGCCGCACTGGGGACAGACGTTCAGGTGCTGCTCGAGCTCGTCGGTCCGGTAGTGCGACCCGCAACCGGGGCACGTGTTCGGATCCTTCCTGCCGTCGGAGTTTGGCGGCGGATGCTTGTGCTCGATCGAGACGTCGATACGGGCCGACATAGGCGCGTGAGTTTAGACGTGTCCCCCGGCGGCGCAGTTACAGGCTTAGCGCCCGACAGAGCCGCGTCAACGGCTCGACGTTCCTGTCGTCGGGCGCGAGGCCGGTGAGGCCGGCCCCGAGCACGACGCCGCGCTCGGCGAGATCGCGGAAGAGCGACTCAACCTCGCCCAGCGCGAGCCCACCTGGCTCGGGCATGAAGACGGCGAGCTCCCCGGGCGCGACAACGTCGCCGTCGAAGGCGACGTAGAGACGGCGGGTGTCTTCGACGATCTCGTCGATCGCCGCGGCGCCGAGGCGGAGGCCGCTCTCCGCGATGAACGCCTCCTCGGGTGGGTCGAGGTTGCGCGCCCCGACCAGCGCGACATCGGTCGCGTTGACGGCGCCCGAGTCGAGGATCATCCGCAGCGGCATGCCCCACTCGTTCCCCGAAGGGGAGCTCTCGGGCGTGTTCAGGTCGCCGTGAGCATCGAGCCACACGACCGCGAGCCGATCGTGCCGTGCCGCCAGCGCCTCGACGGCGCCGATGTGGGAGCAACAACAGCCGCCGAGCACGAGCGGACGCTCGGGAAGCTCGGTCGCGAGGACCAGCGTCTGCTCTCCGAGCGTGCCCTCCTCGACCACGGCGGCTTCGGGATAGGGCAGCGGCAGATGGGCGGCCTGCGCCATCTCCGCCCCATCGCTCCCCCACGCCCGCGGAACTCGCACCAGCCCCGCCGCGAACGTCCGCCCGCACGAGTGGCACTCGTACTCGGGACCGAGGGCGACCGCGGTGTACGTCCGGCACTCGGGACAGCGCGCGCGGAGCCAGCTCACAGCTTCTTCTCGTATACGTCGGTACGGCGGACCTGCCGCATCCCGACTTTCTCATAGAGCCGCACGGCGCCGGTGGTGTTCTCGGCGTCGACGCCGAGCCCAACGCGGGTCGCGCCGCGGCTGCGGAAATCGCGAAACGAGTGGCGCAGCAACGCCGTGGCGAGACCGCGCTTTCGCCACTGCGGCCGCACGCCGAGAATGTGAATCCACCCGAACTGCGGGTCACCCGAGAAGTGCCAGGAGTTGAGCGAGAGCGCCGCAAGCTCGCGGCCGTGCTCTACCAGCCACCACAGCGCTGGGTCGAAGTTGTGATGGTCGACCGTGTGGTGCCGCCACTCGTCCATCGGCTGCCGTCGGAAGTCCCAGTGATCGGCGAACGCGTCCATGTGCGCCTCGTAGACGCGCTCCTCCTCGCCCGGCTCGAAGTTGCGCGGTCGCAGGCCGTCGGGCCAAACCGGCTCCGCAAGCTCTCCATCGAGCTCGATCCGCATGTTGAACGAGTGCCGGATCGTCCGCCACCCCGCGGCTGCAAAGGCGGCGCGCAGGCCCGGCTCGTGGCCCTGGACGTAGCCGTGCAGCACGGGCTCGGTCTCGTTCTCGCGCGCGAAGACCTCGGCTGCCGCAACGAGCACGGGCGCCACGTCGTCCTCGAGCGTCCGCGCATCGATCTCGAAGCGGCCCCCCTCCTCGGTACGGATGTCGAGGTATCCGGCAAGGCGCTCCCTTCGTTCTGCTACCCAGATCCGAAGCCGCGGCATCGAGAACCAGCTGCGCAGCTCGTCCTCATTGAACTCCGGCTCGCCGAACGAAGCGAGCGCGTGCTCTTCGAGCAGCGCGGTGATCGCGGGGGCGTCCTCGACGACGGCATCGCGGATCACGACGCTGACGGCAACTCCTCCAGCGTCTCGGCGAGCCCCGACAGGTCGCGAAGCTCCCGCGTCGGCTCGGGATCCGCGTGCTCGTCGAGCCGGTTGATCCACACCGACGGCAGGCCGAGCTCACGTGCAGGCGCGATGTCGTGGAACAGGCTGGCCGCGACGTGGGCGTCCGGCGGCCGACCGTTCCTTCGCTCGAATGCCCGCCAGTGCCCGAGCGCGGGCTTGTACGAGCCGATCTCCGACGCGACGATCGCGAGCTCGAACGGGACGCCGATCCGCCGCATCGATGCCTCGATGTAGTCGCGGTCCGTGTTGGAGAGAATCGCCAGCTTCCAGCCACGGGCACGGCATTCCTCGAGCGCGTCCGGCACCTCGCGAAACGGCT
The DNA here is from genome assembly GCA_046728975.1 of Actinomycetota bacterium. Classification (GTDB taxonomy): domain Bacteria; phylum Actinomycetota; class Thermoleophilia; order Gaiellales; family Gaiellaceae; genus JBKPFU01. The sequence goes on along the minus strand of JBKPFU010000001.1, from coordinate 17,111 downwards.
CCCACGTTGGCAAGGAGTCGGCGAGCGCCGTCGTCTCCGTTGCGCCGAGCCGCTCGAGGGCCAGTGTCATGACCTCGCGGTAGCTCCGCGTCGGGTCCTCGCGCTGAAGCTCGGGCTCCACCTCGTGGTAGCGCTCGCGCTTTTCGTCGGCCTCATCGTCGCCGAACAGCCGCACGAGCTCACGGCGGATGCCGCCGTTCCAGTCGATCAGCGTGCCGTAGCAGTCGAAGGTCGCCCACCGCTCGCCGGCCACGGGGTGAGCCTACCCATGCCGTGCTCGTCGAAGCGGCGGACTACGAGACACGCGCTGAGGCATCGCTTGCGATGCCGACTAGAGAGGCCATCCCGGCTTCGCCGGCGTGGCCGGCCCGCTTGCCGGTGCGGCCGGCTGACTACGAAAGTTGGGCTACTCCTGAAACGCCTTTATGACCAGGCACGCGTTGTGCCCGCCGAACCCGAACGAGTTGGAAACGCCGACGCTGACGTCCGCTTCCCGCGACTCGTTCGGCACGTAGTCGAGGTCGCACTCCGGATCCGGCGACTCGTGGTTGATCGTCGGCGGCAGAACACCGCGGTCGACCGCGAGCGTGGTGAACACCGCCTCGACGGCGCCTGCCGCACCGAAGCAATGGCCGGTCGCGCCCTTCGTCGAGGACACGGCCGTCTTGGCCGCATGCTCCTCGCCGAGCGCCTCCTTGATCACCTTCGTCTCGCTCGCATCCCCGAGCGGCGTCGACGTGGCGTGGGCGTTGACGTAGCTGACCTCCGTCGGCTCGACGCCGGCATCGGCGAGCGCCATCGTCATCGCGCGAGCGGGGTTCTTGCCGGTGGGGTCGGGCTCGGTCATGTGCGCGGCATCCGAGGAGACGCCGTAGCCGAGCAGCTCGCCGTGAATCGGCGCGCCGCGAGCCTTCGCATGCTCGAGCTCCTCGAGCACGAGGACCGCGGCCGCCTCTCCCATGACGAGACCGTCGCGCTCGCCGTCAAACGGCCGGGACGCGCGCTCCGGATCGTCGTTCCGCCGCGACAGGGCGCGCATCGAATCGAAACCCGCGATCCCGACGGGGGTGATCGGCGCCTCCGTCCCGCCTGCGAGCATCACTTCGGCGCGCCCGATCCGGATCGCGTCGAGCGCGTCTCCGATCGCCATATTCGAGGCCGCGCATGCGGTGCATTCGGACATCAGCGGCCCCTTCGTGCCGAGCTCGATGGAAACCCAGCCGGCGCCCATGTTCGGGATGATCGACGGGATCGAGAACGGGCTCACGCGGTCGGGCCCCCGGTCGCGCAGGATGTCGTAGCAGTCCTGGAACGACTTCAAACCGCCGATGCCGGTTGCGATCGACGCGCCGACCCTCTCGGGCTCCTTGGCGATGTCGATCCTCGATTCCTGCTCGGCCTGGCGCGCCGCCGCGAGGATCATCTGCGCGAAGCGGTCCATGCGCCGCGCCTTCTTGCGGTCGATCCACTGCGCAGGGTCGAAGTCCTTCAGCTCACACGCGAAGTGCACGCCGTACCCGGCGTGGTCAAAGGCCGTGATCTCGGCGGCGCCGGACTCGCCGGCGACGAGCGCCTCCCAGCTCGACTCCACGTCGTTTCCAAGTGGAGAGACGATGCCGAGGCCGGTGATGACGACGCGGCGCCGCCCGTTGAATGCTGCCGTACTCACATGCCCAGCCCGCCGTCGACGAGCAGCACCTCCCCAGTGATGAACGCGGCCTCGTCCGAGCAGAGGAACCGTACCGCCCCCGCGACGTCCTCAGGGTCGCCAAAACGGCCGAGCGGCGTGTTTTGCAGCATCAGCGTCCTCATCTCCTCGGGGATCACCTCCGTCAGCCGCGTACCGATGTACCCGGGAGCGACCACGTTGGCACGCACCCCGCGCCCGCCCAGCTCACGTGCGAGCGCCTTCGTGAAGCCGATGATCCCCGCCTTGGAGGCCGAGTAGTTCGTCTGCCCCGGATTCCCGTGCAAGCCGACGATGCTCGAGACGTTCACGATCGCTCCCGAGCGGCGCTTCATCATCGACCGGGACACCGCCCGGCACGTGTAGAAGACCGCCGAAAGGTTCGTCTCGAGTACGTCGCGCCAGTCGGCGTCCGGCATCCGGGCAAGGAGCCCGTCGCGCGTCAGGCCGGCGTTGTTGACAAGGACGTCCACGTCGCCTGCCTCCTCGACGAGACGCTTCGCTTCGTCGGAATCGGAGACGTCCGCCTGGATGGCCCGGCCTCCACACTCCTTCGCCACCTCGTCGGCGCCGTCGGCGCCCGAGCGATAGCCAACGACGACGGTGGCACCCGCACGGCCGAGCTCCAGCGCGATTGCGCGTCCGATTCCGCGTGAGCCGCCGGTTACGAGCGCCGTTTTGCCTTCGAGTGAGGCGAAGCCGTCTACGCCGCCGATAGCGTCTCCTCAAGCTTCTTGAGCGAGGCGAGATTGTTCACCGGTACGGTCTTCACCGATCGATCGATCCGCTTGACGAGCCCCGAAAGAACGTTGCCGGGACCGATCTCGACGAACGTCCGCGCGCCGTCGCGCACCAGCTCGGAGGCGGCCTGCGTGAACTTCACAGGAGCGGTCAGCTGCTCGACGAGCAGCGTCCCGGCCCGCTGTGCGGGCTCGATCTTGGCCGTTACGGTCGACATGAAAGGCGCACTCGTCTCCCGGAAGCGAATTCGCTCGACCGCCGGGCGCAGCCGCTCCGCCGCCCGGGCGACGAGCGGGCTATGGAAGGCACCGGAGACGCGGAGCTTGACGGTGCGCCGCGCCCCCTCCTCCTCCGCCTCCTCGCAGCACTCGTCGACGGCGGGATTCTCGCCGGAGACGACGACCTGGCCGGGGCAGTTGTAGTTCGCCGGCCAGACGCCGAGGATCCGCCGGCAGAGCCGCTCGACAACCTCGTCGTCAAGCCCGAGAATCGCCGCCATCGAGCCGGGGCGCTCGCGGGCGGCCTCCGCCATCGCAAGCCCACGCTCGCGGACGAGTGCGATCGCCTCCTCCGTCCCGATCGCGTCCGCCGCGGCAAGCGCCGCGAACTCGCCGACCGAGTGACCGACGACGAAGTCGGGTTGGATCCCACGCTTGCGCAGAGCAGCCAGGACCGCCAGGCTCGTGGCCACCAGCGCGGGCTGCTGCACTTCCGTCTCGACGAGCTCTTCCTCGGAGCCCTCAAAACAGAGGCGCACGAGATCCAGGGACGCGGCCTCGCTTCCGCGCTCGAACACCTCCATCGCCTCGGGGAACGCCTCGGCGATGTCGCGGCCCATGCCCGGCTCGACCGAGCCCTGCCCAGGGAAGCAAAACGCGATTTTCCCGCTCATTTCATCCTCCCGTCCGTCCATTCGATCAGACCGGAGCCCCAGGTGAGGCCCGCACCCATTCCGGTCATCAGCACCAGGCGACCCGGCTCGAGCCTGCCCTCGGCCTGCGCGTCCGCAAGCGCAAGCGGAATCGAGCCCGATGACGTGTTGCCATACCTGTCGACATTTACCACTATCTTCTCGTCAGGAATCCCCAGCTTTCGCGACGCGTGGTCGATGATCCGCACGTTCGCCTGATGCGGTACGTACACGTCCACCTCGCTGACGTCGCGACCGCACTCCTCCAGCACCTTCGCCGCCGATGAGACGAGCACGCGGGTCGCGAACTTGAAGACCTCGCGGCCGTTCATCTTGGCGAAGTGCATCCGCTCGGCAACCGTCTCGGCGGTCGCCGGCGCCCGCGAGCCGCCACCGGGCATGTAGAGCTGCGGCCCGCCTGACCCGTCCGCTCCCAGCTCGAATCCGAGGAACCCGCCGCCGTCCTGGACGCGTTCGAGCATGACCGCCCCAGCACCGTCGCCGAACAAGACGCAAGTCCGGCGATCCGTCCAGTCCATGATCTTCGACAGCACGTCGCCGCCGACGACCAGCGCTCGCTCTGAGAGACCGCCCGCCAGCATCCCGTACGCCTGCGCGAGGGCGTACATGAAGCCCGTGCAGCCGGCGGACAGATCGTACGCGGCTGCGTCGGGAGCGCCCAGCTGATCAGCGAGGATCGCGCCCGTCGATGGAAACGCCATGTCGGGCGTGACCGTGGCGACGATGATCAAGTCGACGTCCTTGGCCACCACGCCCGCGTGCTCGAGCGCCTGCTCGGCCGCCGGTCGCGCGAGGTCGGACATCGCCTGCTCTGCCGCAGCAATCCGCCGCTCCCGGATCCCCGTGCGCTCGACGATCCATTCGTTCGACGTGTCGACGATCTGCGCGAGCTCGTCGTTCGTCATCACCCGGTCCGGCGCATACGAGCCGATTCCGGTGATCGAGATCGCAACGCCGTTTTGCGCCCTACCGATCACGACCTCTCCACCGCGAATGTCAAGGTTCCGCGTGCGGCCAGCTCGCCGTCGACACGCGCCGTCGCCTTGCCCTTCCCGACCGGGCCGCGGGCCTGCTCGAGGGAGCACTCGAGCTCGAGCTCGTCGCCGGGCTCCACGATCCGCTTGAAGCGCACGTCGTCGATGCCGGCGAAAAGGGCCATCCGACCGCGGTTTTCCTCCTGAGCAAGAACCGCGACCGCGCCGGTTTGCGCCATCGCTTCAACGATCAGAACCCCCGGCATCACCGGCCGCCCCGGGAAATGGCCGCGCAGGTACCACTCGTCGTCCGCGACGCGCTTGCGCGCGACGACGCGCTCGCCGGGCTCCAGCTCGACCACCTCGTCGATCAGCAGGAAGGGATCGCGGTGCGGCAGGATTGTCTCGATCTCCGCGCGGCCGAACGGAGCCTTCACGCCACGTCTTCGGAAAGCCGTGCGCGCAGACTTGCCCGAGCGCGGTGCGCGTAGCACTTCGCCGTTCCGACGGGCATGTCCGAGGCCTCTGCGATCTCGGCGAAGGAGTAGTCGAGCGCGTCCTTCAGCACGACCACCTTCGCCTGGCTGGGGGCGATCCGCTCCAGACTGGCGCCGAGCTCGGTGCGAAGCTCGGCACGCGCGGCGGCTTCGGCCGGGTCGCCGTCGGTCGCAACACGGCGGTCTTCGACCAAGGGCTCGCAGCGGCGAACCCGCTGGCGCTCGCCGACGTCGCGGCACGTGTTGACGACCAAGCGGTGAAGCCACGTCGAGAACTGCGACTCGCCGCGGAATTGAGGCAATCGCACACACAGCTTCGCGAGCGCCTCCTGCGCTGCGTCGCGGGCGTCCTCGGGATCGCCGAGCAGGTGCGCGGCAAGTCGCTCGACCCGGGGAGCATGCCGCTCGCAGAGCGCCGCCAGCGCCTTCGCATCGCCGTCTTTCGCGCGTCTGACCAGGATCGGATCACTCAACCTCTCGTAGACGAGCGGCCCTTCGGGCCGCAACGTTTGCCTGATCTGACGGCCCTTCCGCAGAGGAGGTTGCACGGCGGCCGTAGTGTAGTCCCGCATGGCCGACTCACTGTCGCTCGAGGCGGTCGAGCCGCGGCTGCGGGGAGGCTTCGGGCGCGTCTACCTGTATGAGGAATCATGCCCCTCGACGCAGCGCCTCCTCCCCGAGGACGCGCCCGAAGGGGCGGTCGCCGTCGCCGAGGAACAGACCGAGGGGCGTGGGCGGCTCGGCCGCCGGTGGGAAGCCCCGCCTCGCTCCAGCGTCCTCTGCTCGGTCTGCCTGCGGCCGGCCGCGCCCGCGGCGCGCTACCCGGAGCTGACGCTTGTCGGCGCCAAGGCCTGCACCGGCGCGATCGAAGCGCTCACCGGCCTCGAGCCGGCCGTCAAGGAGCCGAACGACGTCCTCGTCGGCGGTCGCAAGATCGCCGGAGTCCTCGGCGAGGCCCTCGAAGGGCGAGTCGTTCTCGGGATAGGCATCAACGCCAACCTCGCTGCCGAGGACCTGCCCCACGAGACACGGCTGCCGGCAACGTCCTTGCTCGTGGAGACCGGCGAGGAGGTCGATCGGGTCGAGCTGCTCGTCGTCCTCCTGGAAGAGCTCGAGCGACGCTACCTCCGCTGGATCGCCCTGCTCTGATTGGCAGCCGAGTCCACGGCGTACACGCGGAACGAGCGCGCACGGGGAAGCCGGAAGCGGCCGCGTCGGACGTTCTTCACCAGCCGGCGGCCGTCGAGGTCGGCTGTCACGGTGGCCGCCTCGCTGATCGAGAACAGCATGCGGGCCGCCGAGAGCAGTCGCAGTTGTGGACGGATGCGGTCGATCTTGACCACGGCCTCCTGCGTGACCGTTGTCACCGTGTCCGTCGCGAGGATCGCGGCCCGATAGACGCCGTCTCGTAGGCCGCCGCCGTCCCAGACGATCTCAGTCTGCCCGGGACCGAGCCGCCCGACGAAAGCGGTTGCGGCGTCGCTCGTGTTCCGCCGGATCTGGATCACGACGTCCGCCGCCGTCGCGAGCCGAAACGAGAAGGTCGTGCTGTCGAACCGGCCGTCTCCATTGGGCGACAACGCCGCCGGCGTCGCACGAAAACCTGCAACCGTCCGATCGATCGTGAACTGCACTCCGGTCGTCAACTGTTTCCCTGCCGCCGTGCGGGCAGTGAGGAAGAGGGTGTAGCGGCCGTCGGGCTCCTGAATCTGCTTCCAGACGAACGACTGCGGGCCCGCATTCCGAAGACCGCTGAAGAGGATGACGAGCGCCTCGCCGCGGTCGTTCACCAGCGTCGCCGTAACCGTGGCCGGGGCACCGAGCCGGTAGGTCACCCGGGCGTTGTCCCCGCGGCGATCACCGTTCGGACTGACGACCTCCGGATCCACCCGCAGGTCGCTGACCGTCAGCTGTGCCGCCGGCCCGCCGAGCGAACCGATCACGGGCCGCGCAAACGGGCCGGCGGCGATGGTGTAGCTGTAGCGTCCGCGCGCCACGGCGCGCGCGTCCCAGGTCCAGTCGATTGCCGACCCGAAACCGAGTTTCGAGGCGACGGGCTTGTTCAGCGCGTCGGTAATGGTCACCGTCCACTGAAGCGGGGCGGAAACGCGCGCCGTGAAGCGGACCCTGCCGCCGACCGAGCCGCGGACGAGGGGGGCGTAGATCTTCGGTAGGCCCGTCTGCGCGACGGCCGTCCGGATGTTCGAGAGCTGCCCGTAGACGTACGTGCCGGGACAGCTCGTCGGGTAGACGTCACGGTGCCCCGAGATCACCTTCGTCGGCACGCGTGTCCCCGCTCTGAAGCGGGGATTCCCCGTCGAGACTGCCGTGGTCACCGACAGCGGGTCGACGTGCGCGATGTCGAGCCGCCAGGCCAGCAGGCGGACGACCGCCGACCTCGCGGCCGCAGTCATCGTGCTGGAGTTGTAGTTGCCGATCAAGGCAACGCCGACCGAGCCGCGGTTGAAACCGAGGGCGTGGGCTCCGATCACCGGCCGCTCGATTCCGCCGAAGCGACCCTCGAATACCTGCCCGTACTTGTCGACGAGGAAGTTGTAGCCGATGTCGTCCCAGCCGTTCCCGAGCACGTGGTAGGCCTGGATCGAGCGCACGATCGCGGCCGACTGCGCGCGGCTGTAGGAGTTCGAGCCGGCGGTGTGATGGACCACGGCGAACTTGAGCTCCGGCGCATAGTGCGGCGCCGACCGGCGAATGCGCTCGTTCGCCCCCCAGGCGCGCCGCGGCACGATCTGTGGGGAGTTGGCCACGAACAGCTGCCGCTCCTCCCCCAGTGGCTGAACCGGGGCACGGACAAAGAACGCGCGGAGCCGCCGGACGGCTCCGACAGCGCGGTACTGAATCGCGACCGAGCCCGGCGCCCAGTACGGGTTGCCGAGCCGCCAGCCGTGCAGCCGCCGCGCCTCGGCCGTTCCCCGGTCGGGAAGATCCTCCGACTCCGCGTCGGCGGTGCGCCAACGGGTCCAGGGCCCGTCGTGGCTTCTCGTCCGGAACTGCACCGCGCCGGCTCCTTTCCAGTGCATGCCGACGAGGTCGAACGGTGCCACCGTCGCGCTACCGCCCGACACGGCCAAGTCGCGCGCGGACATGCGCATGGAAGCCGCGTCCGCGGCAGCGGGCACAGCAAGAAGGGCGATTACGGCGGCGAGAACCTTCATCGCGAGAACCGGGCCATTCGAGGAAAGCAAAAGCTCGTACGGGTCACAAGGCAGAAAAGGCCCTGCTGATAGAGTCTTTACAACCGTGAAGCGGCGCTTCCTGTCGGCGTTTTTCGGCCTTCTCGCCGTCGCTCTCGCGCTCGCGGCCTTCGCTCAGGCGTCACCCGATCGGCCGCACGTGCTCGCCGTTCACTTCCCACTCGAGGTCAACCCGGTCACGCAGGACTACGTGAACCACCAGATCGGACGAGCGGAGAAGGGCCACTACGACGCCGTCGTCATCCTGCTCGACACGCCCGGCGGCCTGTCGACCTCGATGGAGAAGATCTTCCAGCGCGAGCTCGACGCCAAGATTCCCGTGATCGTCTACGTCTCGCCCAAGGGTGCGAGTGCAGCTTCCGCAGGCGTCTTCATCGCGATGGCGGCGGACGTGCTCGCCATGGCCCCGGAGACGAACATCGGCTCCTCGACGCCGATCGGGCAGGGCGGCGGCACCCTCGACAAGGACCTGCGGCGAAAGGTGATCAACCACTTCGCCGCCAAGTTGCGCGCGATGGCCAAGGATCACGGCCGCAACGCCGCCTGGGCGGACGCCGCGGTACGGAAGGCATCGAATCTCACCGCGGATGAGGCGCTCCGAATGCACGTGATCGACGTGATGGCGCCAACACTGCCCGCGCTCCTGAACAAAATCGACGGACGGCGGACTGTGCCGAACCACTACGTGCTGCACACGAAGAACGCCGAGATCGTCGAGGTGAAGCCCGGGTTCTTCACCCGCCTGCTGAACACGCTGATCGACCCGAACCTGATCACGCTGCTCTTCCTGGCCGGCATCGCGGGGATCGGGTACGAGATCTTCCACCCCGGAGTGGTGCTGCCCGGAGCGCTTGGTGCGGTGGCGCTCGTGACGGCGCTCTTCGGCTTCTCGGTTCTGCCCATCAGCTGGGCAGGGCTCGTGCTGCTCCTCCTCGGGATCACCCTGCTCGTGCTCGAAGCGCATTTCGTCAGTCACGGAACGTTGGCGGTCTCCGGAATCATCAGCCTCGTGATCGGGGTGCTGATGCTGTTCCGTAACGCCCCGCAGCCGTACCACCCGAACACGCCGCTCGTCGTCACGCTCGCGGTCCTGATCGGAGCGTTCTGGGTGTTCGCCCTGACGAAGGCCGTGCAGGTGAAACGGCAGCCTGTCAGTGTCGGCGCCCAGACGATGGTGGGCGAGGTCGGAGAGGTGCGGGGTGAGGGGCTCGTCTTCGTACACGGCGAGCTCTGGCGCGCGCGATCGGGCGAGGAGCCGCTGCGGCCGGGTCAGCGCGTCCGAGTCGAGCGGATCGCAGACGACGGGCTCGTTCTCGACGTCGAGCCGGTGGATGCTCCGGCCGAGCCGAGGGTGGCCTAGGAGGGTTCGGCGGATTCCACTCGTCGCCGGGGCGCGATGGACAGTGCGAGAAGCACGAACTGGCTGGGTGAGTTCGTTACGTCAAGTAAGGAGCCGTAGGCTGCGACCGAGGACGTCGCCTCGCGCCGTTCCCCAGCGTGATCCGGCGGCTCAGCGCATATTCGCCGAGCCCTCCTAGTACGATCGAGCCGTGACCGCTGCCCTGATCGCGCTCATCGCCGTCGTCTTTCTCGTCGTGCTCTTCCTGATCTCGGCGATCAAGGTCGCGCGCGAATACGAACGCGGGATCATCTTCCGGCTCGGCCGCCTGCTCCCGCAGCCGAAGGGCCCGGGGCTGTTCATCCTGATCCCGGTCGTCGACCGGATGGTGAAGGTCGACCTGCGGACGATCACGCTGAACATCCCGCCGCAGGAGGTCATCACCAAGGACAACGTCCCCGTTCGGGTGAACGCGGTCGCGTACTTCCGCATCGTCGAGCCGAAGAACGCGATCGTCCAGGTCGAGAACTTCATGGTCGCGACCTCGCAGATCGCGCAGACGACGCTGCGCTCCGTGCTCGGCCAGCACCTGCTCGACGAACTGCTCGCGGAGCGCGACAAGATCAACTCGATCCTGCAGGAGATCATCGACGAGGCGACCTCGCCTTGGGGGATCAAGGTTTCGATCGTCGAGGTCAAGGACGTCGAGATCCCCTCCGGCATGCAGCGGGCGATGGCTCGACAGGCCGAAGCCGAGCGCGAGCGCCGCGCGAAGGTGATCAACGCAGAGGGCGAGTACCAGGCTTCGGAGCGCCTGAAGGATGCCGCCAACGTGCTCGCCGACCACCCGATCGCGCTGCAGCTCCGCTACCTGCAGACGCTGCTGGAGCTGGGCTCGTCGCAGTCCACCACGATCGTCTTCCCGGCTCCGATCGACCTGATCAAGCCATTCCTGGACCGTAGCGGCACCGGCGGGGACGGAAACTGAGCGACCAACCGCCGCCTGAGCTGCGGCGGAACCCACTCACCGGCCACTGGGTCGCCGTCGCGCCTGTCCGCGCCCAGCGGCCGGGCGCACACAGCGGCGAGATCGACCCGCCTTCCGCCGACGAGCTCGCCTCCTGCCCGTTTTGCGAGGGACGCGAGGCCCTAACGCCGCCCGAGACCTTCGCGATCGCCGAAGGCGACCGGCAGCCGGACACCACCGGCTGGCTCGTCCGGGTCGTCCCGAACAAGTACCCGGCGCTCGGGCGTCAGGAGGTGGTGGTGCACACGCCGCGCCATCTGCGCTCCATGGCCGACCTCGAGGACTCGGACCTCGAGCGGGTGGGCGAGGCCTGGCGCGCCCGTGCCGAGAGCGCGCAGGGCCAGGGCTTCACGTACGTGCAGGCGCTCGTGAACGAAGGCCGCGACGCTGGCGCGAGCCTCGGCCACTCACACTCCCAGCTCGTGTGGCTCGAGGAGGAGCCGCCGGTTCCCGCCGCGGAGCGGATCCGCGTGGTCGGCGACTGCGCGCTCTGCCGACTCCTGAAGCAGGAACGCGCGGACGGATCGAGAGTCATCGCGGAACGCGACGGCCTCGTACTGCTCTGCCCGTATGCGGGGCGGCTTGCCTACGAGCTGCTGATCGCCCCGCTCGAGCACGAGAACGACGGCTTCGCGAGCGAGCGGCTGGCGCCGGCGCTGCAGCTGCTTGCGGAAGGCCTGCGCCGTCTGTTCGCCGTGGAGGGCCTGCGGCCGCTGAACGCCTGGCTGCACACGGCGCCCTTCGGCGAGCGTGGCCACTGGCACATCGAGGTACTCCCGCGGCTGTCGCTGCTTGCCGGCTTGGAGCTCGGCGCCGGGTGCTACGTCAACCCCGTTCCGCCCGAGGAGGCAGCGGCGGCTCTCCGCAAAGCCTCGCCTGCGCGCGTGCCCGCGCCTCCTGCCCTCCCCTCGTGACGAGGAGGGTCTGACGGAATCCCGCTCGTCGCCGGCGCGCGATGGGCGGCGCGAGGCAAGGACGCAGGGAGCGTTCGTATTGAGAAATACGGACACGACCGAGGACGCCGCCTCGCGCCGTTCCAGCGCGTTCCGGCGGCTCAGCGTGTATTTCGTCAGGCTCTCCTACAAGGAAGCCTGAGCAGTCGGCTCGGCCTTCATTTCCCTGAAGCGCCGGGCCGCGTCGATCGCTGCGCCGAGATTGAGACCCTTGTCTTTCGCCTGCTTGATCAGCATGACCGTCTCGAGCGCGTCAATGTCGTAGATCCGCTGTTTTTTCCCCTTGGTCGGAATCTGGGCCTTATTCGTCCAGTAATCGAGTTGCATCTTCGAGATGCCCGCGATCTGGCATACCTGCCCCAAGTAGAGCTCGACTTTGTCGAGGTGTTCCGCGAGATTGATCGGCTCGAGGAAATCGATCTGCTTAGTAAATGCCATGAGGCCCTCTTTCAAGTCGTTCTCGACCCCCGAGCGAAGCCTATAACGGAGCCGTCGATTTGTGAAGAGGAAACGAAGTAAATCCGAGCGAAACTATCCGCTCTACGCGGATTCCGCGTCCGTTTCCTCCTCGGCGGCCGTCTCCACCACCGGCGCGAGTGCCGAGACACGCTCGTCGCCCTTCAATCGCATCACGATCACGCCCTGCGTCGCCCGGCCGGCGCGTTTGATGTCGTCGGCCGACATCCGGATCACGGTCCCGCCCGTCGAGATCAGCATCACCTGATAGCCGTCCCGAATGACCCGGGCCCCGGCGAGCTGGCCTTTTGCCTGCGTCAGCTGCACCGTCTTCACGCCCAGGCCCCCGCGCCCCTTCCGTGGATAGTCGCCGAGCTTCGTGCGCTTGCCGAAGCCGTTTTCGGTCACGACCAGCAGGTCGCCTTCGTTGACGGCGACAACGTCGCACGAGATGACCTCGTCGCCCTTGCGCAAGCCCATCCCCTTGACGCCGGCGGTATCGCGGCCCATGGAGCGGACGTCGTCTTCGCTGAACCTGATCGCCTGACCCTTGCGAGAGACGAGCAGGACGTCGTCGTTTCCGGTCGAGTGGCGGACGCCGACGAGCTCGTCGCTGTCGCGCATCTTGATCGCGATGATCCCGTCCGCGCGAAGCGGCGTGTTGTAGGCCGCGAGCTCCGTCTTCTTGACGATGCCGTTCTTGGTCGCGAAGACGAGGAACTTGGCCTCGCCGAAGTCGCGCGTCTGGATGACTGCGCGCACCTGCTCGTCCTGGCGAAACGGCAGCAGGTTCTGGATCGCGCGCCCCTTCGACTGCCGCGACCCGAGCGGCAGCTCGTGCACCTTGAGCCGATAGACCTTGCCGACGTTGGTGAAGAAGAGAATGTAATCGTGGGTCGACGCGACGAACAGGTGCTCGATGTAGTCCTCGTCCTTCAGATCCATCCCCATCACGCCCTGGCCACCACGGCGCTGCTCGCGGTACGTCGTCACCGGTAGACGCTTGATGTAGTTCGAGCGCGTGATCGCGATCACCATGTCCTCTTCCGCGATCAGGTCCTCGAGCTCGAGCTCGCCCTCAGCGGCCACAATCTCCGTGCGCCGGTCGTCGTTCTTGCCGTAGATCCGCTTGATCTCGAGCAGCTCCTCACGGATCAGGCCGTCGATGCGAGCCTCGTCGCCGAGAATCCCGCGCAGCTCCGCAATCCGCTCCTGCAGGTCCTTGTGCTCCTGCTCGACGCGCCGGCGCTCGAGCGCGGTCAGCGCGCGGAGGCGAAGGTCAAGGATCGCCTGTGCCTGGACCTCCGACAGCTCGAACTCGCGCATCAGGCCCTCGCGCGCAGCATCGGTGTCTTCGGCGGCCCGGATCAGGGCGATGACGGCATCCAGGTTGTCGAGCGCGATTAGGTAGCCCTGCAGGACATGTGCGCGCGCCTCGGCCTTGCGCAGCTCGTACTTCGACCGGCGGGTGACGACTTCGCGCTGGAACTCGAGGTAGTGGCCGAGCAGATCGCGGAGCCCCAGCGTCCGCGGCACACCGTCGACCAGCGCGACCGCGTTGTAGCCGAAGGTCGACTGCAGCGGCGTGTGCTTGAAGAGCTTGTTGAGCACGACCTGCGGCACGGCCTCGCGCTTGAGCTCGACCTGGATCCGCATCCCGGTCCGGTCGGACAGGTCCTTGACGTCTGAGATCTCGGGAAGGACCTTGTCGTTGACGAGATCGGCGATCTTCTTGATCACGCCGGCGTCCCCGCCCTTCTTCACCGCGAACGGCAGCTCGTTGACGATGATCGCCGTCTTTCCGCCGCGTAGCTCCTCGATGTGAGCACGCGCGCGCGTGACAATGCGACCGCGGCCTGAGCGGTATGCCTCGCGGATCCCCTCGCGACCGACGATGATCCCGCCGGTCGGGAAGTCGGGGCCCTTGATGTGCTTCGTGAGCCGCGCGACGTCGATGTCGGGGTCGTCGATCATCGCCACGAGGGCATCGGCGACCTCGTTGAGGTTGTGCGAGGGGATGTTCGTCGCCATCCCGACGGCAATCCCGGCCGAGCCGTTGACCAGCAGGTTCGGGAACCGCGACGGCAGCACGGTGGGCTCGCGGCGCGACTCGTCGTAGTTCGGCGCGAAGTCGACGGTGTCGGCGTCGATGTCACGGAGCAGCTCGGTCGCCATCCGTGCGAGCCGAGCTTCGGTGTAGCGCATCGCGGCTGCGGGGTAATCGTCGATGTTCCCGAAGTTGCCCTGGCCGTCGACGAGCGGGTAGCGCATCGAGAAAGGCTGCGCGAGCCGCACGAGGGTGTCGTAAATCGCTGTGTCGCCATGTGGGTGGTACGCGCCCATGACGTCGCCGACGACCCGCGCGCACTTCAGCCTCGGACGACCGGGCTGAAGGCCTGCTTCGTGCATCGCGTAGAGCACACGCCGATGAACCGGCTTGAGGCCGTCGCGCACGTCCGGGAGGGCGCGCGAGACGATCACGCTCATCGCGTAATCGAGAAAGCTCGAGCGCATCTCCTGCTCGAGCTCGCGCGCCTCGATCCGTCCGGCGCCGAGCGGTTCGACGCTAGACATCCAAATCTCGATCAGACGTCAAGGAACCTGACGTCCTTTGCGTTTTGCTCGATGAAGTTGCGGCGCGGCTCCACCTGGTCGCCCATCAGCATCGAGAACATCAGGTCGGCTGCGGCCGCGTCCTCGACCTCGACCCGGATCAGCATCCGGTTGGCCGGGTTCATCGTCGTGTCCGCCAGCTCCTCCTTGTCCATCTCGCCGAGGCCCTTGAAGCGGCTGACCTGAATCCCTTCCTTCGACAGATCGAGAAGCTCATGGCGAAGCTCCTCGAACGTCTCCGCCTGGCGCACCTTCTTGCCGAGCGAAAGCGTGAACGGAGGCGCGCCGACGATATCCGCGAGCCGAGCGTAGGTCTTGCGCAGATTCTCGTAGACCGGCGACGTGAGCAGTTCGGCCGGGACGGTCACGTGGGTCGCGGCACTCGTCTCGCGCTCGATCACTTTGACGACCACACCCTCGGGCTTCTTCTCGACGACGGACAGCTCATGTCCGTTCTCGCTCACCGCCTCGAGGCTCTTCTTCAAATCCCCAAGCGCGGACGCGTCGGTCTCGACGAGCCGGTGTGCAGTGACGAAATTGGCCGGCGCCGACCCGAAGTCGGCGCGCAGGCGAGACGCCCAGCCCTCGAACTCGTTCAGCGCGCGCGCGAACTTCCAGTACTTCGCCTCCGTCAGCTTCTGCGGTTTGCTGCCCCGCGCGATGACCTCGATATCCGTCACCCGCTCGCGCGCAAGAAGCTCTTCGAACTGCGATTCCTTCTCGACGTAGCGCTCCTGGTTGCCCATCTTCACTCGATAGAGCGGCGGCACCGCGATGTAGACGTGGCCGCGCTCGACGAGCTCGGGCATCTGGCGATAGAGGAAGGTCAGGATCAACGTCCGGATGTGCGAGCCGTCCACGTCCGCGTCGGTCATGACGATCACGCGGTGGTAGCGCAGCTTCGTGATGTCGAACTCGTCGCCGATGCCGCTCCCGATCGCGGTGATCATCGACTGGATCTCGGCGTTCGAGAGCACTTTGTTGATCCGGTTCTTCTCCGAGTTGATCACTTTGCCGCGCAACGGCAGGATCGCCTGGAAGGTGCGGTCGCGCGCGTCGACGGCAGAGCCGCCGGCCGAGTTTCCCTCGACGAGGAAGAGCTCTGCCGCCTCCGGATCGTTGATCTGGCAGTCGGCCAGCTTCCCCGGCAGCGAACCTGACTCGAGCGCGCTCTTCCGGCGAGTGAGCTCCCGAGCCTTGCGCGCCGCCTGACGCGCGTTCCGGGCCGCGATCGCCTTGTTGATGATCTGACGCGCGTCTGTCGGGTGCTCCTCGAGGAACTGGAGCAGCTTCTCGTTGACCGCCGTTCGAACGAGACCCTCGACCCACGGGTTCCCGAGCTTCGTCTTCGTCTGTCCCTCGAACTGAGGGTCGCGCAGCTTGACCGAGATCACCGCGGTCAGCCCCTCGCGAACGTCCTCGCCCTCGAGGTTCTCCTCCTTCTCCTTCAGAAGGGTGGTCTGGCGGGCGTATCGATTGAGCGTGCCGGTCAGCGCTGCCTTGAACCCCGAGAGGTGCGCTCCGCCCTCATGGGTGTTGATGTTGTTCGCGAACGAGAAGACCGACTCGACGTACGAGGTGTTCCACTGCATCGCCACCTCGACCGTGCCCTGCTCGGCCGAGCCGCCGTTGGGCGAGCCCTCGAAGTAGACGACGTGCTTGTGCACGGGGTCCTTCGCCTGGTTCACGTGCTTGACGAAGTCCCGGATCCCGCCCTCGTAGTAGAACTCGACGCGATCGTCGCCTTCGCGCTCGTCGATCAGGCAGATGTGCAGGCCCTTCGTCAGGAAAGCCGTCTCGCGCAGCCGCTGCACGAGCGTGTCGCGCGTCCACTCCACGTCGTCGAAAATCTCCAGGTCGGGCAGGAATGAGATCGTCGTGCCCGTGTCCTTCTTCTGCGACTTGCCGACGACCTCGAGGTCCGTGGTCGGCTCTCCCCGCGCGAACTCCTGCCTGTATGTCTTCCCGTCGCGGCGCACCTCGACCTTGAGCCACTCCGACAAGGCGTTGACGACCGAGACGCCGACGCCATGAAGCCCGCCCGAGACCTTGTAGGTCTCACCGCCGAATTTCCCGCCTGCGTGGAGCTTCGTAAGCACGACTGTCACCGCCGGCAGGCCCTGGTCCTTCATCACCTCGACGGGAATGCCCGAGCCCCAGTCGCGCACAGTCACGGAGTTGTCGGGGTGGAGCGTGACCTCGACGCGGTCGTTCCGGCCCGCCAGAGCCTCGTCGACGGAGTTGTCGACCACCTCGTAGATGAGGTGGTGGAGGCCTCGCGCACCCGTGGAGCCGATGTACATGCCCGGACGCAGGCGGACCGGCTCGAGCCCTTCGAGGACCGTGATGTCTTTTGCGGTGTAAGCAGCTTCAGCCATAGTAAAAAAGGCCTGCAAACGCGGCCTTTATAGCGCCCTCACAGTCTACCAGAGTCAGCGGCTGTTCCGGGCTCTCGCGAGGCTTGCAGCAGCCGCTCTCGCGACCATTTTGCGGAGCTTTTCGTCCGCGATTGGAGCCGCCAGCCGGGCTCCCTCGTCGCGGTCTTCATCTTTGACGTCTAGGCGCGCGTTTTGTTGCTTTTCGACGACCGTCGCGGAGCGTTCGGGAAGCGGTCCGGGCACGAAACGGGCCCCGGCGACGCCCAGCCGCGAAGCGATCTCGGCAGCCTGCGCCCCGAG